>JAGPMK010000029.1 GCA_018052995.1 Syntrophorhabdales bacterium | reverse complement strand
AGGTATATAAAACTCATGTCCATTCCTCCCATAACCACTAAGGCCTAATCTTTTTAAAATTACCCCTCTTTAGTGTTGATAATCTTTTAAGGTTAATTGATAAATATCAATTAATGCTGTCCTATATAAAAATAGATTCCGGCCACCATCTTCTGCGCCCGGTTCAAGGATGTTAATTGGGGTGCGTTAAAGGCGAAAAAGACCAGGGCCGGCCTTGAAGGAAAACCTCACGGTATCCTTTTATCTTTTCGGCCCAAGGGGATAAATTTGTATAGAATTTTTTGCAAAGGGTCTTAATTTTGGTATAACTTCACCCATAGCAGATCCTTCAGCTTATTTAAGAACCCTTCCTCTTTATTTTTATCCTCATGGCCTGGATTAAATTCAATCTCCAGGTGAATATCATCGATATCACCGTTTTCGCCCACCGCTATCTGGTAATTATTGGTCAGTTCAGACATGCTCCTTACAACCTCTTCAATAGCGGTGGGCGAAGGGATCCCAATCCTGTCTTCCATGCCTTCATTCCCTCTAAGGGTCTATGGTGTCTTGATAAACTGAAAGCCCTTGAAGATAAAAAACACACCAAAAAACATAAGGAATATGCTACAGATAAAAAGTATTACCTTTATTGTCTTCAGATTAAAGAACCGCCCGCCTAGTTGAACCCCATAGGAAACAAAACTATACCATACAAGGTCTGAGAGAATATGTCCTATAAAAAATGCGAGTATCCCCCTTGTCCCCATCTGTTTTGCAAATACTATGTACCCCATACCTATTGTTATCCACCAGATAAACCAATAAGGGTTTGACAGACTGATAACAACCCCTGCAAGAACAGGGTGCATACCTGTCTTGGTGTTGCTGCCGCCGTTCTTTATCTTGTAAGACCCAAGCCCTTTTATTGTCGAATAACCCATATATATCAGCACTGCCCCACCTATAATTGCTATAGCAGTAAAGACTATATTATTGTTGAGGGGTTTTCCTATCCCCAGGACAATCAAAAACACAAGGGCAAGCTCAAGGATCCCATGACCTAGAACAACAAGGGGGCCTGCTATCCCTCCTCGTCTTGTTGACTCGCCTATTGTTACTGTCAACAGGGGGCCTGGTGCCATGGCGCCTGTCAGTCCCAGTATAAAACCTATGGAGAACAGACTAAAAAGGTTCGTCATCCATTGATATTTTATTTTATTGGCCATGTGATGTCTATATAATAAATAATCGGTAGTGCCCCTTATCTTATTATTCTCCTTCTCATCAGGATAAAAGTAATGGGGGCGATCAAAAGGACGGCTAGTGCAAGCCATATTAGGCCTTGCAAAACGCCCTGTGCTTTTCCCCAGACAAGGGATCTGCATATATTGGTAAGATGATACAGGGGTGTCCAGAAGGCTATCTTTCCCACGGCAGGGGGTAATACATTTAAGGGAAAGAATATGCCTGAAAAAAGAAACATGGGTGTTATAAAGAGCGTATAAAAATAGTTAAAAGAATCTATCCCTGGGACAATAGAAGCGCATATCACTGATATCTCGGCAAATATCAGACCGCTTACAAAAAGAATGGGGATAATGGCAACAACCATAAGAGAATCTACAAGCCTAAAGGCTGATATGGCTATGATTATGATGGTCCCATAAAACATGCTCTTTGTGGCTGCCCACATAAGCTCCCCTGCAATAAGATCATTAATGTTAACTGGGGTGGCAAGTATGGCATCAAAGGTCTTTTGAAAGGTCATCCTCACATAGGTCCCATATGTGCACTCATATGTTGCGGCAAACATGGATGAGGACGCTATTATACCAGGGGCTATGTATTTTATGTATGGGACGCCATCTATGTCCTTTACAAAGGCACCAAGCCCTATACCAAAGGCAACAAGAAACAGCGCTGGCTCTACAAAATTAAGGGCTATGCTTGATCTGTATAGTCTTGTATACACCGAAAGATGTCGCTGCCATACCCTAAATGCCCTTTTAATGTTTACGCCTTCATTCATTATGCGTATCATCTTCAAGCCTTTTTCCTGTTAGCTTAAGATAAACCTCCTCAAGATTACCGCTGTGGATCTCCATAAGGTTTCTTGGTGAATCCACTGTCACTATCCTGCCTTTATCCATAATGGCAACCCTGTTGCAGAGAACCTCTGCCTCTTCCATATAATGAGTGGTAAGTATGAGGGTTGTGTTGTTGTGCTGGAGGTCTCTAAGTTTCTCCCATACGGTGTGCCTGCTATGAGGGTCAAGGCCTGTTGTGGGCTCATCCAGGATAAGGACATCTGGCGAATTGATAATGGCCCTTGCAAGGAGCAGAGACCTCCTCATGCCCCCTGAAAGGGTCTTAATGGTTGTATCTGCCCTTGCTGCGAGCCCCACATACTCGAGAAGCTGCCAAGCAGTCTTTTTCGAGACCCTCGGGGGGATATCAAAATATCTTGCATAGACAATGAGGTTTTTTATTACTGTTAGATCTATGTCAAGATTATCGTCCTGAGGCATAACGCCTATCCTTGATTTTACTAAAGACTGATTTGACTGGGCATCCATACCAAGGATTTTTATCTCACCCCCTGTAGGGATAGCAGCGCAGTAGAGCATACGCATTACAGTGGTCTTGCCTGCACCATTGGGGCCGAGAAAACCAAAACACTCACCCTTTTTTATAACAAAATCAATACAATCTACTGCCCTGGTGTGATTATAATCCTTTGTCAATCCTCTTGCTGTAATAATATCCATAGACCCTTTTATATTAACACATTTTTTCTCAAAGTTGTTTAAGTAGATGCCCTGTTTATGATAATCTTTAGTTTATAAAAACCTGGACTTAATCTAGGAGGACACACCATGAACAGTGGCATTACACTAAAAAAGGAGATAAATAGGGTCAGATATACAGCAAAACAAAACAGTCATGAGATAGGATGGTTATTATATAACATGGAGACGAGCACAATAGAAGGAATCTATATCCAAAAGGGCTTTGAGGATAAGGGGCTTGAGACATTGATAATAGACAAACTCATTGAAAAAGAGACCCTTGTGTCTGCTGAGGTTGCCTGGGATGATAAAAAAACCTATAGTTGGATGCTTGATTATGGGTTCAGGCCTACGAAGACCTTTATAAAAGAAGGTGTAAAGACCGTGAAGATGGAATTGAGCACGGCAGTCCTTCTTAAAAAATTAAAGGGAAAAAAGCCTGCAAGACCTTATAGGAAAACGGAGATAGTTGCCATAGAGCGCATAGCTGATATGATGTCGTATGAAGATATTAAAAGGGGCGTCGAGAATATTATAAAAAACCTTGGAGGCCTTGAAAGATTTGTAAAAAAGGGCAAGACCATCGTCATAAAGCCCAATATAGTAAGCGATCATGGTTTAAAAGATGGCGTATACAGGGGGGGCATTGTAACAGACATAAGGGTTATAAAATCCCTTGTGGAGATACTGCTGCCTGTTGCGGGCAGGATAATTATTGCAGAGGGCTCTTCTATAAACAGAAGCGCTACAACAAAGATGTTTGAACACTATGGGTATAACAGACTCGTTGACCTTGACCCAAAAAGAATAAGCCTCCTGGATCTGAACAACGACGAGCTTATTGAAAAAAAGGTTCCTGAGGGCAAGAGAATGCTATCAAGGAGGATACCTATAACCCTTGAAAAAGCTGATGTTATTATAAATGTCCCTGTTATGAAGATTCACTTTGCTGCCGCTGTATCCCTGAGTATAAAGAGCCTTCAGGGTGCGGTCCCGCCACTGGAAAAATACATGACCCATTTCTTTGGCCTATGGCAGAATCTTGTAAATATCCATAAGATTATAAGACCCCATCTAACCATCATCGATGGATTGGTAGGACAGGAGGATTTTGGGCCTATCTCCGGCACCCCTAAACAGATGAATCTGCTCCTGGGGGGAACAAACCCTGTTGCCATTGATGCCACTGCCATGAGGATTATGGGGATTGACCCCCTTTCCTCACCACCTGTTTTTCTTGCCTATATGCAGGGCATGGGGCCCCTGGAAGAGAAAAAGATAGAGGTCGTGGGTGAGGATATCCACAATGTGTCAAGCCCTTTTAGGCAGCCAGATATAGACATAAGGGGCGGCAGGGATCTGGCCGTCCATGATGGTGGCGCCTGCAGCGGGTGTAAGGGCTATCTCCACTTTGTCCTGGCAAAGCTGAGAAGGCCTGACCCTGCTTATCCAGACAGGCTCTTAATAGACCGTCTCATCAATAAAAAGGCAAATATCTTTTTGGGCCCTGAAACACCTTGTAATATAGCCCCTGGCGAGACAAATATTTTTATGGGTATCTGTCAGGCGCATAATGCCTCTTATGGTATCTACCTGCCAGGGTGCCCTCCTCATGCAGAGGTAATGGTAAACGGCATCTTCAGTCTTTTCCCTGACGTGGAGAAACCAAAATATGCCGACGAGAGCGAGGAGAAAAAACTCGGCGAGATGCTTAACCAGGTACTACAGGGTATGGGTAGCTAAAGGATTGTCTGTGGTTTATGGTGCTGCGGTCTTTTTTTGTTTTGCCACCATCGCCTCTATCATCCTCTGCTGCTTTTCGAATACTATTTTTCTGAGCCTTTTGTATTCCCTATGTGCCCTATCCTTTTCACTATCTTCTGCATTATGGTATCTATTTAAGGCGTCGAGCATGGCATTATAACTTACCTTGAATGTCTTTGTCTCCTTGCTGTCGCCAGTGTCAAGGGGGAGGTATTTTATTGTTTCAGGCAGGCTGCCAACCGCCTTTTCGTACTGAAATATCTGCCAATAGACTGTATATACAATGGACACAATGATTATAAACATCAGGACAAGCCCTGTTCTAATAATACCCTCTGACCTTACTGGCCTGATTTTATCCCCTTGAGACCCCTCTGTCCTGGTAAGGATAATAACCCAAGAGTAAACAACAAAACCAAAAAACCCCGTCAGGGAAAGGATAAAAAATATAAGATAATCAGGGTGAACAAGGTTTCGAAAAAAGTTATAGGCAAACATGCCAAGCCCTGAATATTCCATCTTTAGGCCCCTGTAGATCATTAGTATTGCAAGCACTGTAACTATTAAGAGGTTAATCAGCCCTATGGCCTGTCTTACCCTACTTCCTGTTACCGTGGCAATGACCGAGAGGATAAAAAGTATCCAGACAGGGATGCTTGTTTCAACAAGCGGCGCCTCTGATGCAAGCAGCGTCATAATAAAAAGAAACACAATCCATAGCAACCTGTTCAGGAATTGTTTCTTTGTCCTTTCTGCCCATAACCTTCTTGTCTTCTCTGCCCTCCAGAGGGCATTCTGCACTACATGTAAAACCTCGCTGTATAGGTCTAGGTCCTCTGGACAGTAGATGACACCAATCCTCATAAAGGCACCATACAGTGCGATGGCCCTTGTCTTTGGATAGGGCACTGCCTGTTCAATCCTCTCCCAGGCATAATAGATATGCCCTGAATTTTTGCCTGTCTTTTGCGTCTTTTTGGACAGGGTTAGGGGGGCAAAAAAACCAAAGATCCTGCAAATACCCTTCTCTGGCATATATGCTATTGATACCCCCTCATGGTTTAATACAAAATGACAGGGGTACCTGTTTTTCGACAAAATAAACATGATGCACGCCGCAATGGCTATTATGGCAAAGAAAAACAGAAAGGCTGGGAGTGTATATTCTGAATACACAGGGATACCTATAAACTGTCTATATCGTATATAATATAATAGATTTAGGACGCCAAAAGACGATGCGCAGACAAGCAGGGTAAGGGCGCTGATCATAATACAGTCCTGATAAAAAAATCTGTTTGTAAAAATGGGGACAGCACAATCCCATTCTAATGTCTCGTTTTTTTGTGTTCCGTGGATCTCATAGGTCTCTGCCCTATCCATAACTATCCCTATGTATTATAGCTATATATCATTATAAAGAATATAAAGAGCTCCTTATCCACAGAAAAACACCTGCGCGGCCCCCTTTTTATACCAGGCTTGATGGCATTATAAATGCCTTTGTTGTGGAACTATACAATTAATATAAGGAAAAATAAAGACATTGTTTGGGTGCCTGCATCCCTCAGAGATCCTTTAGGGGTGCATTGAAAGGGATGGCAAAAATCGTTATAATATATAGAAACGAACTCAATAAATATTAAATATAGGGTGAATAGTGCTATAATTAGAGGGTGTTAAAATGCCTATTTATGAGTATCAGTGCAGAAAATGTAAAAAAATCTCTTCCTTTTTACTCCTCAGAGCAACAGAGGAGGTGGAGCCTTTTTGTAGGACCTGTGGCAACAAGGATATGGAGCGAATCATCTCAAGGGTGGGTGTTATCAAAGGGGAGGAAAAAAGGATGGAGAGCCTCTTTGACCCCTCAAGACTCTCAGGCCTTGATGAGAATGACCCAAGAAGCATTGAGAGATTTATGAAGCGGATGGGCAGAGAACTGGGTGACGAACTGGGAGAGGATTTCAGACAATCTATGGAGGAGGCAATGGAGACACAAGATGTGGGTAGCGCTAATCCTGACGGTGAGGATATGTAAATAACCCCTTGCCCTCCCTTAATACCTCTATCTTATCATCCACCAGTCTAATGACTGTTGACGGCTCACCAATAATTATGCCCCCATCTATTACAATATCAACGCTGCCCTTAAACTGTCTCTCTATATGTCTTGGGTCTGTTATTATCTCTTCCCCTGCTATCCTTGCGCTGGTATTTATAATGGGTCTCTCGAGTAGATGCGTAAGCCCCAGGGGCACCTGATGGTCAGGGACCCTTATGCCCACCTCTTTTTTTTCTGTCATAAGGAGCTTTGGCATTATCTTCCTTGCCTTAAGGACAAACGTATATGGTCCAGGCAGACACCCCCTGAGGATATTAAAGGCAAAATCACTGATTACCCCATATGTGCTTATCTCTTTAAAATCACTACATATTATACTCATAGGCCTTTTGCTGTCGAGCCTTTTTATCTGATACAAATGTCTGACGGCCTTTATATTAAAGAGGTCACAGCCCATACCATAAAACGTGTCTGTGGGGTATGCAATTATCCCGCCCTCGAGCAGGGTGTTTTTAATAAGCTCTGTAATCTTTTTCCTCGGTCTTTTAGGATCCCATTCTACTATCATAGTTTCCTTCCTACAAATCTCGCTATGGCCTTATCCTTTTCCCCCTCTCTTAATATTACCTCTTCATAATATAGTAACTCAAATTCAGAAAAATAACTGTATAGTTCGCCATCATCAAGGAGATATCTAGGATTCCGCCATCCACCTGTCAAGTTCTGTCGTTTCAGAAAGGTTTCATATATAAGAACGCCGCCTTTTTTTAGTATAGTCTTTATTTCATCCATTATCTCCCTTATGAGAAAATAAAAGACAATCACCCCCTCTGCGATATCCCTTTTAAAAGGTAGAAGATTTGCATCCCCTATAATACAGGATACCTGGGCTTTAAATCTCTCCTGGAACACCTTTATGGCCTCTGTAGACCTTTCAAGCCCAATAACCCTGTATCCTTTTTCAGACAAAAAGGCAGCATCCCTGCCTGTTCCCATGGCTATATCTATTACAACGCCCTGCCTTATCTCTCTGTAGAAGCTTTTAAGCAGATTGTGGGCATCAAGAACCCCATTATAAAAACCCTCTCTGTATCGCCTATCCCAGTCTATCAATTCCAAGAAACCTCCTTGCATTTCTGTGGAAAATATTTTCCTTTGCCTCTTTTTCCATATCCTTTATGCCCTTCAGATAACGTTTTGGGCCTAGAAGGGGGTAATCGGTCCCAAACAGCACCTTGTCTGAGAGAAACATACCAATGTATCTATATATATGCTCTGAATATATAAAAGGTGTTGCAGCGATATCATAGTAAACATTTGCAAAAATATGCCTTATCTCAGGCATAAACTCATAAAAACAGATGCCGCCCCCAAGGTGTGCCAAAACCAACTTTAATAGGGGGTGTCTATTAATAAAATCAGTAAGACCAATAAAGTCTACCGGTATCTTCCCATTATAGGTATGACCAATCTGTTCGTTGACATGAAGGATTACGGGCATGCCTGCCTTCTCAGCAAAATAGGCCGCATCGTCAAGCCATTCCAACTCCTGTTTCTGCATGCCCTTTTCGTAGAAGCCTATCTCGCCTATCCCTGTGGCGCCATTACCCTGGCACCTCTCTAGCTCATTAATAGGGTTGCCTCTTCTATCTAGGTCAAACACCACAAACGGTATTATCTTGTTGTCCTGTCTTGATGCCTCTATGACATAATCGTTTGACATCTTTATCAGACCGCTATCCATAAAGGGGAAACCGCAGGCAATACAACTGGTTATCCTGTTGCCCTCCATGTATTCTACAAGGCCTGCGACATCTATAAGCCTTTCCTGTGAACCCTTATAAATACTTGCAAATCTTATGTCCTTTGTTATAATATATTCTCTTTTTGCAATTATCTCAGGGGGGAATATATGGGTATGACAATCAATAATGTCCATGGTTATAATTATAGATTATTAGATGGTTGGAAAAAATAGATTTTTTGTTTTTTTTGTACGCTATAAAAATATGGACCTAAAGATAGCCTTTCTTGATTGTGATGGCACCCTAACCAGGGTAAAAAGTAGTTGGGAATATATCCACCGCAGACTCAATATATGGGACAATATGGCTGACAAATATCAGGAATTATTCAGGGCCGGCATGATTAGTTATCAGGAATTCTGTGAAAGGGATGCTCTCCTGTGGAGGGGTATAACAAAAGAAAGGTTGGGGCATATTGTAAGGGAGATAGAATATCAGGACCATGCCCGAATACTTGTGGATTTTCTGAAATCAGCCGGTATTTATACAATTATAGTGTCTACTGGTTTATCAGCCGTTGTGGAGAGGGTAAAAAATGAGCTTGGTATAGACAGGGCTATTGCAAACGAGCTTCTGTTCCACAATGGTCTTCTAACGGGCGAGATAAAGATTAATGTCGAATATAACAAAAAGGATATATTTGTTAAACAGATTATGTATGATCTTGGTCTGAAAAAAGAACAGGCATGTGCTATTGGTGATGGTGAGGGCGATACCGGTCTTTTTGAATCAGTAGATGTGGGTATTATGTTAGTAGATGATATATGTGGTATTGAGGAGGGTGAGGATTATATAAGGTGCGGCTCCCTTTATCATGCAAAAATTTTTTTGGAGAGATATGTTCAGAAAAGATAGGTTGGTAGGGTATCTATGCGTTTTTCTCTTGGTCTTGGTTTTTATGACAGGCTGTGCCCCTAAAAAGGTAAAGATCTATGACTATGATCAGGATTCCCGGCTTCGCAACAATATAATCAGGACAGCTATTGATCTACATGGAAAGCCTTATAGAAACGGGGCAAAGGGTCCTGATGCCTTTGATTGCAGCGGGTTTATCTACTATGTATTTAAAAGGTGGGGGGTGATACTTCCAAAAAACACAGAGGGCCTCATGAGGATTGGCTATGAGGTAAAGAGAAATAATATAAGGCCTGGGGATATTATTATCTTTAAGGTGAAGAAAGAGCTCCATTCAGGGATTGTGCTAAACAAAAATGAGTTTATACATTCATCTAAATCAAAGGGTGTTGGGATAGATAATATGGATAATGCATACTGGAGACAATATATTATAGGATATAGAAGCGTGATATAAGGCTGTTTAATGGGTTTTAGGTTTTATCTAAAAAGAGTTGAATTTGAATTTTTTTTGTATTATTATGTCATAAACTATCTTGCCTAAGGAAACCTAAAGTTTTCCACATATGTTGAAAAGATGTTTAAAGTGGTCTAAAAATGGCGGATCTTCTCCAACAGATAAAACCTAAAATAGCCAGCATTATAAGCCAGGATAGATTTAAAACATGGATAGAACCCTTAAAATTTTCAAGATTTGATGGGGGCATATTTTCAGTGATAGTCCCCAATGAATTCTTTAAAGACTGGATTATAAAAAACTTTGAACCACTACTCCTCACTATAATAAAAGAGACCGTTGGCCAAGAAGTAAAGATGGAATATATAACGGCAAAAGAAGAAAGGGATGATAATGTAAAAAAGGATTTTGTAGTGAAAAAAAACGATTATAGTCTTTTTAATTCTAGATATACCTTTGAAAACTTTGTTGTTGGTTCATCTAATCAGTTTGCAAATGCGGCCTGTCTCGCTGTTGCCACAAACCCTGGTAAGACCTATAATCCCCTGTTTATTTATGGTGGTGTGGGTCTTGGAAAAACCCATCTTCTCAATGCTATAGGTAACTTTTTATTAAAACACAGTGGTATCAGTCCTGATCATATCTGTTATATCACTGCAGAGGTATTTACTAATGAGCTTATAAATTCTCTTAAGTATAGCAAGATGGATGAATTTAGAAACAGGTTTAGAAAGATGGATGTCCTTTTGATAGATGATATACAGTTTATAGCCGGTAAAGACAGAACCCAGGAAGAATTTTTCCATACCTTCAATGCCCTGTACGACAATATGAAACAGGTTGTTGTAACGAGCGATAAATTTCCGAGGGATATAGAAAATATCGAGGAGAGGCTCCGCTCAAGGTTTGAATGGGGTCTTATTGCAGATATACAACCCCCTGACATAGAGACAAAGGTGGCTATACTAAATAAAAAGGCAGAGATAGAGAATATTGAGCTACCGCTGGATGTTGCATTTTATATTGCCTCAAAGGCAGAAAATAGTGTAAGATCCCTTGAAGGTGCCCTGATACGTGTTGGTGCATATGCGTCCCTCCATAATACACCCATAGATATAAAACTTGCCAGCGAGGTAATGGGTCATATTATAAAGGAAAAGGATAAGGAGATTACTATTGATTATATTATAAAGGAGGTGTCATCATATTTTAATATAAAGTCATCGGATATAAAATCGAACAAGAGGACAAAATCAATTATGCTTTCTCGTCAGGTGGCGATATATCTTGCAAGAAAACTTACAAACAGCTCCCTTGTTGACATAGGAAATAAATTTGGTGGCAAAGATCATTCTACTGTTATACACTCTATAAAAAAGATAGAAGAAGATTTAAAGTGGAAAAGTGACCTGAAAACTACTGTTGAAAAGATAGAGATAAGATTAAAATCCATATGAATCCACAAAAAATTTCTATTTTTGCACCTTTTTTTATTGAGATTCTCGATTATATTCCAGTAGGTTTGGCTACTTTTCAACAATTCAACGCTTTATATTACTAATACGAGAGGTTTATATGAATATAGTAATAAAAAAAGATCTCTTTTTCGAACCCGTAGCAAAACTCTCACCTATATCAGAAAAAAGATCAACCATGCCCATACTCTCAAACCTTCTTATATCTTTCCAGACAGATAAAACAACTATATATGCCAATGACCTTGATATAAGTGCAGTTGCATATATAGACTTTGGTGCAGAAGAGGAAAAAAAGATACTAATAAATGGTAAACGCTTTTTTGATATCCTGAAGGAGATGGGCAACGACGATATAGAATTGGATATCCATGAGAATAACCTCAAGATAAAACAAAAACACACAGAATATATCCTTGGTCTGCAGGATCCTGATGACTTCCCAGACCTAACGACCTTTGATGAAAATAAAGAGATAGCTATAGATGGTGCAACGCTACTGGAGATGATAGAAAGGGTAGGCTTCGCCACATCTGAGGATGTGACACGACATACGCTCATGGGGATATTTATAGAGGGTAGGGAGAATGTTATTACTGCTGTTGGAACAGATGGTTTTCGGATGTCTATCTTGTCAAGGGTAATGGAAGGTGTTTATGACTTTGAAGGTTTAATAATACCAAAAAAGACAATTAATGAGGTGAGCAGGATTATCAATGAAAAAGATAAGGTGAGATTATCTATAGGTGATAATATTATAAGGTTTTCAACAGATAGGATAGCGCTTATATCAAAGTTGATAGACGGGAAATTCCCTGATTACAGGGGCATTATTCCTGAAAGAAACCCATACATTGCTATTATTGATAGGGATATTTTTTTAAAGAGCCTACGAAGAATATCTGCAATAACAGATAAGACAGCAATTGTAAAATTAATGTTATATAACGATGTGATGGAGCTAAATGCAGAATCCGATATAGGAAGCGTAAAAGAGGCCATTGAGATAAAGTATAATGGCGTAGATAAAGAAATGAACTTTAGCCTAAGATTTTTATTTGATATAGTTAATCATATAGAGGTGGAACAGATAATAATGAAATTACCAGAAAAAAGCGGTGCAGTTCTTTTTATGGGTAGGGATGATGATACATACAAAAATATTACAATGCCGGTTAAGATATAATGACAGAATACAGTGCAGATAGTATAAAAATATTAAACGGCCTAGAGGCAGTAAGAAAAGTCCCTGCCATGTATATTGGCAACACAGGTCTAGAGGGTCTTCATCACCTTGTTTACGAATTAGTGGATAATAGCGTTGACGAGGCGCTGGCTGGTTACTGCAAAAAGATAGTCATAACAATCCACAGAGATAATAGTGTAACCTGCGAGGATGACGGCAGGGGTATACCTGTGGATATGCACAGCGAAGAAAATATGACAGCCCTTGAGGTTGTCCTTACAAAATTACATGCTGGCGGAAAATTTGATAAGGATACATATAAATATTCTGCAGGATTACATGGCGTTGGTCTGTCTGTTGTCAACGCCCTATCAGAATATCTTGAGATAGAGATAAGAAGAGGTGGGAAGGTATATTACCAGCGATATCAAAAGGGAGAGAAAAAAACAGAATTAAAGATAATAGGGGATACAGATAAAACCGGGACAAAGGTGAGGTTTAAACCGGATAGGGCCCTTTTTGACACCATAGAATTTAGTAGTGAGATCCTTGCACATAGGATGAGGGAGATCTCTTTTCTTAACAATGGTATACATATAGTTCTTATAGATGAGAAAAAGGCAAAGAAACAGGAGTTTAAACACGAAGGTGGCATAAGGTCCTTTGTGGCATATTTAAACAGCAACAAAAATACCCTTTTTAATGAACCCATATACATAACAAGTTCAAAACAACCTATCGACAACCTGGAGCTGGCAATACAGTATAATGATGGATACAATGAGAATATCTACAGTTTTGTTAACAACGTTAACACAAAGGAGGGGGGTACCCATGTGGCCGGTTTTAGAGGCGCCTTAACCAGGTCAATAAATAACTTTATACAGGGTTTGCCCAATAATAAACAAAAAGAGAGTGTATCCGGGGATGACATTAAAGAGGGGCTTGTTGCTGTCCTTAATATAAAGATTCAGAACCCTCAGTTCGAGGGGCAGACAAAAACCAAACTTGGTAATAGTGAGATAAAAGGTCTTGTTGAATCTATACTTAATGAAAAACTGACAGAGTATTTTGAGTTACATCAGGACATAGCGAAGATAATAGTTAATAAGGCATTAGATGCCAAAAAAGCAAGAGAGGCAGCAAAAAAGGCAAAAGAGCTTGTAAAAAGCAAAAGCCTTCTCGAGACAGGAATCCTACCAGGAAAACTTGCAGACTGTCAGGAGTCAGACCCCGATATGTGCGAGATCTACATAGTAGAGGGTGATTCTGCAGGTGGTTCGGCAAAACAGGGAAGAAACAGAAAGACCCAGGCGATCCTTCCCTTGAAGGGAAAGATATTAAACGTAGAGAAGTCAAGACAGGAAAAGATATTGACAAACCAAGAGATTAAGTCTATTTATCTTGCCCTTGGAATAACGCCGGACAACACAGATAAACTGAGATATAAAAAGATAATCATTATGACAGACGCAGATGTAGACGGTTCTCATATAAGGACCCTTCTTCTCACCCTTTTCTATAGAAAAATGATAGATATAATCAATAACGGCTACCTATATATAGCCCAACCCCCCCTCTACAAGATAAAACAGGGCAGTAAGGAGATGTATGTAAAGGATGAGGATGAATTTGAAAGGACTATACTAAAAAGGGGTGCTGAAAAGATAAGATGTATGATCAACGGAAAAGAGACGGAAAGCAATGTTTTGTATGATAATATTGAAAAAATGAGGGCAGTAGAAAGGTTTCTAAAGGAGATAAGAAGGACTGGCATAGATGAAGATATGGTGATTGCCCTTTTTATGGCTGATGTCCAGAACAGGGAAAGCTTTGAGGATATTTCAAGGCTTGAGGCTATAAAAGATTATATCCCTCAGGAAAAATATAATACAGACATTATAAAAGACCGGGAGCACAACCTTTTCTCTATAAAGATATATGAAAAAACAGGTAAAGATACACCTATTGAGATAGATTATGAGATGTGTAGCCAAGATGACTATCTTGAGGCGCTTAATACCTTTCAACAGATAAAGGATTTTTATACAGGGAATATAAAGATAGTAGATGGTTTAAAAGAAGAACGCCAGATAAATGCAAAGGAACTCATCAAGCTTTTAAACGAAAAAGGCAAAGAGGGCATAACCATCCAGAGATATAAAGGCCTAGGAGAGATGAATCCAGAACAACTCTGGGAGACCACCATGAACCCGGAAAAAAGAAGCCTCCTCAAGGTGTCTATAGAGGACGCAGTAAATGCAGACCAGGTTTTCACAGTCCTTATGGGTAATAATATAGAAACCAGAAGGATGTTTATAGAGGATAACGCCCTTAATGTAAAAAACCTCGATATATGATCCTGATAGGCATAACAGGAATTATTGGAAGCGGGAAATCTACAGTATCAAGTCTGCTCAAGGAAAGAGGTTTTAATGTAATCGACCTTGACAGGGTAGCAAAAGAATCACTCAACATCGAAAAGGCCAAGGAAGGCATAAAGAGGTGTTTTGGCGAAGGCGCTCTGATAAACGGCAGGGTAAACCCTGAAAGATTAAGAGAGGTCGTCTTTACAGATAAAAATAGGCTGAAAGAGCTGGAGGATATAATACACCCTCTGGTTATAGAAGAGCTATACAGACAGGCAGATATACTCAGGGCAAAGGGAGAAAAGAGCCTTATTGTAGACGGACCCCTTATCTTTGAAACAGGACTGAACAGAAACCTTGATAAAATAATAGTTGTATCTGCTGAACCCAATAAAATAAGAGAGAGGCTTAAGGCAAGGGGCATGGATGAGGCAGACATAGAGCGAAGAATCTCGTGCCAGATACCCCTTAAGGAAAAGGAAAAACAGGCAGACTATGTATTATATAATAACGGCACAGAAGAAGAGCTTAGAGAGAAGATTTCAATATTAATAGAGAGGATTAGAGAATGGGAGGAACAGGATGCACCTTAATGAAATGAAGAGAAAGAGGATAGGGGAACTCACACAGCTTGCTAGAAATCTAAATATAGATAACGCCGCAGGATTAAAAAAACAGGAACTAATATTTGCCATATTACAGGGGCTTTTGGATAAGAACGAGTCTGTATATGGCGAGGGTGTCCTGGAGGTCCTCCCGGAGGGATTTGGGTTTTTACGATCGCCAGACTCAAACTATATGCCTGGCCCTGACGACATCTATATCTCCCCATCACAGATAAAAAGATTTGGATTAAGGACGGGCGATATAATATCAGGCCAGATAAGACCACCCAAGGATAATGAGAAATATTTTGCCCTTCTCAGGGTAGAGACCATCAATTTTGATGACCCCGATGTAGCAAAGGATAAGATTATATTTGATAATCTCACACCCCTTTATCCTAATGAGAGGATTATCTTGGAGACAACCCCTGAAAACCTTTCAACCAGGGTTATGGATCTCTTTACCCCCATTGGAAAGGGACAGAGGGGTCTTATTGTTGCACCACCGAGAACAGGAAAAACCATACTGCTCCAGCTCATTGCCAACAGCATAACCCAGAATCACAAGGAGATAGACCTGATTGTCCTTCTTATAGATGAAAGACCCGAGGAGGTAACGGACATGACAAGGTCTGTAAAGGGTGAGGTAATAAGCTCAACCTTTGATGAGCCAGCAACAAGACATGTTCAGGTGGCGGAGATAGTAATAGAGAAGGCAAAAAGGCTTGTGGAACACAAACATGATGTTGTTATACTCCTTGATAGCATCACAAGGCTTGCAAGGGCATACAATACCGTTGTCCCCTCAAGCGGAAAAATCCTTTCGGGTGGCATAGATGCATCGGCAATGCAGAAGCCGAGGAGATTCTTTGGTGCAGCAAAGAATATAGAGGAGGGGGGAAGCCTTACCATCATTGCCACAGCTCTGATAGACACAGGCAGCAGGATGGATGAGGTAATATTTGAGGAGTTTAAGGGCACGGGCAACATGGAGATCTATCTGGACAGGAAGTTGGCAGAGAAGAGGGTGTTCCCTGCCATTGATATAAATAAATCAGGAACAAGAAAGGAGGAATTGCTCCTTCAAAATGATGACCTATCAAGGATATGGCTTTTAAGAAAGGTGCTCCAGCCCATGAACCCGGTGGAGGCAATGGAGTTTCTTCTGGAAAAGCTTGAGGATACCAAGACTAATAAGGAATTTTTATATTCTATGAGTAAGGGAGGATAAAATGAAAAAAAACATACACCCAAACCTGAAAAAGGCAACGGTAAAATGCGCATGCGGCAATACCTTTGAGACCCTTTCCACAAAGGAAAAGATTACTGTAGAGATATGTGCAAAATGCCACCCTATATTTACAGGAAAGGAAAAGCGTATTGATTCTGCGGGACAGGTAGAGAAATTCGAGAAACGCTACAGTAAAAAGGCACAGTAAACAGCAATAAAATGTTTGAGAGATTAGAGAAGATAGAGGCAAGATACGAAGAGCTTGAGGCAGAGCTTGCCAGACCCGAGATCACAGCCAATATAGATGTCTACAAAAAGATTGCAAAGGAATATAATGATCTCAGGGAGATAATGGATGTCTACAGGGAGTGGAAGAAAAAGGGGGAAGAGGCAGATAAGACCCTGGCAATGCTCGAGACCGAAAAGGATGAGGACATGAGGGCGCTCATCAAGGAGGAGGCATCGCGTATCGAGCAGGAGCGGTTGGATGCGGAATCACGTCTGAGGGATATACTCCTTAAGATGCACGAAGAGCATGTAAACAGCATGTTTCTGGAGATAAGGGCAGGGGCAGGTGGCGAGGAGGCAGCGCTTTTTGCAAGAGACCTATATGGCATGTATATGAGGTTTGCAGAGAAGATGCATTGGAGGACAGAGCTCATGTCAACAAGTCTCTCGGATCTAGGGGGTATCAAAGAGATTATAGTGCTTATAGACTCTAAGGATGCCTACAATCTTCTTAGATATGAAAGCGGTGTTCATAGGGTCCAGAGGGTCCCTGTAACAGAGGCGCAGGGAAGGATTCATACCTCCACCGTCACCGTGGCGGTTCTCCCTGAGCCAGAAGAGCTTGAGTTCGATATAAATCCTGAAGAGCTTAGGGTTGATGTCTTTCGGTCTAGCGGGCCCGGGGGGCAGCATGTAAATACAACCGATTCGGCAGTAAGGATAACCCACATACCCACAGGGATTGTTGTGACATGTCAGGATGAGAAATCACAACATAAGAACAAGGCAAAGGCAATAAGGGTCTTAAGGGCCCGCCTGAAGGAAAAGATGGAGCAGGAAAAGGAACAGGAGATCTCCCAGGAGAGAAAAAAACAGGTGGGCACAGGCGACAGAAGTGAGCGTATCCGCACCTATAATTTCCCCCAGGGCAGGGTAACAGACCACAGGATAGGCCTAACACTATACAAACTTCAGAATATCCTTAACGGAGACATTGAGGATATACTAAACCCGTTGATTGCCTATTTCCAATCAGAGGCATTAAAGACAGGTTAGACGCATTGAGGATCTCAGATATTATATCGTCTACAAGGGATATAGAGATATCTGACAGGCTTTGTATCCTTTCATTTGTTCTCTCTATGAAAAAGGAAGAGGTCCTTGCAGAGGCAGAAAAGATTATCAGCCCCAGAGATATTGACCTTATATATCACATGATGGACAAGAGAAGACAGGGCATGCCTATAGCGTATATGACAAATAAAAAGGAGTTTTGTTCAGAGGAGTTCTATGTAGACGAGGCAGTTTTGATACCAAGACCAGAGACAGAGCTCCTTGTAGACGAGGCAATAGATATTATAAAGGATATGCAGGCACCGGCAAGGGTTATAGATGTGGGCACCGGTTCTGGCGCCATAGGCATCATCATATCCAGGCAAACAGGAAGCAAGGTGGTCTGCATAGATGTATCCCCAGAGGCACTGAAGATAGCCCGTATAAATAGAGATGTGGCAGGGGTATCAGAAAGGGTGGGGCTTGTCTGTTCAGACCTCTTGGGTGGTATAAAAGGCAAGAGGATATACGATATGATTGTTGCAAACCTGCCTTATATATCAGAGGCAGAATGGGGGCGGGTAATGGACGACGTAAAGGGGTTTGAGCCTAAGATAGCCCTTTATGGAGGGAAAGACGGTCTGGAGATCTACAGAAGGCTTATAGGGCTCCTGCCAGGCTATATAAAGACAAACGGTTGGTTTTTGTGCGAGGTGGGCGGTAAAAACCAGGCAGGGGCAATAAAGGATATGCTTACAAGACTCGGCTTTCTGACATATATAAAAAAGGACTATAGCGGCACAGAAAGGATAGTGGTGGGTAGGTGGATAGGTTTGTCATAGAGGGGGGGGAGAGACTCACAGGATCTGTTAAGATAAGCGGCTCTAAGAATGCGGCACTGCCTCTGCTTGCAGCAACTATATTAAAGAAGGGTATATACGAGATTGGAAATGTCCCGAGGCTGAGAGATATAAGCACGATGACAAGGCTCTTATCCATTCTTGGCGCAAGGATAGAGTGGACAGACAAAAACTCCCTAAGGGTGGATACAGGCGACCTTGATAATCATGTAGCACCCTACGAGCTTGTGAAACAGATGAGGGCATCTGTCCTTGTCCTTGGCTCTCTTACAGGGGGATTAAAGAGGGCAACCGTTTCATACCCTGGGGGATGCGCCATAGGCGAAAGACCTATTAATCTCCACATAAAGGGTCTTCAGGCGCTGGGCTGTGAGGTTAATATCAGAGAGGGCTACGTAGATGTTGTGGCAAAGAGGCTTAGAGGCACAAGGATAAGATTTGATACCACCACAGTAGGTGGGACAGAGAATATAATGATGGCAGCGGTTATGGCAAGGGGAGAGACGGTAATTGAAAATGCCGCTCGGGAGCCTGAGGTTGTTGACCTTGCCAGGATGTTAAAGAAGATGGGTGCAAGGATAGAGGGTGAAGGCACAGAGGTTATAAAGATCCATGGTGTCAGCGACCTCGCACCCTGCAATCACAACGTAATACCCGATAGGATAGAGACAGGGACATTTCTTATTGCCTGCGGTATAACAAGAGGGAATATGGTCATAGAGGGTTGCACGCCAGCCCATGTCAAATCCCTTATAGACAAGCTTAGAGAGGCGGGTATGGATATTGTGGAGAACGGTGATAACATAAGGGCAGCTATGACAAAAAAGAGGTCCTCGGCTGTGGATATAAAGACAGCCCCCTATCCTGGTTTTCCTACGGATATGCAGGCACAGATAATGGCGCTTATGACTGTATCGAGGGGCGTAAGCGCTATAACAGAGACCATATTCGAGAACAGGATGATGCATGTGGCGGAGATGAGACGGATGGGCGCAGACATAAAGGTTATAGGGAATACAGCCATAGTGAGGGGGGTAAAGATGCTATCAGGGGCAAAGGTAATGGCGACAGACCTAAGGGCGAGCGCATCTTTAATCCTTGCAGGCCTGACCGCATATGGGGTAACAGAGATATCGAGGATCTACCATCTCGACAGGGGGTACGAGGCTATTGAAGAGAAGCTGAAAAAACTAGGGGCAAAGATAGAGAGGGTAAAAGATGAGGGTATGGGAGCTTGAAAAGGAAAGAGAGGGGCTTCTCTCTTTAATAATAAAATGCCGTATCCAGAACAAGATCGATGTAAGAAGGGCGGTAGAGACAATCAAGGAAGAGATCCTGAAGACAGGAGAGGACGCCGTCAGTAGGCTCTCAGGGGTATATGACAGATGGGACAGGGAATATCCTTTAAGGATTCCAATGGAAGAGATAGAGACCCATGCAGCCAGGGTGAGCAAAAAAGACATATCTGTCCTAAGGGGAATGATAAAAAACGTGGAGCTTTTCCACAGGAATCAGGGGGCAAGACATAGGACCTACAGAAGAAGAGGCCTATCTGTAGAGGAGGGTTATATCCCCATTGAGAGGGCACTTGTTTATGTCCCTGGCGGAAAGGCCGCATACCCATCCTCCCTGATAATGGGTGCCATACCTGCCCGGATTGCAGGCGTTAAACATATCTATGTTACCACACCAACACCAGAAGGGATATTAAATCCTTATGTGGCAGCGGCATTAATGCTTCTTAACATAACAGATGTATACAGGATAGGCGGTGCCCAGGCAGTGTATGCATTTTCATACGGGATTGGTACCATACCAAAGGTCGATATGATTGTGGGTCCCGGCAATGCCTTTGTGGAGGAGGCAAAAAGGGATGTATACGGGCTTGTGGGTATTGACATGCCCGCAGGACCCTCTGAGCTTATTGTCCTTTGCACAAAAGATGTTTCCCCGGAGCTTGTTGCCCGTGACCTATTATCCCAGGCGGAACACGATGAGATGGCAACGGTGGGGCTTTTTTCAGACTCAAGGGTATTTATCCAGGATGTAATAAAAGGCATAGACAGGCTACTAATGTCTACAAATGAAAGAAGGGATGTGATCGAGAAGGCGCTGAAGGCAAACAGCTTTTTTGTATATTTTAGGGATATAGAGGATGCCCTCCATATCATAAACACCATAGCCCCTGAACACATGGAGTTTATAGGGGATGAGGCATATGCAGAAAAGATACTCTACCCCGGCATTATATATATCGGCGAGATGACGCCGGTTGCCATGGGTGATTATTATATAGGGACAAACCATATCCTCCCCACAGGCGGTGCAGGCAGGTTTACAGGCGGGCTTTCTGTTGACACCTTTAAAAGAAGAAGGGTCAAGGTAAAGACAGACAGGGATTTTCTTGATAGATATGGCGATAAAGCCATAAAGTTGGCAAGGATAGAGGGGCTTTTTGCCCATAGTGAATCCATAAAGGCAAGAAAAGGGGTAAACAATGAAACTTAAGATAGGATTACCAAAAGGTAGTCTTCAGGATACCACGTTCAGGCTTTTTAAGAATGCAGGATACACCATAAAGGTTCTGGAAAGGTCATACGCCCCTGTAATAGATGATCCTGAGCTGGATTGCCTTCTTATCAGGGCGCAGGAGATGGCAAGATATGTGCAGGACGGTATATTGGACATGGGCATTACTGGTTATGACTGGGTCCTTGAGCAGGACGCAAAGGTGGTGGAGCTTATAAGATTGAAATACGGCAAGGTTGGTTTTAGGGGTGTAAAGTGGGTGGTAGCGGTCCCGGCTGATTCGCCGGTGCAGAAGATAGAGGACCTCAAGGGCAAAAAGATAGCCACAGAGCTTGTAGGCTTTACCAGGAGGTTTTTCAAAAAGAGGGGCATTGATGTTACAATAGAGTTTTCATGGGGTGCCACAGAGGTAAAGCCACCGCTTCTTGCAGATGCAATAGTTGAGGTGACAGAGACAGGGGCATCCTTAAGGGCTAATAATTTACGGATCATAGAGACCATACTGGAATCAGAGACAGTTCTTGTTGCAAACAAAGATGCATGGCATGAACCCTGGAAAAAGAGGAAGATGGAGAACCTCACCATACTCCTTAAGGGGGCGCTCATGGCAGAGGAGAAGGTTGGGCTCAAGATGAACCTACCGAGAAACAAGATAGAAAAAATATCAAGGATACTCACATCACTCCATACACCTACCATATCAAATCTAGCAGATGAGGGATGGGTTGCCATGGAGGTGATCATTGACGAGAAGACGGTTCGGGATATTATACCGGAATTAAAAAGGGCTGGGGCTCAAGGGATCGTAGAGTATCCGCTAAACAAGGTAATACCTTGAATAGGGGGGCACAATGAAAAGAGGCGCAAGCATCGAGAGAAAAACAAAAGAGACCGATATAAAGATAAAATGGGAATTAGACGGCAGCGGAAAGGCAGCCATCAAATCAGGCATACCCTTTTTTGATCACATGCTTGAACTCTTTGCAAGGCACGGGTTTTTTGACCTTGAGATAGAGGCTAGGGGGGACATTGAGGTTGATCATCACCATACTATTGAGGATACAGGCATTGGCATGGGTAGGGCACTGAGAGATGCCCTTGTAGATTTTGGGGGGATTAAGAGATACGGGCATGCGATGGTGCCTATGGACGAGGCACTATGTCTTTTTGTAATTGATATAAGCGGCAGACCTACACTTGTATTTAATGGTGGGATAGAGGGGTTTACAGGGGATTTTGATGCAGCACTGGTGAAGGAGTTTTTCAGGGGCTTTGTTAATGAGGCAAGGGTTACCATCCACATAAATCTATTTTATGGTGAGAACATACATCATAAGGTAGAATCCATATTCAAGGCCTTTGGCAGGACATTAAAAGAGGCTGTAACAGAGGATAAGGCAATAAAGGGACCCCTTTCAACAAAAGGGGTGATTTAAAGGAGGAGAACATGAAAACAGGCATTGTGAGAGAGGATATATATCTTGAGCACATCATTGATGATTATCATCCAGAGAGCCCTGAGAGGCTGAAACACATATACTCCATGCTCGATGAGATTGACAACACGGGTATCGTGAGGATTCCAGCGCGGAACGCTACCCACGAGGAGATAGGGTTTGTTCATGACCCTTCATATATAGAGTCTATTCATGCTACAAAAGGCAAAAGCGTAAGGCTTGACCCTGATACATCCACATCCCCTAAAAGCTATGAGGCAGCATGTATGGCAGCAGGTGGTTTTCTAAATCTCATAGATTCCCTTATGAAGGAAGAGATAGACAATGGGTTTGCCTTTGTAAGACCCCCAGGACACCACGCAGAGCGAAATAGGGCAATGGGTTTCTGTCTTTTTAATAATGTTGCCATTGGCGCAAGGCACCTGGAGAAGAGGCATAACATGAAAAGGATAGTCATTGTAGACTTTGACCTTCATCATGGAAACGGTACACAGCACAGCTTCTATAGAGACAATACAGTCCTCTATTTTTCCACCCACCAGTATCCATACTATCCAGGCACTGGGTGGATAGATGAGACAGGCGATGGAGATGGTAGGGGTTATACTGTAAATGTCCCGTTTTCTTATGGTATGGATGATAATGACTATATGTTCGCCTTTAAAGAGGTGCTTGCCCCGGTAGTGGATATGTATAAGCCTGAGATAATCCTTGTCTCCGCCGGATTCGATGCCCACTATAATGACCCCCTAGGTGGCATGAGGCTCACAGAGAAGGGCTATGCCATGATGACGCGCACAATGCTTGACTTGGCAAGAAGGCACTGCAATGGGAGACTCCTCTACGTCCTTGAAGGCGGCTACGGTTTAGAGGGGCTAACCAGCTCTGTAAGGGTAGTGATACAAGAGATGAGAGGCACGCCTGCCTATACTGACTATAAGCAGGATGCCCCATCAAGCGAGGCTGCTAAGATCGTTGAGAGGCTTAAACGGGTATTAAGCCCCTATTGGGGGGTTTTTTAGCTAACCCCTCCAGATCATATCCTTTAGTTCTTTGCCTACCTTGAAATAGGGGAGTTTTTTCGGGCTTACATCAACGACCTCACCGCTTTTCGGGTTTCTCCCCTTATAACCCTTATAGCTTCTCACGGTAAAGCTACCGAAACCCCTTATTTCAACCCTTTCACCCTCTATTATTGCCTTTTTTATTGAATCTATAATGGTGTCAACGGCTATCTTGGCAACCTTTTGGTTAAGCCCCAGATCAGATGCAAGTTTATTTATTATATCGAGCTTGTTCATAAATCCCTCCTGCGTTATCTTTCTGTTTTTGTCTTTAGTCCTTTGATAAGGAAGAAAGATTTTATCTATATTTTTATAAAAATTACAAGAAAATTTATCTGTTTATATCGCATAACTATGCAATCCTGAAAGGATAAAATTTACACCAAAATAGGTGAACATTACACTAAAAAAACCAATAATAGAGATTATAGCTATCTTTTTGCCCCCCCACCCCCTTATAAATCTTGCGTGGAGAAAAAGGGCGTATATTATCCATGTAATGAGAGACCATGTCTCTTTTGGGTCCCAGCTCCAGTATGAACCCCAGGCATAGTGCGCCCACACAGCACCCGTGAGTATGCCTGCGCTGAGCATGGGAAAGCCCACCATAACGCTTTTATAGTTTATCTCCACAAGGGTGCCCTTATCCGGCAACATGGCCCATTTAAATCCTATAAAATACAGGATACCACAGATAAAAGACACTATAAACGCTGCATAGGATATAAAGCATGTTATAACGTGTATGTGGAGCCAGTTGCTCTGTAGTGCTGGTATCAGGGGCTGGATGTTTTTATCCACACCTGGTGATAGGGATGCATAGCCCATAAGTATGAGGGCACCGAGGACACCAAGCGTGGTAATGGCAGGATATATTAGTATCTTTCTCATTACAACTATAATGAAACATATGCACCACGAGAAAAAGATAAGGGATTCATAGTAATTAGAAAAAGGTGCATGACCGATGTTGAGTCTGTATGAATCTACCCACCTTAATATAATCCCGGCTGTGTGAAGGCAAAGGCTTACATAGATACCAATCCAGATGGTTTTTTTAATCCCATTTTTTTTAAAGACAAAATAGATCAGGTGAAGAAAAAATAATAAAAGATAAAGGATAGTAACGAGTCCTAATATCTTATGATGGATAAGCCCCATTTAATCTCCTCTTTATCCTTTCAAAGGCTGATTTAAATCTATCCATCTGCCTTGTGCCAATGCCAGCCACTATGATACAGTCGGACAATTTTCTTATATATACCCTTCCTGAGACAACAAAAAAATGGATATAGAGCCCTATAAACATCAATGCAAAGCCTGTCCAGACAAAGATTATCCCAGGGTCATATGATACCTCAAGCCCTGTCCAGAGGTCTTCTTTTATGTCCTCAAGCACAACCCTTTTGTTCCCGAGATCCCTTTGTTTCATCTCTGGTATGTCTCTTAGAAACCAGGTTGTTTTGGGTTTGCCGTCCTCGAGGAATGCAACCTGGACACCGGGTCCAAAGTTATGGATTGTTTTTTCAAAGCGGGTTACCACCATAATAAAACCGTCCTCTTCGTATTCATCCTGTTCCTTTAGCTTAACATCCCTTCCGTCTATTTTGAATGAGAAAGAAGGCAACAGGCCATAACTCGCCTGATAAATCTGTATGCCCCTGTGGCTAAGGGGGCTGTTTACCCTCACATCCTTTTTAAATAGGACCCCTTGTTTTTCAATGACCTCAAGACTTGTAACATAGTCCCTTGGTGAGCCATTGGGATAGAGACTTATATTGAAATCCCTGCACCTTATGGCAAAACCAAGGGGAACCTCCCTTGGTTGTCTGCCTCTGAGAACAAACCTGTCTTTAACATCACCCCTTTGGAGCACCACAAAACCTCTATAACCCCATATTATACCGATTAGACTGCCAATGAGCACAATAAGGATACTTATGTGTATACAAAATATCCCATATCGGCTATATAAGCCTTTTTCAAGGATAAGCCCATCCTCTCCCTCATAGATTTTTCGCCCGAACCTTTTGCTTATTAAGGAGATGGCATCTTCTCTATTTTTTTTTACAGTGAAACTCAGTCCCATACTATACAGGGTTTTTTCATCAGGAAGGCGCACGTGCCCTGGCTTTTTCCATTTACGGAAAAATCTCGTAGATGTGCAAACCACAAGGTTTATAGCAAAAAGTATGATCGCGGCTACAAACCAGGGGGCATGATATACATCAGAAAGCCCAAAAAAGTCAATAATTTTTAGGGTTGTTTCAGAATAAAGGGACAGGTAATCCTCTTCAGAGCCATTCTGCTTTATGATGGTTCCTAAAACAGATGTGCAAGCAATAAAGGACAGTACGGATACTGCAAGCTTAACAGAACCAAAAAATCCTGCCAGCCTGCCTAAGATATTTTTTTTGAGTTGGATATCAGACTCAGCGTTACTGTTTTTTGTGGCACTCATTACACTTTACAGGCGCTGCTATCCCTTTTGCCACGCTTTCTTTGTGGCAGTCTATGCAGTTTTTATGGAACGCCTCTTTTGCTATGGGCGCATTATCCTTTACCTCTTTAATGAGGTGGCACTGGACGCATGGCTCAGGATTGTTCGGATCCTTGTCTTTATGGTGGCATTTAATACAATCGATCCTTGTTTTTTCTGTGTGGGTCACATGGGAGAAGCTTACAGGCGGTAGCCTCCCCCCCTCTATCTGTAAGGACATGGGCTCGGGGGCCTTTTTCTGTGCAGAGACTATGCTGAATCCAGCAATAAATGCAAAGATAAAGGCTATTGCAATGATTAAAAATGCCCTGTTCCGCATTTGGCACCCCCTGTATTTTGGTTATGTTATTATAAAAAAAGCCTTCAAGTCAAGAGATTCAACGAATGCATTAACAAAGGCCCTCCGCACCTTCTCTTGTTTCGGTGCCCTTAAAAAACGTGTTTAAAACCCCCGATGGCACTCTCCGCATTCATTAAATGCCTTTTTTCCATCATGGCAACCAAAACACTTTTTATCAGAATAATGGTCGTCCATTGTAAACAGCGCCTTTTTTTGGGTATCAAAGAGGGTTGCATGGCAGTCATTACATACCATACCCTTTGATGCATGCACCCTGTGATCAAATGTTACCCTCCCCTGGCCACCACCCCCATAAAGAAGGACCCTGTCCATTAAAGAAAACGATACGCCACTTAGTATGAGAACGGCAAGTAATCCCACCGCCAAAAACACTATTGCCTTCATACTCTCACCCCTTCAAACCAAGGACCTGAAGTTCGAGATCGGGACACTATACAATAATGCCCCTGTTTACCTTTTTGACATCAGCAGTTCCAGTAAGAACCATAGCATCGACAAGTTCATTTTTCATTTTGTTTATAAAGAGTGCCACCCCCTCCTTGCCGCCTCCAACTGCACCACGAAGGAGATGTCTTCCAGATAAAACAGCATCAGCGCCAAGGGCAAGTAATTTCAAGACATCGGCACCATATTTTACAGTTCCATCAGCAAAGATTATAGTTTTACCCTTGACCTTATCTGCTATCTTTGGAAGAACATCAGCAACGCCGGGTGTATAGTCAAGAACCCTACCGCCATGATTTGAGACAACAATACCGGCAGCACCCGCATCAATAGCCATCTTAGCCTCCTCTATAGTCATAATGCCTTTCACGATAAAAGGAAGATTGGTGGCCTGGGCTAATTCCTTAATCTGCCTTGGCGTCTTTGGTTCAACTGTCTGACCCGGAAGGGCCCTTGCAGCACGACCTGCTGAATCTATATCAACTGCAAAGGCAAGGGCGCCCGCCTTCTCGATCATTTTAATCCTTCTTATAATCTCCTGTTGGGTTCTTGGCTTAATTGTTACAATCGCTTTACCATTATACTTCTTAACCGCTTCAAGTCTTAGCTCAAAAACATTATCGGGATCACCAATGCCATCGGCCGCCATACCTAGAGTCCCAGCCATACAACATCCACCAAGGATTGCATCTATATACTCCTCGTCGGTCATCTTTCCCTTTAGCCCCATATTATATGTGGTTCCACCCGTTGCAGCCGCTAAAATTGGAACCGAGAGCCTTTCACCCCAGAGCGTAATAGTTACATCCACCTTTTTTACATCATGAAAGGTACGCATATTAAGCTGAACCCTCTGAAGGGCGATGAAATTATTTTTAAAAGACTGGCCCGAACCAATTCCCCCCATGCCAGGGACCTCCCCTGCACATGCTATCCCATCACATTCAGGGCATACCCTACACCGAGGATAGAGCTTATCGCGGGCAGACTTGAGTATATCCTCTATTTTTAGTGTTGGTGTCTGTGCTTTTTGCCCCGCTCCTGTTTTTGTTGCAGTTTCACCGGCCTGCGCTAGGTTTGTCTTGGAAAGCGTTGTAAACGCCACTGCCCCGGCAGCCCCAAGGGATACATTTTTGATAAAATCACGTCGGTTGAGTCCCCTTTTTTCTCTTTCTCCGTTAATGGTTTTCTCAGACATATATACCTCCATGATTAATGAATGGTTATTAGATAACCCGATCGTATCTCTACATCAAATGATAATAAAAACAATACCTATGGTCAACAGATTTATACTAAAAAATTACTTAAATCCAACAGCACACATCGGTAATATATTGATACGAATGTAAAAAGCAAAAAACATGTTATGGAAGGCCTATCGGCCTCGCCTTT
>JAGPMK010000065.1 GCA_018052995.1 Syntrophorhabdales bacterium | reverse complement strand
ACATATAATCCCTCCAGAGGTCAGGTGGTGTATTTATCCCGAGATGTAACATAAATATATACATACCATTTGGTCTGGAAGGTCTTTTCCTTGGTTGCATGTTTATCTCCTCAGGGAGCCTATCACCCTTTTTCAGGTTACATTTTATACAGGATGTAACTATGTTAGACCATTCAGTAATACCTCCTCTTGACCGGGGTATTATGTGGTCAAAGGTAAGGTCTTTGGGTTCAAATCTCTTCCCACAGTACTGACATGTATAATTATCCCTTAAAAAGATATTTTTCCTTGAAAATTTGATGGCTGCATGATTATTTCTGATAAATCTTAAAAGCCTTATAACTGCCGGCTGCCTCATTTTTTTGTTTATGCCCCTTATCTCCTTTTCGTATTCCCTTATTATCTCCACCTTGCCGAGGCATACAAGATTAATTGCCTTCCGCCATGATACTATGCCAAGGGGTTCAAAGGTAGTATTAAGAAGAAGTGTTCTGTCCATAAAACCATTGATACTTAACGTTTTTTAGGCTTTATTGTCAAGTTTTTTCAAAGGGTTATATCTCTATTACAGGCGAAGAAGATGCCCGTTATCCTTGAGCCATCTTCTTCGCACCTTGTAGTCAGGTATTATGGATTCAACGAGTCTCCAGAAGCGAGGGGAGTGATTTTTTTCCTTTATATGGCAGAATTCATGGATAATAACATAATCTATTACATCTAGGGGAGCCATAATAAGTCTCCAGCTAAAAGACAGGCTGTTTCTGGCTGAACAAGAGCCGTATCTGCTCAGTGCGCTAGTGATTTTAATATCTGAAGGGATTAAGGCCAGTTGTTTTTGATAAAAAATTGACCTGTTAAAAATCAGTTCCTTGGCAGTCTTTTTATACCACGCAATAAAAAGTTCCCTTGCATATTTTTGTATTCCCCTGGGGATTAAGAATCTTTTCTCTTTTAGCTCAATATCATTTCGTTTATTACCGTAAACAAACACGATGGGGTATTTATCCCCAAGATATAGAAAAAACTCACCTTCAGTAAATTCTCTTTTATCCTTAATAACTGGTTGTTTAATTTGAAGTTTTTTCTCTATCCATTGGCTTTTTGATTTTAAGAAATTCTCTATATCTCCCACAGGTGTTTTAAGGGGTGAACGGACAATCATCTCGCCATCCCTGCTTATTATCAAGGATATAGTTTTTTTTCTTTTACTACTCCTTATGAGTCTGTATTCCATCTTTATATCCTGATTTCTTATATTTCCAACCCATCCCCTTTACTTGGGACATGCGTTTTAAAACCCAGCCTTTCATTCACAATCTTTTCAAATTCAAATTCAACGCTCTCTTCCCCGTGGACTATAATAATCTCTGGGTTGGTCTTGAAGGATTCAAGCCATTCCAGAAGCTCCTTCTGGTCGGCATGGGCTGAGAAACCACCTATGGTATAGACCTTAGCCCTTATTGCCATCTCTTCACCGAGTATATAGGCTGACCTTGCCCCGTCTATTATATGCCTCCCCAGTGTCCCTTTTACCTGAAAGCCTGTAAAAATTATACTGCATTCCGGTCTCCAGATATTGTGTTTAAAATGATGTCTTATACGGCCGCCATCGCACATGCCGCTACCTGCGATTATTATTGCCCCTGATTTTATCTTATTTAATCTCTGGGATTCCTCGACAGTGGTAGTAAAGTAGAGATTCATCCCACCACTGCCTCTGAATCTAATATTTTTCAGTGTCTCGGCATCGAAAAACTCAGGATGAGACATATATATCTTTGTTGCCTTGTCTGCAAGAGGGCTATCAACATATACATCAAGGTTTTTAAACCTACCCTCCTTTACAAGCATGTATAAAATATACAGTATATCCTGAGTTCTACCCACTGCAAAGGCAGGTATTAATACATTGCCACCTTTTTTAAATGTAGTCCTAATAGCCTCTTCAAGCTCTTTGATGCTCTCGCTTAGATTACGATGGAGCCTGTTACCATAGGTTGATTCCACAACTACATAGTCTGCCTCTTCCACATGCTGTGGGTCATTTATTATAGGATTACCATTTTTTCCCACATCACCAGAAAAGACGATTTTTTTGCTTTTTTTCTTACTTTGATACCATATCTCTAGTATCCCAGAACCAAGTATATGCCCAGCATCAAGGAATCTGTAATTTATGTCTGGGCTTAGGGCCTCTGGTTCGTTGTAGGCCTTTTTATCAATATAGGTCAGTGCGTTTTTTACATCCTCCTGTGTATATAAAGGCTCATAGATTATATCCTTGCCCATCCTAAAAGATTTCTTTGTCATCCATTCAGCATCCTTTTCCTGTATATGGGCTGAATCAAGGAGCATTATCTCAAGCAGTTCTGCCGTGGCTACTGTTGTGAGTATCCTGCCCTTGAACCCATCTGCCACAAGCTTGGGTATCAGGCCAGAGTGGTCAAGATGGGCATGGGTGACAAGGAGATAATCTATCCTTTCAGGGTTAAAATTAAAAGCAGCCCGATTTACATTGTCTGAATTCTTTCCCTGATACATCCCGCAATCCACAAGGAGTTCCATGTCATCTAACCTTAGATGATAGCATGAGCCTGTAACTGTCCTTGCTGCGCCCAAAAATCTTATTTTCATAGTATTGTCCTTTTATCTTTTTTTGTTACTCTATCTCTTAAGGAGAAATAAAACATATCATTATCAATACAACCCTTATCCGTTCGGTTTCCCTGTTTGATGCCTTTTCTTTTTATCCCCTCTGATTCTATCCATAAAGGTTTTTTTAAGGGGATAGGGATTAAGGAAGGTAATATCAAGCAATCCCGATTATCACAATATGTTTCAGCATCATTTTAAAGAAATACAATTTGTTTATAAAGGATGTCAAGGGACAATTCTATGTTGTTAAAACAAATTTTCTTATAATGGCTTAATTATGCTATAATCTAAAAAAAATCCTCAAGGAGGGGTTGATGGAACCAAAAGAAGTGAAACTAAAAAGACTTTTTCATAGACACGGAAAGGCATTAGTACTACCATATGACCAGGGCCTGGAACACGGACCCGTTGATTTTTTTAATGCACCCTTTGCGCAAAACCCCATGCATATCATTGATATTGCACAAAAGGGTCAATACGATGCCATTGCCATGCACGTTGGCAATGCAAGACGTTACTTTGAGTATTATTATGGCGAGGTTCCCCTTGTATTGAAGGTCAACGGCAAGACCAATATCCCCTCGGATGAGGAGCCCTTGTCGCCACTTACTGCAAGCATTGAGGATGCCCTTTCATTATCCGCCATTGCTGTTGGCTATACACTGTATGTTGGTTCTTCAAGGCAGGATGAGGATATAGAGCAGCTTGCCCAGGTAAGGGAAGAGGCCCATAGAAATGGGCTCCCTGTTATTGTATGGTCATATCCTAGGGGTAGGGATATTAATGAAAAAGGCGGTAAGGATAGCCTTTATGCTGTAGAGTATGCTGCAAGGGTTGCTGCTGAACTCGGAGCTGATATGATAAAGCTCAATGTCCCCTCCTTGAAAAAAAATCCTGATATACCAAAACCTTACAGAGACTATGAGACAGATCTGCACAATGCTGTAAAAAGGGTTGTTGCCAGTGCCTGTGGTGTCCCTGTTATATTTGCTGGTGGCAGTATGGTATCAGACGAAGACCTCCTTGAAAAGGTAAAGATATGTCTTGAGGCAGGGGCATCAGGGCTTATCTTCGGCAGAAACATCTGGCAGAGGCCCTTGGAAAAAGCCCTCGAGATTACAGAAAAGATAAGGGAGATCATTAAGAGTCTAAAGGGTTAAATGGGAATGACAGTTAAACCAAAGGAAGACAATGTTGAACTAAAATTCAGGCTATTAGACCATGAGGCAGATGTGGGTCTTGAGGTATATGGGAAGACGCTTGAGGAGCTTTTTATCAATGCCGCAAAGGGTATGTTTTATCTTATAATTGATGGTGATAATATAGAGGTAGAAAAAGGTAAAAGGCTTGATATAGTCAAAGATGGTGAGCTTTTGATTAATTTCTTGAATGAGCTTCTATATCTATGGGATACAGAGGGGTTTATCCCGACAGAGTTTTCTATTAAGATAGAGGGCGATACGCTAAAGGGGAGCGTGGTAGGGGGGCTTTTTGACCCCAGAAGGTTAAGGATAAAACAGGAGATCAAGGCAGCAACGTATCACAATTTTTTGCTTACCCAGGAAAACGGGATATATAGGGCACGGATTATCCTTGATGTGTAAAAAATCAGCAATTAGTGATAGTTGAATGGCGGAAGGGTGGTATGGAAGAGAAGAAAGGTCATCTTAAAAAACTTGATGATAATAGATATATGGTTGTTAGGCATGACAGGATGAACGTAGATGGCATTATATATGTTGATGAGGAACTGCTTCAGATCCTTGGCACTGATGAAAGTATAAAACAGGTGGAGAATGTGGCATGCCTCCCTGGTATTGTGGGCGCATCTATGGCAATGCCGGATATACATTGGGGTTATGGCTTTCCAATCGGGGGTGTGGCTGCCTTTGATGTGGAAGAGGGTGTTGTCTCGCCCGGTGGTGTGGGTTATGATATAAACTGCGGCGTAAGACTTATTAGGTCCAATCTCACATTGGATGAGATAAGGGAAAAGGTAAAGGACATTATTGACAGTCTATATATAAATATACCAAGCGGTGTAGGCTCTCACAGAAAAGATTTAAGGCTCACTAAGGAAGAGCTTAAAAAGGTCTTAAAAAAGGGTGCACGATGGGCAGTGGAAAACGGCTTTGGCAATCAAGAAGACCTAGAGTACATAGAGGATAAAGGCCAGATGGGGGATGCAGACCCTGAGTGTGTCTCTGAAAAGGCCTTTGAGAGAGGTAGGGATCAACTTGGAACAGTGGGTTCAGGCAATCATTTTGTAGAGATTGGATATATAAAGGAGATATACGATAACAATGTTGCAGAGGTCTTTGGTCTCTTTGAAAATCAGGTTACTATAATGATCCACACAGGTTCAAGGGGTCTTGGTTATCAGATATGCGATGATTATATAAGAGAGATGATGAGGGCATCGGAGAGATACAGCATCTATCTCCCTGATAGACAGTTATGTTGCGCCCCTATCGAATCCCCTGAGGGAAAAAGATACCTCTCTGCCATGGCATCTGCTGCCAACTATGCATTTGCCAATAGACAGCTTATAACCCACTGGGTAAGGGAGACAATGGAACATGCATTGAGGATAGGTTCAAAAAATCTTGGCCTTTCAACAGTTTATGATGTGTGTCATAATATCGCCAAGATCGAGAGGCATAAGATAAAGGAAGGCACTAAAGAAAAGGAGATAACAGTGTGTGTCCACAGGAAGGGTGCAACAAGGTCATTTTCATCCGGAAAGGATGTCCTTCCTGCAAGATATAGACAAACAGGCCAACCTGTCCTAATACCAGGGGATATGGGTAGGGCATCCTATGTGATGTGCGGGACAAAAAAGGCTATGGAGGATACCTTTGGGAGCACATGTCATGGTGCCGGTAGGGTAATGAGCAGAAACCAGGCAATAAGGGCATCTAAGGGTCGTTCAATCTCAAAGGAGATGGAGGAGAAAGGGATATTTGTGAGGGCTGCAAGCAAATCCACCCTTGTAGAGGAGATGCCAGAGGCCTATAAGGATGTATCAAAGGTCGTTCAGGTGGTGCATAACGCCGGGATCTCAAGGCTTGTGGCAAAGATAATCCCCTTAGGGTGTATAAAGGGATAGAAGGATTATCTATATGTCGTTAAGTAGTTATCATGAAGGTTTAATGTGAAGACAGATAGGTCTTAACAAAGAGTAATACTTAGACAAAAGGGATAGATGATAATAGTTTTTACTGGTGATGGCAAGGGCAAGACATCTGCAGCCCTTGGTATAGCGCTTCGTGCCTCAGGGTATAAAATGGATACGCTGATAATACAATTTATGAAAAAACAGGGGGGCTCAGGTGAGCATAGGATCCAGACACCCCTGTCTGAACATATAGAGGTCCATGCCTTTGGGGGGGATTTTTTGTTTAATGGAGATGATAGGGCAGGTCATATAAAACTGGCAGAAGAGGCATGGGCTTTTATGGAAAGAAGGCTTAATGAGAGGTCATTCTATATGCTTATACTTGATGAATTAACATTGGCCTTGAAATATGGCCTTTTAACCATAGAGAGGGTATTAGATTTTCTTAAAGCAAAACCCCATAATCTCCATGTAATAATTACAGGCAGGGATGCCCAGAAAAGGCTTATGGATATAGCGGATATAGTTACAGAGATGAGAAAAATAAGGCATGCATACGACATAGGCATGCCTGCAATGCAGGGGATAGATTTTTGATTATACGTTTCATATCTTGCTAATAATATTGGTTTTTTATTTTGTCTAATGGCCAGGCAAGCCAATCAAACATCCTTTGATATTAACATGTTATATACTAGGGTCTACAAGTTTTCAACACATTTTCCACAAATTTTGTGGAAAACTATATATATCTCTGCTGTAGGGTTCTGAAAATAAGTGGTTTAGGTGATACTTGATGTTTTTTTCAAAGATATCATATATTGAGCTTTACCTTTGTGCCTTTTTTTATCTTACATCTCTCTGCCTGACCTGCATTAATCTCAAGGACATACCGTGCCTCCCGACTTTAACATTTTCTCCACCTCCTGGTTGATAAGTTATTGAAATAACACAGTGTGAATCTTAAAACCCGTTTGTAGTGCCTAATCTTTATTTTATACTTGACATAATATCTTTTCTAT
>JAGPMK010000064.1 GCA_018052995.1 Syntrophorhabdales bacterium | reverse complement strand
TTAGTGGTCTTCTCGGTGTAGGTTTTGGCACCTCATCAAAATAACCAAGGGGTGTCATCTCAACAATACTGAATCCATTGGGTATGCCCAATACCTTCTCTGCCTTTTCTGCATCAAAAGAGCCCACATGGACTGTTCCCAGCCCAAAGTTCCATGCGGCAAGGACTATATGTTCCATAGCAATCCCCGCATCAAACATGAACCAGTCACCTTTATTGGTAACAGGCTCACCTTTTTTGCATCCTGAGAGCCCCCTCTGTGCAATCTGACAGATTATAACAGGTGCCTGCATAAATGCCTCCCGTGCAGGGTTTGAGGGTGAAAGGGTATCCCTTAATTGTTCTTTAATCTGTTGGTCTTTGACAATAATGTATCTACATACCTGTGTGTTTGCCCATGATGGTGCAGCACGGGCTGCCTCAAGGATTTCCAGGAGGACCTCTTCAGGGACAGGGTCCTGCCTGTAGTGTCTAATGCTTCTCCTTTCATGTATAATCTTTAGTAAGTCCATAATCCATCTCCTTTTTTATTAATTTTTTTGATATACCTTTTCTCTTATAAAAAGCTATTAGCCCTTTGTATAAGTAATATTTATATCAAATTATATCAAATAAACCCCTGCAAGTCCTTGCAAAATTTTAAAATTGTTTAAAAAAAATCAAAAGAAGAGGTATTGCTAAAAGTTTTATGAAAGGCATTGAATGAGGCAAAAAAGAAACTGTGGAGATGACAAAAAGACGGGGAGAATCCTGTTGACCTTACAAGAAGATTACATAAATATGCTGATACAACGATATGTCATCTATAACCGTCATTTATAACCCTAAACCTTCCTAGGGGAAGATGGCACATAAGGAAGGCATTCTGTTTTACAGGCAATACATAACTCTCCTATAAAATTATTGGATGCCTCATTGCATAAAGGACATATGGCAACAGGTTTTTTTTCTCTATCAATCTGTTTAAGGTCAACCAAGATATTCTCTTTTCCAAAAATAGTGATGTTTGCCTCTCTGATTTGCGATATGAGAAGCTGTAGGTCTTGCTGCTCCTTTGGTTTTAGTTTCAGATACCAGCTTCTTAGCTCAGGCCATGCCTCGGTCTTTTTTTGGTCAAGGTATACCCTGATACCATTACCATCCGTTCTGTCATAAAAAGTCAATGCAAAACGACCTACATCGATGACCTTCAACCTTTTATTTCCTATGGTGCATGGTGTGAGAATCTGCACTGCATCGGGCAGACACTTCAGCGTCTCGCATATCACCCCATATTGACCATCCAGACAATAATTTATAGAGGCGAAATGGACCATGAACCCCCCCAATAAAACACCAGGTGCCGCCGAGCCATGGAAGGACTTTACCATATCCACATATTCTTCAAATGTATGAGATAGAATCTCCTCGCCTTGCATCCTTTTTATCTCTTCATAATGTTTAATTCTTCAGGTATTCGTTTGCACCCCTTTTTCTTAAAGCCCATGACAAGACAAGACCGCATAACATAATATCAGCACATTAACACAATTTTTATTCACTCTGTAACACGCGGGCAACGGTATCCATAACCTTCTGCAGACCATACTTGTCTATCAATGCATTCACCCCTGCCTCCAGATCCTCTGACCTTGTTTCTTCCTCCACCTCTTCTTCTCTCTCCTCATAAATCAATACATCGTTTAGGCAGGCCTGAACACATAGGGGCTTCTCCTGAGGAGGTTCGTCCTCGCACATATCACACTTTAAAGGAAGGCCTGAATCAGGCTCTTTAAACAAATCCCTTGAGGGGCAGGATGCCCTGCAGAAGCTACACTCATCATACTCTTTACCATCTATGATATATTTGTCCCGACCCATACACTCCGCTGGGGTATATTCACCGGCAAAAACAGGAAGCCATATATCTTTTAGTCTGTCGGTGATTACCTGGATACGAGATCTTGCTGGGTTTATGGTACTGTATTTAGGATTGGCATGGAAGCCTGAACAAACAATCTCGCATGCCCTGCAACCATTACATTTATCTGCATCTATTTTGATTGTTTTTATTTTTTTCTTAATTTTCGCCATCTTTCAGTATCCCCCTCCTCTCTAATTCATCGGCAACATAGCCTAAATCTAATTCCTCCAGCCTTTTTCGCGTTGGAACGCCATTTTTATTCCAACCCTTATATTGGTAGTATGTGGTTAGTAATTTTTCCTCGAGTTCTGGATATCTCTGCCTCCAGTGGTCCTGGGGTGGCTTCTCCACTTCCCTCGTCTCACCCCTTAGGTTATTATATGCCCTGTGGAGGTTCCTGCTCCTATTGACTATCTTCTTTAGACTCGTCTCATCTAAGTCCATACCCGTTGCTGCTGATATCAATTTTGGGTAATTGTGTATATGATACGGGGGTTTAAGACAGAAAGAACCCATACCAGCACATAAGCCAATCGCATCGTCTATGTTATGAAGCATCTCCATCCAGTCTACAATCTCGCTACATGCCTCAGGTGGAGGATAGAAAGGGATAGACTTTTCTGTCCCCTTTCCTGGTTCCCATTCTAATAGATACTCTTTAAAGTGTTCATCGGGTAGCTGAGGCCAATCCTTGACAAACTCCTCTCGCTCTTCCCTTGTGGCAAATGGTGCCTGAGGCCAGTTACCTTCTATCTGGGTGATGCTTATCTTTTCGTTGGTTGAATACATAAGATAATAAAGGGGATCTAATACAGCGAGCTTTAAGGGGAGCTGTTCGTGTTTCTTAATGGTATTGTGGTCGAATGCCTCTGCACCCTTACCTATCCTCCTGGCTGCCCTATAGACACCATCTGCAAGGGCATCCCCTATACCCTCTCTCCTTGCCACCTTATCAATTAGATAATAAAACCTTTCCTCATTGCTTTCGGGGAATCCAGGGAGATCACTATCTGTTAATATGCCTGCCTCATATAACTCTACAGCAAATGCCAATATTTGAGGGGTAGAAAAGGAGTCTAGACCATACTCTGTTGCCCGTTGGAGTATCCTAAAATTAAAGCTTAGTTGGTCAACCAGCGCCGCCATTGAATATGTCAGTTTTCCAAAACATTTTGCCATATATCTCGGAACATCCTCAAAAGAGATTAACGCCCCACATTGCTGGGGACAATTAAAACAGCTTATAAGTCTTTTTATCGCCCTCAGCTGAGTTGTGGTCCACTCCTCTTCATGCTCCTTTGTCCAGAAATTCCTTCTCCTGATACGGGCATTACCCCACATAAAGTTCTCTGTATGCCACTTTTCATCTGTATGCTTCATCTCCTGGGGAGAGCCTATCCCTGCGAGGATGGTCATAACATTGGGTATGGGGTTAGCGTTTCTGAACTTTATATAGTCAGTCACCCACTTCATATGCTCCATAAACTCCGCACCCCTGGCAAGGTATACATCCTTTGTACCCCTTACTGCTATGGCCTTGACCTTCTTATCCCCCATTACAGCGCCACCACCCAGACGACTGGCGCTCGATCTAGACTGCTCAATAGAGGCTGTAAAGACCCTGTTTTCACCTGCAATGCCGATGGCAGATACCTGTGCGTTGGGCTCATTCAGCTCTTCTCTTATAAGGTCCTGGGTCTCTAATGCACCCCTACCTAAAAGATGGGTTGCATCCCTTATCTCTACCTTATCGTTATTGATCCAGATATAGACCCATTCAGGTGACTTCCCCTTCAGGATGACCTTGTCATAACCTGCATATTTTAGTTCTGCAGCCCAGAACCCCCCCATGCATGGATATACAAGGGTCTCTGACTCAGGAGAGATGCAGGTCACGATTGTACGGTTCATGCTAAAGGCAGGTGTGCCGCATAGAAGGCCGCTACTGAATATAAGGAGGTTCTCAGGGTCAAATGGCTTGGTCTCAGGGGGAACCCTGTCCCAGTATAATTTTACACTTGTACCGAGCCCTCCAAGGAAGAGCTCCATAAGCTTAGGGTCAGTCTCTATCCGTTCTATATTCCCTGTGGATAGGTCTATCTCTAAATAATATCCTGCCTCTCCATATCTCATAAAAAATTCCTTTCCTCTTATGTGTTTTTATAGTTTTTAAAAACTGCTCCATAAAAGCTTGTGAATTTTATATCAATCTTAATATATGGTTGTCAAGTAAAAAAAAAAATTACTAATTGTTGGTAATAATAACAAACAATCTTTTAATGATAACTAAAAATTCCTTTTTTTATTGTATTTTTTGTTCATTTTTGCTATTTATTAGGCTGTTACTGCATGGTTCTTGATATATCTGACAGAAAGCTGATATTTGGAGGTAAATCAATTTTGGTAGAGGTTATAAGCTGCAGCCTCTTAGAGCCTTGGGATTCCATCCACGAATAGATTTAGTGATTGTATTTATTTAACCGGGTTACAAAAAAAGGATTGCGGGTCGTGATTTTTTTCATAAAGAGAAAGGGTGGGAATGCATATCTGGTGACACCTGGGTACCTATCTTATCTATTGTCAGTGAAGACAAGGATTAATTCAGGGTCTAATTTTGACTTAGCAAGAGACAATGGGGATAGATTATTTAGATTGTAGCAGTTTTATCACGGGTAGAAATCCCTTCTGGATGTCTTAAAAAGGATGCCCTTTTATGGGGCAGGATTAAACATAATTTTGAGGTCTCCTTATTTGGTAGGTCTGCTAATTGATCATAACTTCAAATTTTTAAACCTTAAAAAGTGTCATGGGAAATGAACTGCTATTCACCTTTAGAGCTATAGGGGTTTGCATATGAACTTAAAAAACCTTAAACCAGGTGCTGTGTTAAAGAAATCACCATTTTTAGTTGTGAGAGAATTAAACAATAATGAGGTGCGAGTTTATAGTAAATTACATGGCAATCTCACCTCTTATCCTCCTGATATCAAAGAAATATTATCATTATTTGATTCTCAAATTGATGTCGAGACAGCGATAAATAAGGTGTCCGGGATATATAAACATGAACCATCTGCCCTGATCAAAGAACTGTATGAAAAACGGTTTTTAATAGAGGCTGATAAGAATGAGAAAGATATACTTTCAGAATACATTCAGGCTGTAGAAAATAAAAATAGGATTCCAAAGATATCTAACGTTACATTCTTGATTTCTGCCAAATGCAATCTGGCATGTAAGGGGTGCTATCACAACTTTTATGATTTTGAAAGCTCTAATATGGACAGTAATTTTGCAGGTCAAATTTTAGAGGGACTGTTTCCTTATCTAAAAAAAAGAGAGATCCCTGAGTTGGTTATATCTTTTCTTGGTTATGAACCACTGTTGAATTTTGAGACACTAAAAATCATTTATGAGAAAGCCTGTAGCATGGGCGAAGATTACGGTGTAAAAACCTCATTTAAGATATTCACAAACGGTTTTAGCATAAGTGAGGAAATACATAAATGGATAGAACAAAATAGGTCTAAACTGGAAATCAAGATCAGCCTGGATGGCATAAAGGAAGATAATGATAAAAGAAGGGTAGACATGACTGGCAAAGGCACATATGATGAGGTTGTTAAAAATCTAAAACGGATAGCGAAGACCAATGTTGAATGTGGTGTCCTGATAGTGCTTAGTAAATTAAATTTTCACAATATTGAGAAATTTGTGGACGAGATGGCAGCAATAGGGATTAAGCGGATTACGGCAAATTTATTCTGCGGTCATTCCGCGGATGAGCGGTTGATGGAGTTAACAGAATTAGAAAAATTCGAGGCCATCAAAAGAATGGATCTGGCGACTGAGAAATATGGCATTGAATTCGATGGCGAGTGGAAATTTGCTGTAGTGCAGATGGTTACAGGCGCCCATTTTTCCTGTCCAGCAGGAATAAGGCAGTTGGTCTTCTCTGCGGATGGGGTTATTTATCCCTGTCAACGATTTGCAGGGACAGGGATCAATTTTGGCACATATGACAAAGACTTTTGGGAAAAATTGATTGCTGGCCAATGTGGGGGTTATGATAACTGGTCTGCTGATCTTTATAGCGGGATAATGGAAAGGATGAAAGAGGAAAAGGCAGATCTTGCTGGCTGGAGTTGCCCTTTTCTTGCATTTGTCAGAGGGGAATCTATAAGCAAGAACCTCGAGAGAGAATTAAACGAGTATCTTCTTGAATACTATATTACCCGGCCCCTGAACAGAATAATCTCAAAATCATCCATGGATTGTTCCAGCCATTAAAAAAATAGGTGTCGTGTCATATAGCCCAGGGATTCATGAAAACAGGGATGCACAAAATATGGGGAATTATAGATAGAGAGATTGATGGATGAGGTTATTGCGGGGTGCGGGGTTTAGCGGAGGGAATTAGTGCTATTGCCTCTTTGTTTTGGATTTACAGAGTTATAGGCCTCAATAAAGCGGCCAACAAGGATAGACACATTAGAGCGTATGCGACCCAGTGTCCCGATATTGGCAATACCTGTCATCTCGATTGACCAGGTAGTGGCAAAGGTCTTGACCTCAGGATTGGTCTCCAGCATAACAATCTGCTGAAGGCAAATACCTATTGTGTAGGAGTACCAGTATTTTTCATACTCGTGGGTGTTTACGCTCACATAGAGTATGGGCCTGCCTGTTGTCTTGAGCCACATATCTCTACTTAAAATCTCTATACCTGCCCCTTTCAGCCTACCCTCCACATCAGCCTGTATCTGTTCTTTTGTGAGATTAAACCGCTGGGCATACCTCTCAATATTGGGCTGAAGATTTTCAACCACCACATAGACACCCTTAAGACCTGTTAAGGTCTTCCTTGTAATATCAGAATCAATGGCAAAGACTGGAGAGCTATAAATGGC
>JAGPMK010000063.1 GCA_018052995.1 Syntrophorhabdales bacterium | reverse complement strand
ATAAGTGGTTTAGGTGATACTTGATGTTTTTTTCAAAGATATCATATATTGAGCTTTACCTTTGTGCCTTTTTTTATCTTACATCTCTCTGCCTGACCTGCATTAATCTCAAGGACATACCGTGCCTTTCCCTTTGATGTGATTGTGGTTTCATCCAAGGGTTTTGCATTCTTAAAGATATCAACAACCATTAGATTTCCATCAATAAAGATAAGGTCAAGGGGGATATAGGTATTTTTCATCCAGTAGTATCTATAGTCTTCATCCTTATATATAAAAAGCATGCCATTTTTTTTAGGTAGTGTCTTCCTAAACATGAGTCCTATGGTCTGCTCATATTCTGTTGTAGCAAGCTCTATTTCAAAGGTGCAGGATGGCTCTATCTCGTTATTATAAAAAGCAATACTATTTTTATTTTCCCTTCCATTCCCTTTGACCAGGGGCAGACAGACAAAAAAGGTGAAGAAAATTAAAAAAAACATCCTATAGGTCGATCTTGTCTTCATCATTTAATCACCCTAAACATACTGGATAATATCAACATTATCTCCTTTATATATTTTTTATGGTCTCTCTCATCTTATTTATATCATCCTTTTTCAGCCTTATATCTCTGTAAAAGAACCCCTCAAACAGTCTTACAAATGTGAGGGCCTTTTCTCTTAACCTATCATCCCCTATGCCCCTTGTAAACTCCTCTAATCCCTGGGATACCTTTTTTTCATATCCGTAATTTTTCATCTTTCTCAAAAACATCTGAAGGAGGATTATCTCTATATTCCTCCTCCTTTTGTATTGCCTTATAGATAAAAATACTATAATTACCATTGCCAAAAAACCTAAAAGATATTTCACGTAGCTCCAGCTCTTAGACCTTAATCTCTCAAATTGTATAACCGGTCTTTTAATCCCTGAACTAACAGCAAATACAATAGAAAGCTGTCTGTCAAGGTTATAATTGATGACAAGGGCATACCAGTAATAATTTATTGTATCCAGTGCCAATCTCATCCTTAGTATAAAACTGCCTTTTTTGATCAAGGCAAAATTTTCAACCGAGGCAGGGGTAGGGTCAAGCCTTATCCATCCCTTGCCTTCTACGAATGCCTCTACCCATACATGGGCGTTCCTCTGGGGAACAAGGTAGTATCTACCCACATCATTGTAATAGCCGCCCCTGTAGCCTCCAACAAGCCTTGCCGGGATCCCTGCGAGCCTGAGTATTACTGCACAGGCAGAGGCAAAATATTCACAGTTTCCATAATGGTTTTTGAAGAGAAAGTCATCCAGAGGGGTTCTGCTCACCGGGAGGTTTTTAAGGGAATATCTAAATGACCCGCTATTGAAGAATGAAAGCAGGGATAGGATGTTCTTCATCCCATCTTCCCCTCTCATAATGTTACTGGTAAGGTCTTTAATGTCCTGGGATATGTTATCAGGAAGCTGGAGGTATGTCTTTCTATCGATGCCAGATTCAAAATGACTGTCTGATATTATGGAGAGGGCATCATAACGCAGTCTCCTTTCAACAAAATATGGTATCTTGAATGTTAGATTGTTCAATTTTTTAACGCCTTTCATATAGATAAAAACAGGTTTGTCCATAGCAAAGAGATACCTGTTCGCATAGGGCTCAAGGTATATTGTCTGTCTCACTGGTTTCCCTGATGATACAATAGATGCACCCTGTGATTCAACCTCCTTATTGGTGCTGCTCCATGATGTCCCATCAAAAAAATCAAGGACAACACCCCGCCAGTAAAGGTAATTATCATCGATCCTCTCCATGTTAACCCTAAGGATAATGCTGGAGTCCTCCTGGATATTAGATACAGCACCAAGCTTCACCTTATTTGTAAACCCTGTTTTTGCTTTATCTGCCCTATTGAGAAAATCAAAGATAGGATATTGGGTCCTTGGCAGGATAATAAACATAACAATAGTGAGAGGTATGGCAAGGCACGGTATATAAAGTGACTTTAAAACCACCCTCCCTGCTGTCTGTCTTGTAAGTTCCATCTCAGGGTCCTGGGAATAGAAGGTAAGGAGGACAAAGGATGTGGAGAGCATAACAACAATGATAATGAGAAACAGAGAAAATAATATATCCAGAGATAAAAGACCCATACCTGCAAGGAGAAAGAGGGTAAGGGTATATATCTGCATATAGTCCCTAACCCTCTTTCTTTCAAGGAACTTGACTGCATATATCATTAGCAGCGCCTGGGCTATCTGGGTGACAAGCTCTTCTGTATTTATTTTATAGATTGTAAAGACAACTACGAGGACAGATAGTGTATTCAGGAACCATCTGGGGATATAGAATTTTTGTTTATACTCGAAAAACATAGAAAGGATAAAAAGTAGGATAAAAGCAAAAGAGTAGACATGGTTTACATATCTGTAAATGGAAAGAAAACCTATGATACCTATTAAATATGTCAGGGCCTTTACTATAATTTCTATCTTGATGGTCTTCAGGTCACCCATATATTGCCAGTTCCCTCATCATATTTATTTTATGGGATTGTGACACATCAGGTGGATAAAGTCTGTCTTTTATCCTCAGACCTGTAGGCGTGTTGTTTTTTATAAGTTTTGTAACAGAGTAGGCAATACAAGAGATCTTCTCCTCTATATCCTTTATGGCGACCTCATCAAAGTCTATTATAACAGGTCTATATAGAAGTGAGGACAATTCCTTTGTCTTCAATTTCCCTGTCTTTGCCGTTGCCTTCCAGTTTATATATTTCATGGGGTCACCGTAGACGTATTCCCTGATGGATACAATATCTGTTTCATAGCCAGCGCTGTCAGATATCCTATCCCCCTTTGCCCTGCTATCTTTCTCATAAAGGGTGAAAAGGGTGCAGGGTTTTAACTCGGGGAATATTGTAAATTCAAACGTTTTATCAAGTCTTTTGAATCTTGTAAAAAAATTAAAGGGAAATACAGAATAGATATACAGATCCTTTATCTCTACCACCCCTCTTCTGGGAAAAGAGATGTTTATATATATAGAAGACCTTGATTGGGATTCAATATAGGGAAAAAAGGCAGTATGTTCGCCAATATTCACCTTCATTAAAAAAACAGGGAGGAACCTTTTCCTGTTTATCAAGGTAACCTTCAAGGGAAACACGCTTCTCGCATATATCTCCTCTGGAAATTCTATATCTACCTCTAATGATGAGAGGTTGTTTTTTCCAAAGAATCCTGATATGCCCATGAAACTGAGGAGCGCTGCAACTATTAGGTACATAAGATTATTCCCTGTATTGATTGCAGATACACCAAGAAATATGGTTAAGATTATGTATAGAAACCCCGCCTTTGTTATCTTTATTACGCCGGGGTGGGTATTTCTTCTATTAAAGATTTTATAATCTCCCTTTTGTCAAGACCTTCGTATTCCTCTTTAAAAAGAACCCTATGCGGTATGGTGTATTCAACAAGCTCTTTTATATCCTCTGGTATCACAAAATCCCTTCCGTGGAAATAGGCATTTGCCTTAGCGGTGTTCATAATGGTTAGTGCCCCCCTTGTTGAAAGGCCTGCTGTAATGTATCTATTTCTCCTTGTCTTGTTTATTATGGCAAGTATGTAATCGAGGATCTTATCAGATACAAGGACACCATTTTCTATCTTTTTTTGTATCTCCTCTGCCTCCTCCCTTGTCATTATAGGGTCGATGGTATAGAGTTCCTCTCTTTTGCTCCCCATCTTGAGTATCTTTTTTTCTGCCTCATTTGATGGGTAGCCGATGCTTATCCTCATCATAAATCTGTCGAGCTGCGACTCTGGCAATGGAAATGTCCCGAATTGCTCTACAGGGTTTTGTGTGGCTATTATGGAGAAGAGGCGGGGCAGCTTATAGGTCTTGCCCTCTATGGTGACCTGTTTCTCACCCATTGCCTCAAGGAGTGCGCTCTGGGTCTTTGGGGTTGCCCTGTTGATCTCATCGCACAAGACAATATTGTTGAATATAGGCCCAGGATGAAATTCAAACTCACCGGTGCCTTTATTGTAGATTGAAAGTCCTGTTATATCTGTTGGCAGAAGGTCGCTTGTGCACTGTATCCTTCCAAATGTTAAGCCAAGGGACTTTGCAATCCCTATAGCAAGGGTTGTCTTTCCGAGCCCGGGTAGGTCCTCTATAAGCAGGTGTCCCCTGGAGAAAAAAGATGTAAGGGCGAGTCTTAGGGGTCTCTCCTTACCCTGGAGGTATCTTGAGAGAGAATCTATTATAATGCCAATCTTATTACTGTTATTGTCCATTTGTTTCCCATTTTTTTGTTATTTTAACATATTTTAGAAGATCCTGCCTGATATTCATTATCCTTTGAAGATGAAGGCTGCTGCCTTGGTCTTAAGACTATTAGGCCACGACTGGCCTTTATATATGCAATAAAGTCTTCATCAATAACTCTTCTATATTGTTCCCTTGATGAGGCATGTCTGAACAGGGTTGTATCCCCTGTTCTGATAATTATCCCCACATGGGATACATCCAACCCCTGTGTCTCTGTATAGATACCCCCATAATCTCCTGTCCTGAGTTGTGTTAATATACTGGCATCTATATTTTGCGATGGTATATAGACAAGCCTTCTCTTTTTTGTGCCTATCCCAGGGATAAAAAAACTGCCATCATCTCTTAGATTAAGGAGCTTTTCAATAACCCTTGCCTTTTTTCCAGCTATAATACCTGTTATATCCTCGACAAAATCGCTGTTAAACTCTATCCAGTCTGTAAAAAAATGTTTTCTTTCAGTAAATCTTATCATACCTTTTTTGTATCGTATCTGTTTCAGGTTTGTGAGAAAACTATGGAAAGACCCTGACAGGCGCATTGCCTCTACATAATCAATAAAGGTAAAGCAGTCAACAGCCTCAAGGTTTACTGTAAGCTCCTCCTCTTTATCAATCCAACCCTTTAACGTGTGGTTTTTATAAGGAATCCCTAAAAATATCTGAGATATAAGACCTATCTTTTGCCCGGCATCAGGGATGTTGTTTGCCTCTAATATGATCTTATTTAATGAATCAGGGTTCCATCGTCCGAGTGAGATATGCATACATAAGATAGTATTACATAAAGATATGTTTTTCAATGATGCTATTTTGTTAAGGTGTAATAGAAAAAGGCTACTAATAATTAATTTAAATATTGTTGGAACAACAAGGATATGTTAAGATTTTGAAAATTTTTAGAGACGAAAGGATTTTTTATATTCTCTTATTTTTAAATTAATGTGAGGTATATGTAATGTCTGAGAGGTTAAGCTTTAAGGTCTTTGAATCAGAAAGCAGGTTTCTTGACCCCCGCAAGGGCTTTGAAGAAACAGTTGTGGATTTTCAGGTCAGAACAGATCCCCTGACAGGTAGGACAGGACACTTTTCTCATTTCGGCGCCATAAAACCCCAGGGGCTGCCCCTTAATGATTATCTTAAACCTGAGGTCAAGGGGTTTTGCCCTTTTTGCAAGGAGAACAGAGATATAGCAACACCAAAATTTATAGAGAGCATTATTCCTGAAGGTAGGCTTGAGAGGGGTGAAGCAGTGCTTATACCCAACCTCTTTCCCTATGACAAACATAGCGCCCTCGTCATTATGACAGAGGAACATCTCTGTCCAATAGATGGGTTTAATGAAAAAATACTCTTAGATTCCTTTTATGTGGGTATAGATTTTTTAAAGAGGATAAGTAGGATTGACGCTGAGCTCCCCTACCATCTCATGACCTGGAACTATATGCCGCCATCAGGCGGGGGGCTTGTTCACCCCCACCAGCAGTATTTTGCCACAGTATGCCCTGGAAATCAGTTTACAGATGAATACAGGGCATCTAAAGAATTTTATGAAAAAGAAAAACGGAGTTTCTGGGATGAGCTCATAGAAACAGAAAAAAATCTTGGTCAGCGATTTATTGGTGAGGCAGAAAGGTCATACTGGATTACCCCTTTTGTATCACTGGGTCTCATGGGCGAGATTATGTGTATATTTCCAGATGTATTCTCAGTAGAGGAGTTCGATGATGAATGTATGGATGCCCTTGTATCAGGTCTTATAAGGGTTTTTAGATACTATAAAGAGGCAGGGGTTTGCAGCATCAATGCAGCCATGTTTTTTGGCGATAGAGATCAAAGGTTTTTCCCCTGCCATCTCAGGATAATCTCAAGGACATTTTTAAATATGAGGGATTATGCCCCAGATTTTAATTTTTTCCAGTCAGTTCTTGTAGAGCCTGTAAGTGTGGTGATACCGGAGGACCTCTGTAGAGAGGTTAAGGTATATTTTTGAACCTGTTATTTTTTTTCCAATACCTCTAGTGCCTTCTGGGAGACAATCTTTATGATATCCGCATCGGAGAGAGTCTGTGCCTCTTTGTATGCCTTCACTGCCTCTTCATTTTTGCCCTTTAGATAGTATATCCTGCCCAGATAAAGCTTTGATAATGCCTTCATCTTTTTTCCTGATTCTGTAGCAATATTATTGAATATCCCTTCAGCCTTGTCTAGGGATTCCTCTTTGCCAGTAATGGTATATTCCCTGAATACCTGCATGCCCTGGACAAAAAGCCCTTGAATCCTTTCATCCTTTTTATTCTCATAGATAATGTATCCTACTAAACAGGCAATAATTAAAACAAAGACAGTAGCCCCGACTATACATGTCTTGAGGTTATTTTTAATCCATTCATAGGATGTTATTATTATCCTCATGAAAAAATCAGGCTGTTTTATCTCCTTAATCTCCTTCTTTTTTGCCATGGTAGGTATTTCAACATAATAGACGTTTCCATGTCAATCAATAAAATAAAACCTTTTTCAGATATCTTAAAATGTGCT
>JAGPMK010000062.1 GCA_018052995.1 Syntrophorhabdales bacterium | reverse complement strand
GAGATGCTGCAGATGGCAAATAATGTGAGGAGATAAAGATGTTAAAGACAGAAGGTCAAAAACATAAAATAACGACTTCTGTCGTGAGAGGGGGAGGCTCAACGGGCTTTTTGCCCGTGGAGGGGGCGACGCAAGCCCCAGTAATAGCAGAGATGCTGCAGATGGCAAATAATGTGAGGAGATAAAGATCGTGGAAGGTAAAGGGGTAAATGTAAAAGGAAGTAAATACTGGCTTGAAAGCCTGTGGGTCTATCGTAGGGCTGATGGCTTACAGGTTATTTTTTTGATCCTGATACTCACCCTGTTTTTTCCTGCGTCAGGCATATGTAAGGACAGGAATGCCTTTGTGGAAAAAAGGCTTATAGATTTCATAAGCGGCTATTACAGTCAAAAGAATGACATCCAGATCACCCTAAACAACCAGCCGTCTGTTTTAAAGGATGAGAATGTAAATGTGAGAACCATCAATTTTTCAAGACTTCCTGATTCCAATGGCTATGGTATATGTGCGGTAGAATTAGAGGATAAGAGAAGGCAGATAAAAAATGTCTTTGTTGCCTTCAGGGTTATGCACAAAAAAAAGGTTTATGTATTAAAAGAGGCTATGAAAAGAGGCGAGATTATAACAGAGGATAGGGTTACCCCCAGGGAGGTAATCCTTAATGATGATAAAAGAGGCTATCCATCAGAGGCTGAAGATGTTGTAGGAAAGCAACTCAAGAGGGACCTGAATGCAGGGACAGCAATCACAAAGGATATGATGGAGGATTATTTTGTAATTAAAAGGAATGATATAGTAGTCATAACGATGGAGCACAAGAGGCTTGTAGTAAGGGCTAAGGGTAGGGCAATAGAGAGAGGCAGGGTAGGGGATGTTATAAAGGTCAAAAATCTGACCTCACAGAAAGAGATTCTCGGCAGGGTAACAGGAAGCGGTATCGTTAATGTGGGGATGTAATGGAGGTAGGGATGTTTAATTCATCTGATACAACATATAATCCATCTAGATATAGAGGCACCATAAAGGGCCTTCTATCCATTTTTTGTATATCTACCATGTTGTCATTATGGGGGTGCAATACTACAAACTATACAAGCCACATAAGGGGAGAAGAGTTTAATATTGACAATACCTTTAAGTATGTAGAGCCCGCAAAAAAGGTAAAACATAATACCACAGGGACAATATGGCCCGGAGAGAGGGGTGCTAATAATTTTTTCACCGATGGCAGGGCAACAAGGATAGGCGATGTGCTGACCATAAAGATCGTGGAATCAACAAAATCTAATGAAAAGGCAACGACTGACCTTAAGAAGACAAGGGCAGATGTAAATCTTGGGATACCCAATTTTTTTGGCATGGAGTATAATCAACGTGGAAAAACCTTTATAAGCCCTGATAAGCTTGTGACAGCAACTACGAACAATGAGTTTAAAGGCGAGGGAGAGACTGTAAGAGATGGTTCTATTGTAGCTACCCTTTCTGCTAAGGTGGTTGAGGTAATGCCTAATGGAAACCTTGCTGTGGAGGGAAAAAGGGAGATAACCCTTAATAGTGAACGCAGGGAGATGCTGCTTCAGGGCATTGTTAGGCCCAAGGATATTGCAGCGGACAATTCAGTCTTCTCTTCACAGGTGGCAGATGCAAAGATAATAGTCGCTGGGGTGGGTGTTATATCCGAGAAACAGTCGCCTGGTTGGTTTGTAAGGCTTCTCGATCTTTTTTGGCCATTTTAATGTATAGCTGATATAATCGGGATGGTGAGGTATACAATGAATAATAAAAAAACAAAGGGCCTGATAGGAGGGATTGAAACAGGGGGCAGGGGTTCTCTCAGTATAATGCTCTGTGTCATTTTTTTGGCGGTTTCAATCCTAATGCCCATATGCTCTCATGGGGCAAGGATAAAAGAGCTTGGATATATAGATGGGATAAGGACAAACCAGCTTATAGGATATGGTCTTGTAATAGGCCTAAACGGCACAGGAGACAAGGCAAATACAATATTCACCACCCAGTCCCTTGCCAATATGCTGGAGAAGATGGGCGTAAGGGTTGACCCTAATGCCACAAAGGTCAAAAACATTGCAGCAGTTGTTGTTACAGCCAACCTGCCGCCTTTCAGTAAGATTGGAAACACGATAGATGTAACTGTATCATCCATTGGTGATGCAACAAGCCTTACAGGGGGCGTTCTGCTTATGACAACCCTAAAGGGTGCCGACGGCGAGGTTTATGCTGTTGCCCAGGGGCCCCTTATAGTGGGCGGTTTCTCTGTTGGTGGGGCTGGTGCCACCATGCAGAAGAACCATACGACCGCTGCAAGGATTCCCAATGGCGCCACCATTGAAAGAGAGATTGGATATGAGTTTGTCAAGACAGAGTCCGTAATAATATCATTGAAGACGCCTGATTTTACTACTGCCAGAAGGATTGAGGAACGTATAAACTCTCTTTACAACGATATCTCTTACGCCAGGGATGCCGGGACAGTGCATGTAAAGATCCCTGATGATATGAAGGAAAACCCAGTAAAATTTTTATCTGTAATAGAAAATATGGACGTAAAGCCTGATATGCTGGCAAAGATTGTGGTTGACGAAAAGACAGGGACAATAGTGATTGGTGAGAATGTGAGGATATCAACAGTTGCTATATCACACGGAAATATAAGTGTTATGGTAAAAGAGGATTTCAGGGTAAGCCAACCCATGCCTTTTGCGCCATCGAGCGCCCAGACAGTTGTAACCCCTGATACAAGCCTCAGGGCAGAGGAGGACAAGGGCAGGCTCTTTGTTGTAGAGGGGGATGTTACGATAAGGGAGCTTGTAAATGCCTTGAATGCTGTTGGTGTATCAACAAGGGAGATGATATCCATACTTCAGACCATAAAGGCTGCGGGCGCACTCCATGCAGAGCTGGAGATAATATGAAAAATGAGCTTACTATGCTAGTTTTAATAGGGTTGTAAGTTGCAGGCTAAAGCATGCGCATCTTTTAGGTTTTTTGGCATGGTGCTTGCATAATCTACGTTCAGGCAGTTAAAAAATGAGAGAGGAGGCATAAAATGAGTGATGGGATAAAGACAGGTGCTATGATAAATCTTCAAAACCCCCCAGCCAGTTTTTACACATCCCGTATCCTTAAAGACCATGGCAACAAAGGTGCACCTAACATAGAAAAGATAGCACAGGACTTTGAGTCATTTTTCATATATACAATGCTCAAGGAGATGGAGAAGACAACAAACAGTTCAGACAAGAGCTTTATGAAACAGACATATATGTCTGTCATGTATGAAAAATTAGGCGACTACATAGCAAGAAAGGGTATAGGCATAAAGGAGATGATTGCAGAACACATGGAAAAAAATATTAAAGTTTTGAAAGAAAAGGGCGATAATAGTGGTAAGTAAAGAAGGAGGATTACCATGAAGATAACAAATACAAACCAGCCCAATAACCTTGAAACCATTATTAAGTCCCTGGAGAATAAACCGGCAAAAGGGACTGCCACTGATGCAAGGGGCAGCAAGGAGACGACAGATAAGGTGGAGCTTTCCAAAAAGAGTCAGGATGTAGAAAGGCTTGTCCAAAAGACAAAGGCAATCCCAGAGGTAAGGCAGGACAAGGTGGAGAGGATAAGAGAGGCGATAAAATCAGAGACCTATAACGTAAAGGGCGAGCTTATAGCAAAAAGCCTATTGAAGAGCAGCATACTGGATACGATTCTATAAAAATTTTAAAAGGCTGTTATGGAACATATCTTATTCGATATAGCCCAAAAAGAATTAGACACCCTAAGGGATTTTCATAAGGCACTAAGAGAGGAGAGGGATGCCATTATCTCATTTTCCATTGATGGTATTATAACGGGGAATAATAAAAAGGAGGAGCTTCTCAAAAAGATTGAGTTCCTCGAGGCTGAGAAGGAAAGCATCATAAAAGAGACCCCTGACCCTGAGATAATATTTAGAGATAGAAGATGGGCAACCATATCAAAACAGACAAAGGAAGTGATGGGCGAGATAAATATCGCCCTTGGAAAGAATATAAATCTTTTATCATTCTCTGTGGACCACGTAAAAAACTCTATAGACAATATAGTCAATTTTGTCAATAAAGCCTCCTATAGCAGCAGGAAGGCAAGGCTTTCAGTCTTTCCTGTAAGAGAGATATAGGTATGAGTATATCATCCATACTAAATATTGCCAAGAATGCCCTTTCGGCAAACCAGATGGCAATCCAGGTGACATCGCACAATATATCCAATGTAAATACAGATGGTTATACAAGGCAGGCGCCTGTATTTGAGGAGGAATCAGCATCCTTTGTTGGTGGTATACTCATTGGTAATGGTGTCAAGGTTGACAGTGTAATAAGGTATTATGATAGGTATATCGACAGGCAGCTTGCAGGAAAAAACAATGAACTTCAGGAGCAGACCATATATAGCCAGTATTTTGAGAGGATAGAGGGCATTCTCAATGAAGATAGCACCAGACTCACTGCAAGCATAACAGAATTTTTCAATTCCTGGCAGGAGCTCTCAACAGACCCTGAAAGCATTGCCGCCCGGGAGGGTATACTTGCTGCTGCAACAAACATGAGTCGGTCAATAAACAATATATATAATGGATTGAAAAACATTCAGATTGAGCTCAACAACAAGCTTAAGCAGGAGATAGATAACATAAACACCATCACCTCTGCCATAGCAGACCTGAATAAAATGATATACGAGGGTTCTACCTCTACAAGCGAGGCAAATGACTATCTCAACAAGAGGACAGAATATATAAAGGAGCTGTCCGGTAAGCTTGATATAACCTATTTTGAGGATGGATTCGGAAGGGTTACCATTCTTACCTCAAAGGGTAAACCCCTTGTGGATGGTGGTCAATCCTGGCAGCTTACAGTAACTGACAATGAGACAACGGGTTTTTATAATGTGGGATGGAAAGATGCATCCGGCAACATAACTGATATAACAAGCAATATAACAAGTGGCATGGTTCATGGTCTTATTGAGATGCGTGATGGTCAGATAAATGATTTTATATCTGATATGGACGAGCTTGCCAGGGCGATTATTGAGGAGGTAAATACTGTCCATAAAAGTGGGTATACCCTGAATCATGATACATCGAGCACCGACCCTGATAACATAGCCTTTTTTAAAGAGATAACAGGGAATTACTCAAAGGATATGGCTGTGTCAGATGAGGTAAGGGCAGACATAAAAAACATAGCCGCGGCATCTAAGATAGATACAACCACAGGTAAGCCCATCGGAAATGGGGCAGCCCTTGAGATTGCCTCTCTGATAGACCAGAAGATCCTCGATGGAGACAGATCTACTATTGTGGACTTTACATCATCTATCACAAACAGGATTGGGCAACTTACAAAGAACGCTAAAAATTTTTTGGAATACAGTGAAGATACCATGCAGATAATAGAGAGGCAGAGGGAGGGTATATCCGGCGTGTCCCTTGATGAGGAGATGGCAAATCTCATAAAGTTTCAATATGCCTTTCAGGCAGCATCAAGGCTTTTTGCAGTAGCCGATGAACTCTTCCAGAGTATATTGGAGGCTGTATAATGAGGGTTACGGATCGTCTAAAATACGCAATCCTTAATAAAAATCTTGCAAGGATAAAACAGAACATTGATGTTGCACAGAATAAGATTGCATCAGGCAAGAGGATAATCGCGCCCTCTGATGACCCTGTTGCCGCATCTTCTGGTATTGGGCTTGAGGCAGAAAAAAATATGAATAGCCAATATACAAGAAACCTTGAAAAACTCAAGACCCTGGGGGGATTCTATGATACAAGCGTTACAGGCATCCATGAACTCCTTACAAAGGCAAAGGAGATAGCCATAACGCAGGCATCAAGCACAATGGATGCCACAACAAGAAGATCCTCGGCAGAGGAGATAAAGGGAATAATAGAACAACTTGTGACTATTGGCAATACAAAGGTAGGCAGTAGTTACATCTTTGGCGGTGAGAAGGCAGGCGAGGCCCCATTTACACTGGATGGCGATTATAATGTTACCTTCAATGGCACAGAGGACGTCTCATCAATATATATTGATAAGGGGACAAAGGAGGCGGCAGGTATATCAGGTTACAGGGTCTTTATATCCGATAGTAATATATTTGATGGACTTAAAAAACTAAAGGATGCCCTTGAGGCAAACGATGCGTCAGGGATAGGAGAAACACTGGATGACCTGGAGGCAGCCTTAAGCAAGACACAGGCAAATATCTCCCATGTGGGCACCTATGTGTCAAAGATTGAAAACTATATAGAATACAAGGATGTAAGAAACCTTGACATAGATGAATCGTTATCACAGATGATGGATGTGGATATTGCCCAGGTAGTAACAGAATTTAATGCCCTTTCAAATGCCTATGAGGCAATGCTCTACAGCATGGCTAAGATACAGAATCTTTCAGTTCTTAATTATCTTACTTAAAGATAAGAGGGTTAATGCTCTAATGCTTGTCCTTACAAGAAAGAGGAATGAAGGCATCATCATAAAGGGCAGGGATGGTAATATCAGGGTATTCCTTATAGATGCAGAAAAAGGTAGGGTAAGGCTCGGCATTGAGGCGCCAAAGGGGTATACAATTCTCAGAGAGGAGCTTATAGGCGAGATAGAGGATGCAAACAGATTATCGGCTATTGATAATATTGAAAGGATAAAAAAATTTATTGGTGAAGACAGTGAGTGAGACAAGGCTTAAGGGACGGATTATAGGTTTTGAGGAGTTCGGGGATTATCTCCTTGATGCCCCCTTTGGCGAGGAATCGCCTTTTCGCCTCCTGCGATGTGTGGACATGGCCCTCTCCTTTGTTGTTGTGAATCCTTATTATATCCTGGAGGATTACTCGTTTGACATAGATGACCATGTGGCAGAAGGGCTTATAGAAAGGTCAGGGGAGGATGAGGCCATAGCGGTCTTATGTATTGTGAGACCC
>JAGPMK010000061.1 GCA_018052995.1 Syntrophorhabdales bacterium | reverse complement strand
CCTTCCCTGATCTTTTTGATAATCACCTCATCGTCCCAGGCAACATTGGTAAGGGTGATAAAAAGTGCCTCGCATAGAAAACGGCCAACCTTTTTATCGATTCTCCCTTGCAACTTTTCACCATAGATGGAAATGCCCTTACACACGTAAACAAGCAGGTCTTGAAGATCGGCGGTTTCCTCCGGTTTGCCACATACACCCCTTACAGTACATCCTGTGTTTTTTGCTGTTTCCTGACATTGAAAACAAAACATGATATTACCTCCTTTTTTTATTTTTGTAAGTCTTCGTCTTTTTTTTGTTTTTGCCCTTCATTCTGGATAATCTTTTCGAGACTCGCCATAAAACTTTTTAAGTCGTAACCATAAAGCCTCACCACATCGCCGAGGGTGTGAAAGGCCTGCGCCGGACAGCCGACACAGAGCATTTTTTTCTCAACAAAGACATCTATTGCCGATGGATAATGGGTAAAAAGTTCATGGACGGTCATCTCCATTCTTATCATCAAGCGGTCCTTACAGAAATCGAATCATCAACAGCAGCATCTTGAATGGTTTCTCAGCTTTTACGGCATGTGGGATATTGGCTGGCATCAGCAGCGCCTGGCCTGCAGCAACATTGTGGATCTTTCCGCCTACGGTGAATTCGCCCTCACCGTCGAGGACCAGTACCAGCGCATCGAACGGTGCGGTATGCTCGCTTAGGCTCTGTCCTGCCTCGAAGGCGAAAAGCGTGGCCGTCCCTGCCTTACTCTCGATTAGCGTGCGACTGACAATACTGCCTTCCGAATAGTTTACCATTCCCGTAATGTCAAGCACTTCATTGGCAGGCATCTTTAAGTTAATAGTCTGATCAATGGCCATGCCCTTCACCGTCTCCTTGTTCTTTGTGACCATGTGCACCTCCTTTTTGGTTATCTTGAATACCCAGGCTTCTTTTCCCCTCCCCTGCCATGGGTATTGCCTTTACTTGCAGGTCTTTATATCCGACCCCTCCAAGCTTTCATCATAGCGTATCTTGCCTGATAAAGTCTTTGCTCCAGAGCAAATATTGGAAAAAAAGATTGTACCTTTGAGAATTAGCGGTTTTCCGCAAACAGAACCAGGGCGTGGGGGTTGGACACTGTAATGCGCTCACGCCTGGATATAACCCAGCCTTTCTTTTCCCAGGCGCTAAGAGTGCGACTCACCGTATAAAGAGTGGTACCGGTATATTCGGCCAATTCCTGACGGCTGAGCCTGAAGTCAATTAAAACGCCATTATCAGTCTTACGACCGAATTGTTGCATGAACCGTAATAGGGCTCGGGCGATACGTTGTTCTACCTGTTCGGCGTAGAGTTCCAGATAGCGGTTTTGCACATCATCCAAGCGATCAACAACAACCCTGAGCATGTTGACCGCCAGTTGCGGGAATTCAGCCATAAGGTCCATCATAGCCTGTTTGTTCCAGCCAATCACTTCAACGGCATCGGCTGCTTCCGCTGTAACCGGATAGTTCTTTTCCTTGAAAACAGCTATCGCCGCTATCAATTCTCCGGGATTTATGTAGCGAACAACAACCGTCTTTCCCTGTTCATGAAGTTTTGTGAGTTTAAGGTGACCTTTTAGAACCATGTAGCATCTATTAGCCTGTTCTCCCTCTGAGAATAAGGTCTCGTTTGCCTCAAGATAGATTCGGTCTCCACGTTCGAAGATGGAGGTATGGAATTCCTCGGCTACATCAACCAAAAAATTAGACTGGTTTAGATTGTTTGCGATGACAGAAAGCGTTTTCAAGAAGACACCTCAAAGGATTTTTGGTAAAGCCTTCATTTGCTTCAATAATCTTGTAACACTTAAATAAAAATTACTACTATAACTTCCTTTTGGCAACCATGTTTTGTATCAGTCAAGGATTTTTTGGACATTTTTCCTGAATCATAACTATGAATTCGAAACAATCAATAAAATATGGAGGAATGAGAGGATACCAAGCCCTGGGATAACAATACCTATAAACCCTTTTGTGTAAAAGGCGAGGCAGGCAGAGGCATACAAGAGAACATAATAGAATAGTTTTCTCCTGTTACTTTCAGTTAGATAGCCTGCTGCAAAAAGACCCATGGTACAGATAATAAAAAAGGTAAGGGCACTATCTACTATGACAGTATGGGCAACCCTGAAATACTCACCTCCGGTTGTCAGAATGAGCGCAGAGAGTAAGGCAATCCTTGGTCCAAACAGAAGGTTTACGATAAAAAAGGTTACGATAACACCTGCCAGACCAAATAAGGCCGATGGTATCCTAACCACCCTGTCAGATGTGCTAAATATTTTGAACGTGAGTGTCAGAACACCATAATAACGTGGTGGCTCTTTAAGGAAGGGTCTCTGGTTGAGGGTAGGGACTATCCAGTTCCCTGTGAGAGCCATCTCCCTGCCAATCTCAGCAACCCTTGGCTCATCGGCTGACCAGAGCCCATGATTTGTAAGACCCGGAGAGAAGAGTGGTATCGCTATCAACAAAAAAAGAATCAGGTATTTTAGGGTCTGGTCCTTTTCTAATACAGTATCATCACCCTGACCGGTATCTTGAGCTTATCTCTACCTTCGACAATCAAAGTCAGGGGATTAAGAACCTTGAAAGGGTTTCCAAAACCATTTTCTTTTACCTTTTTATACCCTTGCCCTTCTCCTCAAGAAGATTTTTACAATCTCTGTTGCAGTAGGTGCCATGAACATGAACGGTAGCATGGTCAACCAGTCGTTGAGAGTAAGGGAAACAGTACCAAAGAAGGGTCTTAAAAACGGTACATATACGGTAATCAGAACAAGAAAGAGAGAGCTTCCTGCTGCCCATTGCATCCACCTGTTTGAAAAGACCCCTATAGAAAAGATACTATAATTTTCTGATCTCGATGTGTATGCCCTTAAGAGTTCTGAGCAGCAGAGGGTTACGAATGCCATTGTCCGTGCAGCCTCTATGCTTTCAGGATAACGGGATAAGGCGATTGAAAAGACAGATAGAATGGCAATGGCATCAACTATTGGGACAATGATAAGCCCAATTGCCATGTTTTTATTAATCACAGGTTCTTTTGTTGGTCGAGGGGGCCTGTTCATAATATCAGGTTCACCTTTCTCCAACCCTAAGGCAAGGGCTGGCGCACCATCCGTCACAAGGTTTAACCATAATAGCATAATCGGTTTGAAGGGGATGGGCATACCAAAGAGCATTGCAAAAAATACAATCAATATCTCCCCTATGTTACAGGTAAGCAAGAAGTTGACAAACTTGCGGATGTTCGAGTAAATGACCCTCCCCTCTTCCACAGCAGAGACTATACTTGCATAATTATCATCTGTAAGAACCATATCTGCTGTCTCTTTTGTAACATCCGTACCTGTAATACCCATAGCAACACCTATATTGGCCCTCTTCAAGGCAGGGGCATCGTTCACCCCATCTCCAGTCATAGCAACAACATGGTCTTTTGCCTTGAAGGCATCTACTATCTTTGTTTTGTGCTGTGGGGAAACCCTGCAACAAACATTGACATTTTCTATAATCCCTGCGAGTTCTTCTTCGCTCATCACATCCAGTTCGGTTCCTGTAAGGACCTTTCCATTGGGCTCAAGGAGTCCAATCTCCCTTGCTACTGCCTCTGCAGTATCCTTATAGTCTCCTGTCACCATTACAGTTTTTAGCCCTGCACCCTTTGCAATCTTCACAGCCTCCTTTACCTCTGGTCTTGGTGGGTCAATCATTCCTAAGAGCCCTACAAAGGTCAAATGCCTCTCTATTGTCTCTGCATCGCAGGCTTCGGGTATTTTATCCATGGGTCTGAATGCAATGCCTAAGACTCTCAATGCCTGCCTTGCCATATCCTTGTTTATATCCAAAACCTGCTGTTTCTTTTCATTGGTCAGTGGCACTATATGGCCTTCTTCCATTATGCTATCACACAAATCAAGAACAACATCTGGAGCACCCTTTACAAAGGCAATGACCTGTGGAGTATCTATCCCTAACTTAAGGATGCTTTTATCGGTTGTCTTTAATGCATGTATGGTTGTCATCCTTTTTCTCTCAGAATCAAAAGGGACCTCCATTACCCGTGGCAGTACCTTTTCGAGCGTCTCCCGCCACAAGCCTCCCTTTGCTGCAGCGACAACCATTGCACCCTCTGTGGGATCTCCGACAATACGCCATGTCTTCCCTTCCTTCTCTTTGCTGCCCTCTTCAAGTCTTGCGTCATTGCAAAGGGTCGCTCCGTGCAATAAGAGGGCAATATCAGGATACTTAAGAGGCTCAATCGGCTGACCATCAAGTAAGAATTCTCCTGATGGACTATAACCCTCACCGGTTACTTTAAAGTTACATCCACCTGCCCATCCCTGAACCACTGTCATTTCATTTTGAGTGAGGGTGCCTGTCTTATCCGAACAGATGACTGTTGCACAACCAAGGGTTTCAACAGCAGGTAATTTTCTTATCAAGGCATGACGCTTAATCATCCTCTGCATACCAAGGGCAAGACATATAGTTACAACTGCTGGCAGCCCTTCAGGGACAGCAGCAATTGCAAGGCTTACAGCAGTCATGAAAAGTTCAACTATGTCTTTCTTTTCAGCTAAAAAATAAGCAAAAAGACCATCCTTGAAGATAGTACCAAAATGTGTATCCCTTATAAGTCCATAAATAAAAACAATGGCGCATATTATTAAACAGCCAATGCCAAGCACCTTAGCCAGCTGGTTGAGTTTTTGCTGTAGTGGTGTCTCCTCCACCTCATATGACTGGAGCATTTCTGCAATGAGACCTATCTGGGTATGCATACCTGTCGCAGTCACAACCCCCTTGCCCCGTCCGTATGTAACCATTGTGCTCATGAAGGTAGAATTTTTCCTGTCACCGATGGGTATATCCTTATTGAGAACTATATGGGCTACCTTTTCAACCGGCACTGATTCCCCTGTAAGGGAGGCCTCTTCTATCTTCAGATTTACACTTTCTATAAGTCTCATATCAGCAGGGACATAATTACCGGCTTCAATAAGAACAATATCTCCTGGAACCAGTTCCCTTGAAGGTATTGTAATCTGATGTCCATCACGTATAACCTGTGCATTGGGGGCTGCCATCTTCTTCAATGCTGCGAGGGCAGCCTCTGCCTTTGACTCCTGAATGACACCTACTATGGCATTCAATGCAACAATAGCCATAATAGCAATGGCATCTATTATCTCCCCAAGACCCAGAGAAACAAGGGCAGCCACGATCAGGATAATGATAAGGAAATTATTAAACTGACTGAGAAGCATCTTGAAAAAGCCAGGCCGCGGCTTTTCTGCCAACTCGTTTGGGCCATATTCTTTCAGACGTTTTGCAGCCTCAGCCTGGCTCAGGCCCTTTTCTACATCAGTCTTGAGTTGGTCTATCACCTCTTCAATAGACATTGAATGACATTTATGACTATTCATAGGATCTCCTTTTAGAAGATTGCGTTTTTTTATCTCCTTACCTTGAAAATATGTCAATATTCACTATGCCTGAGCAACGAACCCATTATGAATAATTTATTAGAGCAACGATTTCTTATCTTACTTTTACCGTCTTTTGATGTTATCTTCTCTTTGCTTGTAGCTTGAAGTGGGGCTCTTTTCTGTGGGATAATCCACTGAACACAAATTTTTAAAGAAAGGAGCCAGAATGAAAGTAAATAGGAAACAGAAAAAAAAGTCAAGAAAAAGGAGTTGGCCAACCAGCATCTAGGTAACCCAACTTCATGCCCAAAAAAATATTTATATGTATAATCGCATAGTTGCACGACATCAATAGCGTGTTTGGGCACTACATGTTGAAAACTCTGTAATTACATACCAAGACCTTTGCACGGTCTTTCCCCCTCCCTTGTCTTTGAGTTCCTTGATATAGAGGATATAAACAGTCAGCTTGAGTAGAAGGAGATCATAGTAAAAGAGACGTAAGAGTGCCATAGTAGATGCAACCATAGTAGAGTCTTCAAGAAGGCCAGAGAAGGTGATAGATATAATGCCTGAGAGCTTGTCAATTTTTTAGTTGAAATTTTATGTGGTCCCCGTTTCATTTCCTCAAAACCCCCTTCTGTTACCTGGTGAGACCCCAAGGGCCCGGGCTCTGCCTCGATGACGGTTTCACCATATCTTTGCAATGAAATACCGCGTAATACCTTTGTTAGGAACTCTTCTGAGAATGATCCAGGTTTCTTTAAGGCCTTGTAGCCCTGTAATGGTATCTCTCCTTTCGGGTCCACTTAAGCCTGGGATGTTTTACGTGAATCTTCTGGCCCTCCATATAGAGACAACCTTGTTGATAAGCCCACTTATATACACCTACTGACAGGGGTCTATATTCTGGCCCTGATAGTTCTTCACGCTCCATGTCCATGATAGTTTAGGTAAGCATAGTGCCTAATTCACCGATGAAAATATCTAACCCCTGTTTGCCTGTCTGAATGATATGGGGCATTCTGTTTACTAATTCCTCTTTCCCGAATACCTGCTCAAATCCTTTTCTTGCCTTTTTCCTTTGTTTGGTATTTACTTTCATTGTGGCATTTTTCTTTAAAAAGAATTTGTGTTCCGTGGATTATCCTACGGAGGGGAGCCACACCTCAAGTTTCAACTAAAAATAGTATAACCTCTTGATAACCTTATCAATATAGATATTGTCGGCGATGATGAAATACGGGAAGTGAAATATATCAACAGGATCAAGATAGGATTGGCAAAACATTTTACTATATTCTCTTTTCTTTTGATTTCTGAACTTCAACGGCAATTTTGAATAAACCCGTTATGATTAATCCTCCAATCCCGTAGACCCCAAGTGTAATGAATACCTCTGGTAATGTAGGAACATAGGAAGCAATGTCATGCAGGGGTGTTGGTATAAAACCTGGTATAAGCAATGCAAGTCCCTTCTCTATCCAGATAGAAACCAATACCATACTGCATATCCAGGGAAGAAGACTTTCATTCTTCCTCGTCTCAGGACGTATCAGAAGGACGAGTGAACAAATAGATAGGGCAATGGAAAACCACATAAAAACAGAAAGCATCCCAGGACCATTACTGCCAAGAAATAGATAGATAAAATGCCCTTTATGGTCAGGTATGGCGCTATAAAAGACTGTAAAAAGCTCTACAAGGAGAAAAAAGAAGTTAATTAGCATGGCATAGGTGACAATAAGT
>JAGPMK010000060.1 GCA_018052995.1 Syntrophorhabdales bacterium | reverse complement strand
CGTATTTCGGCTCTCCAAGAATGATTGATGAGAAAACAATCACCATGGGTCTTGGAAAAAACAGGACTTTTGCATATCTTCAGGAAAATCCCTATGGTGTGTTTATGATTATGGAGCCAGGCAAGACACTTACAGAATGGAAGGGTGTCCGACTGTATGTAAAGATGACAGAATGCCACACCTCAGGTAGTAGGCTTGATGAGATGAAGGCAGAGATAGCAAAGGTTACTGGTGAGGCAGGGGCAAAGATGATACATGCCGCCGTGACCTTTGAGATATATGAGATAAAACCCCTTGCAGATTTTGGACAGGGCTGGGAGAAATCTATTTAGAAATCACTTGATTCTTGATTGTTGATATTTATCTGCCTATGTACGGCTTGAGGCCATAAATGCCTTGGGGTTTTGCGGTGCGCTTCATTGATTTGATTTTTCTACAGTGAAGCACATCATTTAGGATCTTCTTAAGGAGACCTGTGCTTTCTTCATACGCTATCCCCGTTCTATTTGCTGAAGAGGTTGTGTTTCAGTATAGTAAACACAGCCTTTAGCCCGTCCCTCCAGGTAATCTTCTTTCCCTCTTGATAGCTTCTTCCATAGTAGGAGATAGGTACCTCATAGATTCTTAAGCCTTTTTTCGCTATCTTGGCCGTTATCTCTGGCTCAAAGCCAAACCTGTTTGATCTAATCTCTATATCCTTTACAGCATCCCTTCTAAAAATCTTATAGCCTGTCTCCATGTCCGTAAGGTTCAGGTCTGTAAACATATTGGATAGAATAGTTATTATCTTGTTGCCTATATAGTGCCAGAAATATAAAACTCTGTGTGGACCTCCAAGAAATCGTGAGCCATAAACCACATCCGCCCTATCCTCCAATATGGGCTCAAGAAGGACTGGATAATCCCTGGGGTCATATTCAAGGTCAGCATCCTGGATGATAACTATATCCCCTGTTGCGTATCTGAGTCCTGTCCTGATTGCCGCACCCTTTCCCATATTTTTTTTATGGAAGATAATCTTTAGCCTCCCTAATCCATCGTCTATTCCCTTTTGTCTTATCTCTTCCAGATATGCCCTTGTTCCATCTGTTGAACCATCATCGATTATTATTATCTCTTTATCATATGACAATAAGGCCACCCTTTTTATTATCTCGGAGATTGTTTTTATTTCATTAAACACAGGAATTATTATAGATAAAATCATTAGTAATATAATGAAGCTCTGTTTTGGCAAAATAAATCTTGCATAAACAATGCAAGGCTATTTTTATTATATCTATTATGGCTTAAACATACCACATCTCCACCTCAAAATTCTTTGATGGGGCTGAGATAGACAGATACCCCCTTGATGGTATTCTATCTATCTTCATCTCCTTAATCTTCAAGGATACCCATATATAGATTTTGTCACTGGGTTTTGTATTAATGGATTCAAAGGGTATCTGTGCCTCCAAGATATCAGCAAAAGCTATCTCCACTGGGATAGAGGAATCTACAGCATCATCCCTTACCCTGTAATATATATCATAGGACCGAGAATTCTCAATGTGTATCTCAAAGGCAAAATCCATTGAGCCATTGATGTATCTTTTGTCTATATCAATACGGATATAAAGGTATTTTTCATTAAAACCATAATATAACCCTTTCATTAGGGACTCTGCCTCATGCACAGCAACGCCGTGGGATTTACCCTCCAGATAGCCTGACCCTATCCATTCAAAATAGTTCGTCATTTTCCCATCTATTATGGGGTGGATGAAATTAACAGGTTCTCGGGATGGCCTAATCTCCCTGTCTTCAATGATTATAGGGATCGTTAATTTATCAGGTGGTTCTTTACCTAAAAATCTGTAGACATTTGATAGATTCTCTCTAAAAAGTAGGTCAAAGATCTCATCATTCTCAGATGCATGCTCATCACCATACCACCAGTTCCAATCACTTCCCTCTGCGATATATATGGATTCCCAGGCATTAGCATTCTTCTTTTCAGGGTCCTGGCTGGCAAGGAAATCCCTTGTCTCTGTAAGGAGTGACCACGCTGTATTATCCTCTACATCGCCTATCCATACAGAAAAATTATGATTTATCCATGAGCCTGCAAAGCAATTGTTTAGAGAACCAGCATTGTCAACATCTTTCAGATACTCTGATATGGTAACGCATCTGATTCTTTTTTCCTTCTCTATACCCTCATAGAGATATCCGAAAAAATCCCTACCATCATTGATATAATGCTCCCAGGCATTCTCGCCATCCATAGTTATATTTACCAGTGGTGCCGACATCTTATATTTTAAGGTATTGCCAATATCCAGTATCCTCTTTAAAAGATCACTGGCTGCATCCTTCGGTGGCATCCTTGAATAATGGAATGATATAAGGTCAGAAAGCTCCCTGTCTCTGAATATTACATGGATTCTTCCGCTATCCCTTTCAAATCTATATGGCTTGTAGAGGTATTCAGGATGGACAAGGTCATTTTTCGGTCCCTTTCTTCCCTCAACACCCAGACTGTTAAACAAAATAGCCTCATCTGTGGCTACCCAGTTTATGCCGTGTTTCATATAAAGCATAAGGGCATCGTTGCTTACTGACCCCTCAGGGGGCCACATACCATGAGGTATAAATTGGAATATATCATTGAAATATCTCAAGGCATTTTCTATCTGGGCCGATGCATCCTCTGGATAGGCAAAGGGTTTTTCAGGGAGATTTATATGAGGCAGCGCTACCCTTGCAACCCTGTTATCTATAAGAAGGGGTATTATGGGATGGTAAAACGGGGAGGTGGAAAGTTCTATCTTACCACTTTGGGACAACTTTTTATATAACGGGATAATACCCTTTAAGATCTCCTTATGGACTGCCTCTATTATATCTTTATCCTCCTCTGTGAAGCTGCCCCCCTTTTCTTTGAGCCCCCTCAAGGGCTCATACATGTCAAAGAAGATAGGGTCTATCCAGGCAAGAAAAAAAGAGACCTGTATATCTCTGTAATCCTGCTCTGTAAAATACCGTTTGATATTATTTATGTTTTCTTTTGAATAATAAAAACCCCTTTTTTTGAGAAGCTCATAGTACCTGGGGATGGGTTTTACCATATTTTCCCAGTTGGCATTAAAAAAATTCATCAAGAGAAAGGATTTATTGCTATCAGTGAGTTTCTCAGCAGGTTTTTTAAAGACATCAAGATATATATCTCCTACCTCTGATTTTTCATAATCAGCAATCTGCAGAAGTAGGGATGGCACAATATTGAAATTCTGTTTAATGTTTTCATACTCCTTCAGCATATAAGGCATATCAAAATAATCCTTTGTGCTGTGGAGCAGGGCCCATGGAAGCAGGTACTTGCCTGTCCACAGGTTTTTATAATAGGGCTGATGCATATGCCAGAGGAATGAAAGGTATATTGTTTCCATGTTTTTATATAGGATAGGTCTTCAGGGTTAAAGTCTCCCTTTTATTAAAAAATATAATATATCATTTTATGGATATGAATCTAAAGTCTATATTGTCACTGATTTCAATAATACCTGCTGTCCTGCTGTCCCTGAATGAACCGGGATTGAAAAGAGTGACCCCATCTATCTCTATCCTGGCTGGGATGTGGGAATGGCCAAAGATTATCACATCTACATCGTCTCCAAACCCCGCTTTCACCCTCTTCTCTATTCCCTGAGGTGAGCCTGAACCATGAATTATCCCAAATCTTTTTCCATTTATAACCTCTATCCTTCTTTGGGGGATCATAGAATATAGCTCAAAGTCATCCATGTTGCCCCTCACCGCCTTTATATTCCAGTTCTGTAGAAAATCAAAGACACGGGCTGAGGTCATATCTCCTGCATGGATAAGCATATCTATGTCATGGAGGCTGGCCCTTAATAGTTCTTTAAGGTCATTGCTCACCACCCGAAGATGTGTATCCGACAAAACCCCAATCTTAAACATAGAGGATAGGGATAATCTATAGAAATTTTATAGATATGTCAATTAATCATTTACTAGCCCTCTGCCTCAATACCTCATATGCAGACACGGCAAAACAGGTTGCCACATTAAGGGATGCAAACTCCCTTAATGTGGGTATACTTACAACCTCATCGCATCTTTCTCTTGTCAGTCTTCTTACCCCATCCTCACTGCCAAAAACAAGACATACTGGGGATCTAAGGTCTATATCTGAAAGGCTGCGTTCTGCCTTTTCATCAAGACAATAACAGAATATACCTGCCTTTTTTAGCCCCTCTATATATCTTGTAAGGTTTGTGACTCTTATGAGTCTTACATGTTCAAGACCTCCCTTTGAAACCCTGACAACAGCATCTGTTATACCGCATGACCTGTCTTTTGGGAGTATTAGACCGTGAACATCAAAACAGGCGGCAGACCTTATTATGTTTCCAAGATTCTGTGGGTCATAGATACCATCAAAGGCGCTAAGGAAGATAGCCTTGTTGGATTCCTTAAGTCCTTCGAGAAATGCATCAGGGTCTTCAAAGGTATATTCATCAACCTCGAGGCAGATATGGGCACCTGCATCCCTGAACCTTTTTGAAAATACCCCCTTAGGTATTACCTTGAATGATACACCCTCTTCTTTTGCCTGTTTTATAAACCTATTGTACTGACTTTCAAATCCTGACTCTATCCATAATCTTCTTATCTTCTCAGGATGGTTTTTGATGAGGCTGATTATATCATCTCTGTTTTTCAGATAAGCCATTTATAATATCCTTATGGATGTCCTGAAGAAGAAAGAAGGGCTCATGGCTCTCAAGGAGGGTCCTTCCCAAAACTATATATGTTGCCCCTTTCACTATCGCCTCCCTGGGGGTAATAATCCTTCTCTGGTCGTCCTTTTTTTCGCCTATCCTTACCCCTGGGGTCACAATTATAAAATCATTGCCACATAGTTCCCTTATCATCTCTATATCCTCACCGGCTGCCACCACACCATCGAGTTCCGCCTCTTTTGTAAGGATAGCAAGGCTCCTTGTTAATTCCTTAACAGGGGTATTGATTCCCATAGTCCTTAGCTCATTATCATCAATACTTGTCAGGACCGTAACACCGATTATCTTTGGCCTTGGTATCTGGAGTTTTTTTGTGATATTGGCAAGGGCTTTCCTTGCCTCCCTCATCATAGCAAGACCACCGGTAGCATGGATATTGAGCATATCAACCCCAAGCTTTGCCGCCTCCATAACTGCCTTTGATACAGTATTGGGTATATCGTGATATTTAAGGTCAAGAAAGACCTTAGAGTTCTTCATATTGATAAAATCAACAATCTTTGGACCACAATGGGTGAACAATTGCTTGCCCACCTTAAACATCCCCACATAATCCCTGAACTCCATGACAAGCCTTCTGGCATCATCAAAATGCTCAACATCAAGGGCAAGGATTATACTTTCCTTCGGGTCCATATCCCCCTCCTAATGTAAAAGGAATGTTTATTTGGTTTTACTACCTTTGTTTGCACTGTATAAATCCAGGTCGATTGTTTGAATCTATATGGCAAGATAGGGATTCAAACTCTCATAAAAAATTTAATTATATTAATGCATTAAGATTAATAATAAAAAAGTTATTAAAATAGTTGCCTCAAATCTATTTTACTACCCGCTTTTTTTGATACATCGCTTGGCACCCCCCATTAGACATGAAGGGTCTTTTCAGCTGGATTATAACACATGTTACAACTTTTCCTCTTATCCTTCTTTTTTAACTGCTTTGCCACTTTTTTAGTGTAGTAATAATTATTTGAAAGGATAACAAAAATTTAGAAGGAAAGCAATATTGGAAAAAAATTTTACATATGCCGCATCTTTCAATATAACAAATTGTCTTAACTCAACTTCATGGTCAAAAAATAGATGTTATACCATTTTAGTTGAAACTTGAAGTGTGGCTCCCTTGCATGGGATAATCCACGCATAATAAATTTTATATAAAAAAAGGAGCCACAATGAAAGTAAACACAAAACAGACCTGTCTGCACAGGCAGAGGAAAAACGCAAGGAAAGGGCTTGAACAGGATTAGGTAAAGAAGAGATGCTAAACAAGATGTTCCATATCATTCAGACAGGCAAACAGGGATTGGATACATTTATTCATGAATTGGGCATCATAGTTGCAGAAGCGATAATAGATATAGAACGGGAAGAACTACCAGGTCCTGACTATCATCCTCTATCATCAGACATATACAAGTGGACATATCAGCCAGGCTCAATATATATAGGGGATCAGAAGGTTTCCGTAAAACATCCCCGCTTAAGGGGTCCTAATGGATAACCCCCTTAAGACCTATACAACCCTGAAGACACCTGGATCATTTTCAAATGTATCTCATGATATTTTCCCCTTTTAAAAATAATCTTACTAAGATCGTCTCGTCTCGTCTCGTTGCATACAGTCTCTCTGCTACGTTGCTATCCAGACTTGTATTGTGCTGCCAGACTTGACAACAATCAGTCTTCTTGGTGGCGACTTAGACAAATTCGGCATACCCAAGATATCCCTTTATCTTTGTATTTGTCAGAGATATTTTCCATACCCCATAATATACGAGACAAAATCGAAAAATAGATAGAAGACAAGGGGTTAACGATTCATAAGACAGACGGAATTAAGCTCTATCTTTCTATAGGACAAGGTGGCCTCTATTTGCTTGCAACTATATAATTAAGAGCAGAGACCACCTATCCCAGATAAATAGAACCCTCTTCTTATTCCCCTTTCATCATCGCAGCAATGTCGTCCTCCACTGTACCAATAGGTTTGATATTAAATTTATCCACCAATACCTTGGCTACATCTGGAGAAAGAAAGGCTGGCAGCGTGGGTCCCAGGCGTATGCCCTTAACACCCAGATAGAGAAGGGCTAGTAAAACTGCTACTGCCTTTTGCTCATACCAGGCAATATCGAAGGAGATAGGCAGTTCGTTGATGTCATTTAACCCAAATGCCTCTTTGAGCTTCAGGGCGATTACTGCAAGCGAATAGGAATCATTGCACTGACCGGCGTCAAGCACACGTGGAATGCCGCCAATGTCTCCAAGGACCAGCTTGTTATACCGATATTTGGCACAACCAGCAGTCAGGATCACTGTATCCTTTGGTAGATTCTGGGCTACCTCTGTATAGTAGCTTCTCGTTTTGTGCCTGCCGTCGCACCCTGCCATTACTACAAAGCGCTTGATGGCTCCTGACTTAACAGCATCTATCACTTTATCTGCCAATGCCAGGACCTGATTATGGCCAAAACCGCCAATAATCTTGCCGGACTCAAGCGCTTCTGGGGCTTTACAGGTTTTGGCCAGGGCAATAACAGCAGA
>JAGPMK010000028.1 GCA_018052995.1 Syntrophorhabdales bacterium | reverse complement strand
AAGGAGGGTGTTTACATGTCTTTTTTGTTCCATAAAGTAATCTGCAAAACCATAACCAGTGAATCTATCTGACATAAGGAGGCCTCCTGGGGATTAAATATTTGCTATTAACCATACATATTAAGGATAGTTAGAAGACTTTTTAGGGGAATAGGGCAAGGGTCTCACTATGTTTATTTCCTTCCCTGGTCATTTTTGAATATGTCTTTAATACCCTCTACACCCTTTTTAACACCATCGGCACCTGTTGTAATGATGGATTTTCCTATGTTTTTGATTGAAATACCGAGCTTGCTGGCTGTAGCAAGTGAAAACTTATCTATAATACTTTCCCTGAGACTGTATTTTGGATTATCCATATCACCTTCGATAACAAAATCCACTGTAATTTCGTTGTTGCTGTTCTTCAAAAAGGCTATAACCAGTGAGAGTGGCACACCGAGGAATTTGTTTCCCATACCGGGTCCACTTTTAAAATCGAGATCCTTAAGCTTTGCCCTTCCCGGGGCATTGAGCTTCTGGGCATGAATCTTTAAGTTCATATCGAGGCTAAGAAATCCTCTTGTTATATCCACATCATCCTTATCCTGAAAGTAAGGTTTAAAGGGAACGATATCAATATTACGTATTTCAATCTTTGATTCTGTATCTTTGTTTTTAAGCTTAATCTTTCCCTTGCCCTTCACACTCCCTGAACCTTGAGCGCCTGAGATTATTGCATCTATTGTAAATGAAGAATAGTTATCGCCTGGAGGGAAGGTGATATTATGAAACTCTGCATCAATATCCCTTACCCTGGTTAATACAGGTCCCTGTCGAGGTTTTCTGTCAAGATATTCAAGGGAACCTTTTATGATCCGAACCTTCTTAATAAGGAACGGTGGAATGGGTTTCTTTTTCTTTTCTTTTCCCTTTTCCTCAGGTAGTGAAGGGTTTACAAGATTCCCCTTTCTGTCCATTTCAATAAAGAGATAGGGATTAATAAGGGTGAGGCTTGAAATGATAAATTCCTTTTTCAATAAGCCTAAAAAATTAGCCTTAATGGTCAGGCAGTCGGTTTTGAATACCTCTTTTCCGGCTTTGTTTTTGAGCCTTATATTAGATGCCTCAACCTTACCCCATGAAAGTTTAATCTCCTGGACAGAAAAGTCTTTGCCAAGGGCTGATTCGAGTTGGGCCTTTAGTATCTTATTGGCATTATAGATGAGTACAATACCTGCTATACCAATGATAGCAATTGTAATGACAAAAATAGTGATTAACTTTTTAAACCGCGCCTTTTTCCCCACGGGATTCTTCCATCCTATTTTTCATTATAAAAGATAACCTCCATCTTCCATGCTTTATCCTTCTCTGCTGCATATTATCCTTATTTTAAGATATATCACATCTTTGAATAACCCAGTATCCTTGTATGGATATAGCCTATCAATTTTATTCCCTATCTTTATTGTCTTTTCTTTCTTGCTAAATGGTATGGTATTATTATTTTATTGCATAGTCAAAAAATTTTAAAAGTATACATTCCCCGGTTAGGTTTTGCATGGAAACCATCCTTTTCCTCATATGTGGCATCATCAGCAACACAATCAGTCCTTTCCGTCATAGTGTTTTTTGAACAGGAGGTGTGGCTAAGGGCATAAAAGTGGCCAGGTGAAAGAAACCGCCTGAGATAAAAAAGGGTATTGACGTCTATGTATATATTGGCTATAATAGAAAAAATTAGGAATCATTCCTATAATTATGGTTTTAATCTTGAAGAGATTTAAAAAGGCATTAGATGATCTAAAGAAGGGAGGGGTAAGGGTTACCCGGCAGAGGCAGGTGATTATCGATATACTGTCTAGCTCTCCCAATCACCCAAGTGCTTATGAAATTTTTCTTGAGGCAAGAAAGATAGTACCCACTATAAGCATGTCAACGGTCTATTATACGCTAAACCTTTTAAAAAAAGAGGGGCTTGTAAAGGAAATAGGGTTCTATGATAAGCCAAACAGATACGATGGGAATGTAATCAATCATATTAATCTCATTTGCATCAACTGTGGCAGAATTGAGGATTATATGGGAGACTTACCTATTGAATTTGATAAGATTGAAGAAGAAACAGGCTTTAAGGCGCATGATATGAGGTTTGAATATTATGGTTACTGCAGGGAATGCAAACAGAAAAGGCGTTAAAATTTTTTTACCTTATAGATAGGAATTATTCCTATTTATGAGGTAAAACAAAAGGATCGGTTGGCAGGATTTCTGACTGATCGCTAAAAACTTAAAAAGGGAGGTAGAGATATGCAGGAAAAAGGCAAAGGGCAACCAATGAGAGAAAGCGCTAAATACCCAGCCGGAAGAGGAAGATCAATAAGAGACATGTGGCCAAACCAGTTGAACTTAAAGGTGCTCCATCAAAATCCTCCAATGGGTAATCCAATGGGTAAAGATTTCGATTATGCCAAAGAGTTTTTGTCTCTTGATCTGGAGGCAGTAAAGAGGGATTTAAAGGAGTTGATGACAAATTCCCAGGACTGGTGGCCAGCAGACTTTGGCCATTATGGACCCCTCTTGATCCGAATGGCATGGCACAGTGCTGGTACCTACCGTATAGGTGATGGCAGAGGGGGTGCAGGCACCGGGCAGCAGCGCTTTGCCCCTCTTAACAGCTGGCCTGATAACATTAATCTTGATAAGGCCCGTAGACTCCTCTGGCCTATAAAAAAGAAATATGGCCGCAAGATCTCCTGGGCTGACCTTATGGTTCTCGCTGGAAATGTGGCCTTAGAATCTATGGGCTTTGAGACCATAGGCTTTGCAGGCGGACGGGTAGACTGGTGGGAGCCAGACGAAAGTGTCAACTGGGGGGCTGAAGAAGAGTGGCTCGGTGATATGCGCCACACCGAAGAAGGTGAGCTCCAGAATCCCTTTGCAGCTACTCAGATGGGACTGATATATGTAAACCCCGAGGGTCCAGGTGGTAATCCTGATCCGGTGGCTGCAGCCAAGGATATCCGTGTTGCCTTCGCTCGTATGGGGATGAACGATGAAGAAACTGTGGCATTGATCGCAGGGGGTCATGCCTTTGGAAAGTGTCATGGAGCTGGTCCTCAATCCTATTTAGGGCCAGAGCCTGAAGCCGCACCTATCGAACAGCAGGGACTTGGGTGGAAGAATAGCTTTGGCACAGGTAAAGGTCCTGATACCATCACCACCGGGATAGAGGTTACATGGACAAGCACACCAAGCAAATGGGGCATCCAGTTCCTCTATAACCTATTTCGTTATGAATGGGAGCTGGTTAAGAGCCCTGGAGGTGCAAACCAGTGGGTCGCAAAAGACGCACCTGAAATCATTCCAGATGCCCATATTCCAAACAAAAAACATAGGCCGACCATGCTCACTACAGACCTTTCTCTAAGATTCGACCCTGTATATGAGAAGATTGCAAGGCATTTTTTGGAAAACCCTCAAGAGTTTGCTAAGACATTTGCACGGGCATGGTTCAAGCTCATCCATAGGGATATGGGGCCGCGCACACGCTATCTGGGACCTGACGTCCCATCTGAGGAATTCATATGGCAGGACCCCATACCGCCGGTAGACTACAAGCTAATAGATGAACAGGATATTGCCCAACTCAAGGCAAAGATCCTTGCCACAGGCCTTACTATCTCACAACTTGTATATACGGCCTGGTCTTCTGCAGCCACCTTCCGTGGTTCAGACTATCGTGGTGGGGCAAATGGCGCTCGCATCAGGTTTGCTCCTCAGAAGGATTGGGAGGTCAATCAGCCAGAACAGCTTGCCATGGTGCTTGACAAACTCGAAAAAATCAAAGAGGGGTTCAATAGCTCCAGGACCGATGACAAAAGGGTATCCCTTGCTGACCTCATTGTGCTTGGCGGCTGTGCTGCAGTTGAAAAGGCAGCCAAAAATGCAGGTTTTGAGGTAACTGTTCCATTTACACCCGGGCGCAATGATGCATTACAGGAACAGACCGATATAGAATCCTTCTCTGTGCTCGAGCCAATATATGATGGTTTTCGTAATTACCTAAAGACAGGATACAGTGTGCCAGCTGAGGAGCTGCTTATAGACAGGGCACAACTGCTTACCCTAACCGCACCGGAGATGACCGTATTGATTGGGGGCATGCGGGTTCTAAACGCTAACTTCAAGCAGGCAAGACACGGGGTGTTTACTAATCGAGCCGAGACATTAACCAATGACTTTTTTGCGAACCTTCTTGATATGGGCACGGAATGGCGACAATCGGATGAGGATGGTAACTTATTTGAGGGTAGAGACCGCAAAACAGGTGCACCAAAATGGACTGCCACCCGTGTGGACCTTATATTCGGGCATAACGCACAACTCAGGGCTATTTCTGAAGTATATGCCAGTGAGGATGGCAAAGAAAAATTCATACAGGATTTTATTGCAGCCTGGAACAAGGTGATGAATCTTGACCGCTTTGATTTAGCATACAGGCAGTAACAGAATCAATCCAATTCCAAAGTATGGTGCCAGTGAAAAACTGGCACCATACTACTCAGGCATGAAAATTAGTATGTTTTTTCTTGAGTCATATATAGAACATCTTGTATTATATTGCCAGGATATGGATAATGAGACTAAAAAATAAGGTGGCAATACTCACGGCTGCAGCAGGTGCAGGCATAGGAAAGGCAACGGCAAGGACGTTTGCCCGTGAGGGTGCCCATGTGGTTATAACTGATGCCCATGAAGAAAGAAGCAGGCAGGCAGCCCATGAGATAAGTAAGGAATTCGCGGTAAAGACAATTGGTATAAGATGTGATGTTTTAATCCTTCAGGACATAAGGGAGGCCGTCAGGGCAACCCTGGACATGTTCGGGAGGATAGACATACTATTTAATAATGCAGGGACTAACAGGCCTGCCCCCATCATTGATATGACCGATGAAAACTGGGATATTGTAATGGGCGTATCCTTAAGGAGCGTCTTCTATTTCTCCAGAGAGGTGCTGCCTGTTATGATAAAACAACAGTCAGGTCGTATTATAAGCATGACATCTGTTGCAGGATTCAGGGGGCTTGCTGCAGGTCATGCCCACTATGCTGCTGCAAAGGCAGGGGTTATGGCCTTTACAAGATGCCTTGCCATGGAGGCTGCACCGCATAGAATCACTGCAAACACCATAGCGCCAAGTTTTATCTATAATGAATTCATACCCAACCTATACCCTGAAGAAGAGATACAGAGGATGTTCGATGAGATACCATATCCACGAAAAGGCGTCCCGCAGGATGTAGCAAACACCGCCCTTTTTCTCGCCTCAGATGAAGGCGAATATATTACTGGACAGACTATATGTGTCACAGGCGGAAGCTGGATGAGATAGATATCTACTAGGCTCATAACAACCTCATCCATAGATTCATTAATTTTTATTTAATCGTCAGGAGGCAGGAATGATTACAAGATTAGAGTCTGAATCTCTATTTAAGAGATGTGATCCAGGGGAGTTTAGATTTAATACCACTGATGATCTAGATGAATTCACGGACATCATAGGTCAGGAAAGGGCCCTTAAGGCACTGGATTTTGGCCTTGGCATGAACAGCATGGGGTTTAATATATTTGCCCTTGGTGAGAGTGGCACGGGCAAGGTATCTACCATAATGTCCCTACTAAAAAATAAGGCCTCTGTTGAGAGGATACCGCCTGACTGGTGCTATGTCAATAATTTTAAGGACCCTGATAACCCTATAGCCATATATACTGAACCTGGAAAGGGGGTAGCATTCCAGAAAGACATGGAGGAACTGGTCAGGTTCCTGAGGATTGAGATACCCAAGGCATTTGAATCAAAGGAATACGATACCCAAAGGAATAAGATCATTGATGAGTTTCAGCAGAAGCAGAATGAATATCTAGCAAGGCTCGATGAGGAGGTAAAAAAAGAGAGTTTTGCAGTCCGAAAGGGACCAGCAGGTATATTTATAATCCCTGTGAAGGAAACAGGAGAGCCCCTGACAAAAGAGGAGTTTGATGCCCTTGATGAAAAAACAAAGATGAGGATGGAGGAGACAGGGAGGAGGTTTCAAGAGCGGCTAAATGATATAGTAAGGCTACTTAAGGATTCAGAAAGGCTCGTCCGTGATATGCTTGCAAGGCTTGAGCGTATGATTGCCCTCGAGATCATAGAGCCTGCTATTGAGTCCATCAAAGGTAAATATAAAGAGAATGAAAAGATCACAACATACTTAAATGAGGCAAAAAACGAGATCCTCACCCATTTAGATGAATTCAAGACAATAGAAGAGCCACCATCGCCATTTCCATTTCTGAAACTACCTAAACAAGAGCCCTTGTTTTCAAAATATGCAGTAAATGTCATTGTTAACAATGAGGATAGTAAGGGTGCCCCTGTTGTATTTGAGACAAACCCCACCTACCCTAATCTTTTCGGAAGGGTGGAATACAAGGTCACATATGGCATTGCCACAACAGACTTCACTATGATAAAGGCAGGTTCGCTCCATAAGGCAAATGGTGGCTATCTAGTAGTAGAGGCGCTCGACCTGTTTAAAAATCCCTTCTCCTATGATGCAGTGAAAAGGGCACTTAAAAATAAAGAGATAAAGATAGAGGATATCCTTGAACAATACAGGCTCTTCAGTACGTCTATCCTCAAGCCTGAGGCAATCCCACTTAACATAAAGGTAATAATAGTTGGAAGCCCCTATATATATTATATCCTCAGGGCATTCGATGAGGAATCAAGGGAGCTCTTCAAGGTAAAGGCAGACTTTGATAACAGGATGGACAGGACAAAGGAGAATGTGGAAAAATATGCAGGCTTTGTTTCAATATGTCAGAGGAATGAGGGGCTTCTGCCATTTGACAGAGCAGCAGTGGCAAAAATTGTAGAATATGGCTCAAGGCTTGCAGAGCACCAAGAAAAGCTCTCTATGAAATTCAGCGAGATAGCAGACCTGATAAGAGAATCACATTACTGGGCTGATCGGGATAGACAGACATTGGTTATGGCAGGCCATGTGGAAAAGGCAATCAAGGAGAGGATCTACAGGGTAAATATGATAGAGACCCACATAAGGGAGATGATGTTAGAGGATACCCTTATTGTGAATACAGAGGGGGTAAGGATAGGACAGGTGAATGGTCTTGCTGTCCTTGACATGGGTGATCACAGTTTTGGTAAGCCATCAAGGATTACAGCGAAGACATATACAGGAAAGGCAGGCATTGTAAATATAGAGCGAGAGACAAAGATGAGTGGCAAGATCCATGAAAAGGCTATTATGATTATCTCGAGTTATCTTGGAAGTAGGTATGCAGTAAAAAAACCCATAAGCCTCTCTGCATCCATCACCTTTGAACAGCTCTATGAGATGATTGAAGGGGACAGCGCAACAATTGCAGAACTCTATGCGCTATTGAGTAGTATCTCTGGGGTTCCATTAAAACAGGGCATTGCAGTAACAGGTTCTATGGACCAGAATGGCGAGGTTCAACCTATAGGCGGTGTAAATGAAAAGATAGAGGGGTTTTTTGACCTATGCAACTCAAGGGGGCTCAATGGTGAACACGGTGTAATCATACCAAGAAGAAACATAAAAAACCTCAACCTCAAATGGGAGGTTGTAGAGGCAGTAAGGGATGGAAGGTTCAATATCTATGCCATAGACAGGATGGAAGAGGGTCTTGAGATACTCACAGATCTTAAGGCAGGGGAATTGGATGAACAGGGTCTCTATCCTGAAGGGACGATAAATTATCTTGTAACAAAAAGACTAACAGAGATTACAGAATCAATGGAAAAGAAGAAGGATAAGGAATCAGACAACGAAGATAGGGAAAATAATGAACAAAAATGTAAAAAGGAGGGTTGCAGTGAATAAGAAAGCAATGCAAAAAATAAGTTATGGTGTCTATATAGTAAGCTCAAGATTAAACGGTAAGATTAATGGTCAGATTGCAAATACAGTCTTTCAGATCACATCTGAACCACCTACGGTTGCCATAAGCATCAACAAGGAAAACCTCACCCATGAATACATATCAAAAAGTGGGGTCTTCAGCGTCTCTGTCCTTGCTAAATCAGCCCCCATGACACTAATAGGTCGTTTTGGCTTTAAATCCGGTAGAGAGACAGATAAATTTCAGGAGACAAGATATAAAATAGGTGTTACTGGGGCGCCGATAATCCTTGATAATACTGTAAGCTATCTTGACTGTGAGATATTGAGTAGTTCTGATGTGGGGACACATACTATATTTATTGGAAAGATTGTAGATTGTGACATCCTAAACAATGAAGAGCCAATGACCTATGCATATTACCACGAGGTAAAAGGAGGCAGGTCTCCCAAAACTGCACCAACATTTATCCAGGAAGAACAGGTGAAGGAAAAAGAAAGGGTCAAATTAGAAAGGTATACCTGCAGGGTATGCAACTATGTCTATGACCCTGAAAAAGGCGACCCTGATAATGATATAAAACCAGGGACACCCTTTGATGAAATACCTGATACATGGACCTGTCCCATATGTGGTGCAGCTAAGAGTGAGTTTGAAAAGGGAGGGTAATGGTCTAATAACATTCATTGTCTTTGAGGTTGGTGGTCGCAGGCGTTAGCCAGCCTGTATTAATAAAGGCATTTATTCTATATCGCTGTAGCCTAGCTTTTTAAAACCCCTGGCAATCTATTTTAAAAGATGTTTGCCCTCACCAACCTATCATGTTTTTTTAGATAAACCTTGATGCATATTAATATGATGATTAAAATATAGTATCTGGCAGACAACCAGATAATCTAAAACAGAAAGGAGATAGATTTATGGTGGAGATTGGCTATAATATAGGTGATTTTGAATTAAAGGACCATACGGATCAGTTATTCAGAGGTAGGGATTTTCAGGGAAAAAAGATACTCCTGTCTTTCCATCCCCTTGCATGGACACCCGTATGCAGGGACCAGATGCTCTCCCTTGAAAAAAACCTCGACAGGTTTCAGTCTTTAAATTCCGTAGCCGTTGGTGTAAGTATTGATAGTGTATTTTCCAAAAAGGCATGGGCAGAGGCAATAGGAATCAAGAAGACACGCCTTCTGTCTGATTTCTGGCCTCATGGAGGACTGGCATTGAGACTCGGTTTATTTAGATACAAAGATGGATTCTCAGAGAGGGCGAATGTCATCATAAATGAGATGGGACAGGTGAAATTTATAAAGGTATATCCTATCCCTGAACTTCCTGACATAGAGGAGATAATTGCAAATTTAACATAATCACTTATTTAATATGTCCGAAAGAATAGAATTACCCATAACCGGTATGAGCTGTGCAGCCTGCGCTGCAAGGATTGAGAGAGAGCTCAATAGAATTAAGGGTGTCAAAGGGGCAAGGGTTAATTTTCCTTTAAAAAAGGCTGAGGTTATTATCCAGGATGACCTTGAACCAAAAAAAATAATATCAGCCATAAGAGAGATCGGCTATGATGTTGATTTAGAAGGGGATGCAACAGTCAGGGCAAAAAGGGAAGAGGCATCACTGAAAAGGGATTTTATATTGTCTTCCTTTTTTGCTGCTATTGTTATGGCCCTTTCCATGTGGGAGATTTCCCCTTACAATAACCTAATGCTTTTAATCCTTGCGCTCCCGGTTCAGTTCTATTTTGGCCTGAGATTCCACAGGCCTGCCCTCACAAACCTTAAACATCTCACAGCTGACATGAACACCCTTATCTCTTTAGGGACATCATCTGCCTTTTTCTACAGTGCCTTTGCCACTTTTTTCCCGGATAGGGTAATATCTGCTGGTATAAAACCACATGTATATTTTGACTCAAGTGTCATGATCATAACAATAGTTCTGCTGGGAAGATTCTTTGAATCCAAGGCAAAGACCAGAACCTATTCTGCCATCAAGCTTTTATATGAATTGTCCCCAAATGAATGCACTGTAATAAAGGAAGGTAAGGAGATAAGGATACCAACAAGCAATCTAGAGTTGGGCGACACAGTCATTATAAAGCCCGGTGAGAAGATACCGGCAGATGGGCTTATTGTGGATGGCAGTACACATGTAGATGAATCTATGATTACAGGAGAGGGTATACCTGCTTCAAAAAATATAGGCGATGAGGTAATGGCAGGAACTATTAATGGCAAGGGCTCAATAACAATAAAAACTATAAGGGTTGGCACGGATACTATCCTGTCGAAGGTTATACGGCTCGTTGAAGAGGCACAGTTCACAAAGGCACCGGTTCAAAGGCTTGCGGACAGGGTATCCAGTGTGTTTGTGCCCATTGTCATTCTCATCAGTATCACCACATGTATTATATGGGTTATCCTTGGGCAGGAGCCAAAGATTACAAACAGCCTTCTTTCAGCGGTAAGTGTGTTGATTATTGCCTGTCCATGTGCCCTTGGTCTTGCCACACCGACAGCGATTATGGTCTCGACAGGGGTTGCAGCCAGGGCGGGGGTTCTTATAAAAAACGCAGAATCCCTCGAACTAAGCAGCAGGGCAAGCTATGCCCTCTTTGACAAAACAGGGACATTGACCGAGGGCGCCATTGAGATATCCGATGTAATGGCGTTTCATCCATATTCTGAAAAAGATATTATACATATTGCATATAATCTCGAGAGGCTTTCAGAGCATCCTTTTTCAGATGCCTTGAGGAAAAGGGCCTATGATTCAGGTATAGAACAAATTAAGGTTACAGGGTTTCAGGCACTAATTGGTAAGGGTATCAAAGGAGATATAAATGGCAAGACATACCTTGTGGGTAACAGCGCCCTATATGAAGAAATATCTGGCGCAATACAGGAGGGGATAAAAAAACAGTATCTCGGGATGGCACAGAGGGGTGGTTCCCCTGTCCTTGTATGGCATAACAGGGAGATAATGGGCATCATCAATTTCAGCGACAGGGTAAGGAAGGAATCCAGTGATGTTATAAGATCATTAAAGGAGATGGACATTCAACCTGTCATGATCACGGGGGATAGCAAGGAGAGCGCAGAGACAATAAGTGAAACCGTGGGGATAGATACATTTTTCTACAGGATTTTACCAGATGAAAAGGCAAAAATCGTAGAAAACTACAGGGAAAAAGGAACGACCCTTATGATTGGTGATGGCATAAATGATGCGCCGTCTCTTACCACTGCTGACGTGGGGATTGCCATGGGTAAGGGAACAGATATTGCCATAGAATCTGCAGATGTGGTGCTCATGAAGGGACAACTATCAAGACTTATAACCTTTATAAAACTATCCAGACGAACCCTGCGTATTATAAAACAAAACCTTTTCTGGGCATTTATATACAATGCAATAGGCATACCCATTGCTGCAGGAATCCTTTATCCGCATTTTGGTATTAGATTAGAGCCTATGTTTGGCGCCATTGCCATGATGATAAGCTCCATCTCTGTTGTATCCAACTCCCTTCGCCTTAAAATGTTCAGAGAGTAAGATTTAGTGCATCATGGACATAAGATATGTCCGCAGCCCTATCTTCTTCTTGCTCAATCCAAGTTTATCCCTCACATGCTGCCTGTGGAGATTAACGGCGCTCTCAGATACATTAAGTATCTGGGCTATTGCCTTTGCTGTTTTGCCCTCCTTAATAAATGAGGCTATCTTTATCTCTGTAGGTGTAAGATTTATGTATTTTGACGTAATCTTCTGGACAAAGGGTGATACAATGTTATTGATATTTGCCTGCATTATATCCACAAGGGCCTGCTGTTTTGCATCAAGCCCTGTCTTCTTTAGTTCGGATAGATAAGGCAGGACAAGTTCTTTTATATTTGTGACCACTGAGTTTTCAAGATCCTTTTTTTCATTCTCCTTCTGTCTAACCAAAATATTAAGGGCATTGTTTATCTCGTTAAGCCTGAAGGATTCCATCTTAAGGTCAGCCTCTTGTTCCATCAGAGACCTTTCTAATCTCTTTCTCAGGGTTATGTCCCTGTGGATTCCAAGATATCCACAAAACCTGCCTCTCTCATTATAGATAGGGACCCCGCTTATCTCTGCGTCCGTAATGTTGCCGTTTTTGTGGACAAACTGACACTCTATAAAGGCAAAGGACCTTTTTTCCTTCTTTAATTGATTATATATCTCTTTTGTCCTCTGTGCCTCTTCAGGGGTCATAAAGTCAAAAGGCATCTTACCTATAAAATCTTCAGCCTTATAACCCATTACCTTCTCTGCCTCTTTATTGATAAATACACATATATCATCTTCGTTAATCTCCCATAAAACATCTGATATCAAAGGGATAATCTCGCTTAATCCTTTTTCACTCTGTAACATCTCATTTACTAGCCCTGAAACCCCTCTTTTTTTCCTCGCGGGCATTAATACCTCCCAGTATTAGACTTCAAAAATGTTTGCGTAATATTATAGTGCTATCTCTTTCAGGCCCTGTGGAGATAATATCAATCCCGACCCCAAGCAGTTCCTCAAGTCTCCCAAGATATTTTTTTGCATTTGGTGGTAATCTTTTGTATTCATTAACACCGAGGACGGTCCCCTTCCAGCCTGACATCTCCTCAAATATCGGCGTACATCTCTCCAGTTCCTTAATAGACATAGGGGGTTGTTCGACCCTCTTTCCATTGTTTTCATATCCTGTGCATATGAGGATACCCTTAAAACCATCAAAAACATCCAGCTTCATAATACATAGTCCATTGATTCCATTGAGCCTTATAGCCCTTTTTACAGTCACGGCATCAAACCACCCGCACCTTCTTGGCCTTCCTGTTGTAGAGCCAAACTCCCTTCCAATCTCTCGAATCCTGTCTCCTGTGTCATCCTTGAGCTCCGTAGGAAATGGACCCTCGCCTACCCTAGTAGCATAAGCCTTACATATACCGAGCATGTAATCAATGGAGGAAGGTGGGACCCCGGAGCCAGATGCTATATTCCCAGCGATAGTATTTGAGGATGTCACATAAGGGTATGTCCCATGGTCAATATCAAGAAATGTCCCCTGGGCACCCTCAAATAATATATTCTTTTTTTCAGATATAGATTTATGTAAAAACCCTACTGTATCAGAGGTGTATTTTCTTAAAAGTCTTCTATATGGGATATATTGTCTTATGATATCCTCCGCCACGAACCCCTTATCGCCATAGTATTTCTCTATTAAAAAATTTTTTATTTCAAGGTTCTGGATGACCTTTTCCTTGAAGACCCCGCTATCCATAAGGTCTATAACCCTTATACCCATCCTGCTGACCTTATCTTCATAGGCAGGTCCTATACCCCTACCTGTTGTCCCAATCCTCTTTTTTACCCTTGACTCTCTCAATGCATCAAGCTTCTTATGGTAAGGCATGATAAGGTGGGTTAAACCACTTACCATAAATCTTTTGTCTTCCTTTATATATCCCTTTTCTTTTAATGTATTTACCTCTTGCTGTAAAACCTCAGGGTCAAGGACCACCCCATTTCCTATAATGCAGTGCTTATCATTGTGGAGGATACCGGATGGAACAAGATGGAGTATTATCTTTTCATCACCCACAACTATTGTATGACCTGCATTGGCACCACCCTGATACCTTACAATTATATCTGCATCCATGCTTAATAGATCAATAATCTTTCCCTTGCCTTCATCGCCCCACTGAAGACCCACGACACCTATATTTGGCATTTTTTCCTTCCCTCTATCTTTTAAATTGATATTTTTACTTCATAATACACTGATTCAGTAAAATCAAGAATAAAATCAAAAAAATCATTTAAGATACTGATACGCTGCTATATTATCTATATCATCCTTGACTGTTTATTAAAATATATAGTAATCAACTATGTAGCGGCCTTTACATAAGAACTTATATAATTTGTATATACACTTAAAAGCCCTGTGGTGCCTGCTATGGTAAGATATCAAGAACCCCCTGACGTCTTGTTATGGTCTTTTCAGGGCATGAAAAAGGAGACCTGATGAAGGCAATAATCGGAGGCTCATCCCTCTTTGGTTCCCAACTCTTTGATAAATGGGAGAAAAGGGTCATAAAAACACCCTATGGTGAGACATTACTAAAAATTAAAGGGGATTATATCTTTCTTCAGAGACATGGCTCACCCATTGCCCCCGCACATAAGATAAATCATAGGGCAAATATATGGGCTTTGAAAGATATGGCCATTGAAATGGCAATATCAATTAATTCAGTAGGGAGCCTAAAGGTAAGGCTCAAACCAGGTAGCATCATAATCCCCCATGATTTCATCTCCCTCTGGCACATCGAGACATTCTATGATGATGAGATGAGAGGCATTATTCCTATCATGCATGAAGGGGCAAGGCGTCTTATTATAGAGACCTGCAGGGATATCCATCTTGAGATAACAGATAATGGTATCTATATTCAAACAAGGGGTCCAAGGTTTGAGACAAAGGCTGAGATAAATCTATTAAAAAGATTTGGTGATGTGGTGGGTATGACAATGGCTTCAGAGGCAACGCTCTCTATGGAATATGAGCTGCCCTATGCAAGTCTGTGCTCCATCGACAATTACTGCCACGGCATCACAAAAATACCCCTCACTACGGGGGAACTGGAAAAAAACTGGCAAAAAAATCTAAAATATATTGAAAAATTTCTTAAACAACTAATAGGTTAGTAATGAAAACATTACACCATTAAACAAAGAGGTAGATTAATGGATATACTCATTAAAGGTGTAACCTTAGATAAGGCGATAAAGGATATCTTCATTGAAGATGGCAGGATTACAGAGATTACAGAACACTCTACAAAAAAGGCTGACAAGATAATAGATGGCAGGAATAAGATTGCCCTGCCCTCTCTCATCAATGGCCATACCCATGCTGCCATGACGCTTTTCAGGGGATATGCAGATGACCTGCCGCTTAAGGTCTGGCTTGAGGAAAAAATATGGCCCCTTGAGACAAAACTTACAGAAGAGGATGTTTACTGGGGTTCAAAACTTGCGTGCCTTGAGATGATAAAAAACGGCATAACAGTATTTAATGATATGTATTGGCACTGGGAGGCAACGGCAAGGGCGACATCAGAGATGGGTATAAGAGGATTTTTAAGCGGTGTGTTTATAGATATGTTCGATGAAAAAAAAGGCAATAGAGAGATAGAGGAAAACATAAGGCTTTTTGAGATCTCTAAAAAATATCAGCCCTATATTCAATTTTCATTTGGTCCCCATGCTGTTTACACAGTTTCAAAGAAAAGTCTTGAATGGATAAGAGATTTTTCAGAAAAATACAATATTATCATACACATGCATCTTTTGGAGACCCGTGACGAAATCAGGTTTACACAGGAAAAATACGGCTTATCCCCTATTGATTTTCTTCACTCCATTGGTATCCTCTCTGAAAGATATATCGGTTGCCATGGTTGCTGGGTGGATGAACATGACTGTGGTATCTTAAAGGATACCAGCTCAAAGATTGTTCACATGCCTGTCTCTAATATGAAACTCGCTGTTGGGAGGGTTATCCCTTATTCTCTCTTCAAAGAGAATCGGATACCCTATTGTTTAGGCACGGATGGGTGCGCCTCCAACAACCATCTAGATATCATAGAGACCATTAAATTTGCCTCTCTTCTCGCAAAGTTCTTCACCTATGAGCCTACCATATTGCCGGCAAAAGAGGCCTTCGACCTTGCCACAAAGACAGCGGCAGAGATATTCTTTCTCGGTGACTGGGAGATAAAGGAGGGTAATTCACCGGATATTATCCTCATAGACTCCTATAGACCAGAATTAACACCCAACTTTGACATCTATTCAAACATAGTCTATGCATCCAATGGTTATGCTGTGGATACTGTAATATGTATGGGCAGAGTCCTTATGGAAGGAAGGTATGTTCCTGGTGAGGATGAGATAATAAAGCAGGCAAGAAAAACAGCAATGGCATTGATTGAGAGATGATATTTATCTGTGATGTAATGCTTGGCAAGTTGACAAGGTATCTACGGATACTTGGCCTTGATACACTCTATATAAAAGGCTACAGAGAGCTAACGGGCATCATTGAAAGATCAAAGCCATACTACTTTTTTACAAGAAGGACAAAAAATGTCCCCCAGGGATCTATTCTTATAAGGTCGGATCATATAAAGGAACAGATAGAGGAGGTCCTGCCGATTATAGCACCCTACATAGAAAAGAGATTAATACTTAGTCGTTGCCTTGATTGTAATACAGTATTGGTTGATACAGAAAAAAGGGAGATAGAGGGTGGGGTCCCTGAATTTGTATACCACAGACACGACAGGTTCAAGGTATGTCCATCCTGTAAAAAGATATATTGGGGTGGGACACACACAGAGAATATGAAGAGGTTTGTAGAATCCCTATTTGGCGACAGTCAGTCACCGGCGGATACATTGAATATAGAACATGAGGCATAGCACTCCAGACATCTTTAAGGAGATAGTTGAGGTATTGCAGGGACATCTGAAGGATAAGGTTCCTATAATAACAGGGCTATCACAGAGGCAAGACAGAAACCCCTTTCTCATCCTTATTGGCACTATATTAAGTTTAAGGACAAAGGATGGGATAACAGATAAGGCTATGGAGAGACTTTTTGAAAAGGCAAGGACACCTGGGGAGATGTTAAATCTCACCGATGAGGAGATAGAGAGACTTATATATCCTGTTGGTTTTTACAGAAAAAAGGCGAGGGTCATAAAGGGTATCTCAAAAACTATAATAGGGCAATACAATGGCAGTGTTCCTGATGAGCTGGATGAGCTCCTTAAGATAAAAGGCGTTGGGAGAAAGACGGCAAACCTTGTTATAATAGAGGCATTTGGCAAGCCAGGGATATGCGTGGATATCCATGTCCATAGGATATCCAATAGGCTTGGGGTTGTAAAAACAAGGAATCCCCACGAGACAGAGGATGCATTAAGAAAAATCCTGCCAGAACAATACTGGATAATCTATAATGCACTTCTTGTTACATTCGGACAGGATGTATGTAAACCTGTATCGCCTCATTGCAGCCTATGCCCTGTTGAATATCTATGTAGTAAAAAAGGTGTCCATATCCACAGATAAAATAAGGACCTTTTCAAAACCTTGCAGCGGTTCCGCTGGGATTCATCTATAGGCAAATACCCATAATGCAAACAATTTAACACAGCGAAAACGATTTCAATGGGACATTAGAGTATGTCCAGCATGCATAGTCTGCAAAAATACCTTTACAATATCCTTGTTTTTTTGTTAATTATCCATCTTGAATGAAAAAAATTATCCTGATTCTCGCAGCCTTGCTTTTTATAATATCATCCCCTGTCCTTTCTATGGGTGCTGAAAAAATAATCAAAATCGATGTAATAGGGAATGACAAGATAGACAAAGGCTACATAATGAATAATATAAAAACAAGGGAAAATGACCCCTATGACCTGGAGAGACTTAGAGAAGACCTAAAGAATATATACAAAACAGGTTTTTTTAGCGATGTCCAGCTGGATGTAAAGGATACAGATAAGGGCAAGATTGTTACCTTTGTAGTGATAGAGAGGCAGACCATAGAGGCAATCTACATATCAGGCAATGAAAAGGTAAAGACCAGTGACATAAAGGAAAAACTCAAGATCAAGTCAAATACAGTTCTCAATACAGAAAAGATAAAAGAAAGCATAGATGAGATAAAAAAGCTCTATGCCAGTAAGGGCTACTATGGCGCAAAGATAACATACGAGATAGATTATGAAAAGGAGTTTGAGGTCTCGGTAAAGTTTATCATAGAGGAACCGCCACAGGCCTATGTAAGAAAGATCATTATAAAGGGAAACAAAAATGTCAAGGCATCAGAGATAAAATCCATAATGAGCACAGCAGAGAAGGGTTTGTTCTCATGGTTTACGGGGTCAGGCATCCTTGATGAAGAGACCCTTGAAGAAGACAGAAAGAATATTGAGGCCTTATATCATGATAAAGGATACGTGAGGGTAAAGGTAGGAACGCCTGATATAAGTATCTCAAAAGATGGCAAGACAATAACAGTAGCCCTTACAATCGATGAGGGTGATCTATACAAGATAGACAAGATTGATTTTAAAGGAGATGTCATATTCAACAAGGACCAGCTTCTTGCCATGATTAAAAGTAAAAAAGGCAATACATTCCGTTCTACCCTATACCAACAGGACGTCCTTACCCTTACAGACCTTTATCAGGATAAGGGTTATGCATTCTGTGAGATAGCACCCCTTACCTCAATAGATGATGACACCCGTAAGGTGGATATAGATTTTGAGATAAAAAAGAATAATGAGATATTTATAAACAGGATAAACATTATCGGCAATACAAAGACACTGGATAAGGTTATAAGAAGGGAGTTGACCTTTGCAGAAGGCGATAGATTCTCTTCAACCCATCTGAAAAAAAGCAAGAGGAACCTCAAAAATACAACCTATTTCAAAGAGACTGATATGAAGATAGTAAAGACAGATGACCCAGAAAAGATAAATATTGATCTCACCGTAGAGGAAAGGCAGACAGGGTCATTGAGTGTTGGTCTTGGGTATAGCACCTATGACAAGATTATTGTTACGGGTAATATCTCCCAGGAGAATTTTTTTGGAACAGGTAGGAAGATATATCTATCTGCTGGCATCGGAAGTGTAACGCAGGAGTTCAGACTCACCTATGTAGAACCAAGGATTTTTGACCTTGATCTCGATACAAGCTACAGCATCTTTAACTACAAAAGGTATATGGACACCTTTGATTACAAGAAACTGGGCGGAGGATTTGGGTTAACAAGGCGGCTAACAGAGGATGTAAAGGGCAGCTTTAATTACAGATATGAAAAAACACAGGTAACAAATATAGATGAGGCTGCAAGCATCTATGTTAAACAGCAGTTTGGAACAAAGGCAACCAGTGCGCCATCTGTGTCAATAAGTACCAACACCATTGATGATATTATGAATCCCTATGAGGGTGTTGCCGCAGAGGCATTAGTTGAGGTAGCAGGTGGTCCTTTTAGTGGCGACAATTATTTTATAAAGAGTGTTGCAAGCTATGGGCGATATATACCTGCTAATTTCTGGGATAGCACATTCTTTGTAAAAGGGACAGCCGGGGCAATAAGACCCTATGGGGGAAGACAGATACCTATCTACGAAAAATTCTACGTAGGAGGTCTTTATTCTGTCAGGGGATTTAGATACGGCGAGGCAGGCCCCATGGACAGCGAGGAGGAGGTAATAGGGGCTAAAAATCAGCTCTTTTTCAACCTTGAATGGATATTTCCCATATACAAACCAGCAGGTGTAAAAGGCGTGATTTTCTATGATGCCGGTGCAGGGTTTGACGACTCAGATGGTTTTATGTTAAAAGATATGAGGGCGGGTGCAGGTTTCGGGATAAGGTGGTTCTCACCCTTTGGTCCTATAAGGCTTGAACTTGGCTTTAATCTGTTTCCAAAAAAAGGAGAGAGCAGAAACGTATTCGATTTTGCTATAGGAACGCAATATTAAACAGGAGGGTTTATGAAAAAGATTTTATTGGCTTCTATTTTGGTGCTGGCATTTATACTAACCCCTTATCTTACAATAGCCCAACAGGCAAACATTGCCTATGTAGATATAGGGAAGGTTATAATGGAATCTGAAAAAGGCAAACAGGCAAAAAAAACCATGGATGAGGAGATAAACAAGATAAGAAAGGACCTCTCAAGCAAGCAGGAGGAATTGCAAAAACTCAAGGACTCCATTGATAAACAGGGTGCTGCCTTAAAGCCTGAGAAGAGGGAAGAACAGCAGAAACTATACAACAAAAAACTTAAAGACTACCAGAACCTGGAGAATGAATATCAGGGTGATATGCAGCAGAAGGTGGCAGAATTTGAACAGAACCTCGTCAATGATGTTATGGAGATAATCAAAAAAATTGGTGAGCAGGAAAAATATACCATAATACTTCAGAAACACCCTGCCTTAGTCCTTTATGCTACACCTACCATTGATATCACAAATAAGGTAATTGAGGAATACAATAAAATACCGAGAACCAAAAAGTGATCAGCCTAAACGATATAGCCAGGACAATTGATGGCGAACTGAGAGGGGATGGCAGCGTTCTTATCTCAGGCATATCAGGCATTGAGGAGGCAAAAAAAGGTCAGATAACCTTTCTGACACAGGCAGGTTATGAAAAATACCTTGATACCTGCCAGGCATCTGCCATCATTGTCAACAACAGCACATTTGCTGATAGATTCAGGGGCAAAAACTTCATTATCGTTCAAAACCCTACCCTTGCATACATTAAGGTGGCAGGACTATTTGACACCGGCAAAAAGATAGAGCCTGGTATAAGCCCCCTTGCCTTTGTATCAGAGGATGCTGAGATTGCACCTGATGTCTCTGTTTCTCCCTTTGTCCATATAGGAAAAGGGGCAAAAATTAAAAGCAAGGTCAGCATCTACTCCTTTGTCCATATAGGGGATGGCGTATCCATTGGTGAGGATACTATTATCTATCCTGGCGTTACAATATATGACAGAACAGAGATAGGGAGGAGGGTAATTATACATGCCGGCTCTGTCATAGGCTCTGATGGATTCGGATACCTATGGGACGGTGAAAGACATCTCAAGATCCCCCAATTAGGGACTGTTATGATAGAGGATGATGTGGAGATAGGTGCTAATGTTACCATAGACAGGGCATCCCTTGATAAAACAGTAATAAAGAAAGGGACAAAGATAGATAATCTTGTTCAGATTGCCCACAATGTCACGATAGGCGAAAACTCTATAATTGTAGCCCAGGTTGGGATTGCGGGAAGCTCAAGGTTGGGAAAAAATGTGATCCTTGCTGGACAGGTTGGGGTAAGAGACCATGTTCTCATAGGTGACAATGTAAGGGCAGGGGGTCAGACAGGTATAACAAAGGATGTGAAGCCAGGCTCATCCATATCAGGGACACCACATATGCCACACAAGGATTGGTTGAAGCTGCAGATATATCTCAAAAGATTGCCTGAACTCTTTGAAAAAATTAAAGATTTAGAGAATAAAATATCTTCGGGGGCAGATAATGATTGATATAAATGAGATCGTAAGGCTTTTACCCCATACATATCCCTTCCTCCTTGTGGATAGAATCGTAGAGTTTGTCCATGCAAAAAAGATTGTGGGGATAAAGAATGTGACATATAATGAACCTTTCTTCCAGGGGCACTTTCCTGGAAGACCTATTATGCCTGGGGTTCTAATTGTGGAGGCAATGGCGCAGACAGGCGGCGTCCTTGCATTCAAGTCCTTCCCTGACCTAAAGGGCACTGTATTCTTTATAGGCATAGACAATGCAAGATTTAGAAAACCTGTTATCCCTGGCGACCAGATGAGGCTTTCTGTGGAGGTAATAAGACATAAAAAGGAATTGTGGGTATTTGAGGGTAAGGCATATGTAGGCGACGAGGTGGTGGCAGAGGCAAAGATTATGGCGATGTTAAAACAAGAACTAGAATGAGGTGTGAAATTGATACATCCTACGGCAATTATACATAACGGCGCTGAAATCGCAGAAGATGTAGAGATAGGGCCCTATTGTATTGTCTACAATAAGGTCAGGATAGAGAGGGGCACGAAACTCCTTAACCATGTTATTATCCAAGGCAATACCCGAATAGGGGAAAATAACATTATAAGCCCCTTTGCCTCCCTGGGGGGTCCTCCTCAGGATATAAGCTACAGGGAAGAGGATACGCTCCTTGTTATAGGCAACAACAATATCATAAAGGAATATGTCACCATAAACAAGGGCACAGTTCACGGTGGCGCCATAACAGAGGTAGGGGATAACAACTTTCTCATGGCCTATGTCCATATAGCCCATGACTGTAAAATTGGCAATAATATTATTATGGCGAACTGTGCCACCCTTGCAGGACATGTGGAGGTGGATGATTATGTAATATTTGCTGGCTTGTGCGCTGTCCATCAATTCTGCAAGATAGGAAGATATGCATTCATAAGTGGCATAACCGGGGTTCCCAAGGATGTCCCGCCATATATGATAGCAGCAGGCAGCAGGGCTAAATTATATGGTTTAAATGTAGTGGGGCTTGAAAGGCATAATTTTTCAAGGGAAGAGATAACGGCCTTAAAAAAGGCATACAGGATACTGTTCAGGTCATCCCTCCCACTGAGCACATCCCTTAAGATAATCCAGGAGGAGATAGGTGGTCCCCATATAGAGGAATTGGTAAAATTTATAAGCTCCTCCACGAGGGGTATATGCCGCTGAGACTATGCCTTGTAGGCGCAGGGTATATGGGCAGGATACACCTTGAAAAGCTCTTAAATCTTGAGGGTGTCCATATATCCGGTATTGTAGATATTGATAAAAATACCTGCACTGCCCTGTCAGAGAGATACAACATCCCTTTTTTCAATGACTATAGGGATGTCACAGATATATCAGATGCCATTGTAATCTCCTCGCCAACCGATACACACTATGAGATAGCAAGATATTGTATGGAAAAAGGCATCCATGTCTTTATTGAGAAGCCTATGGCAAAAAATACCATAGAGGCTGCATCCCTTGTAAATCTTGCAAGGGATAAAGGTGTTACCCTCCAGATAGGACATCTTGAACGTTTTAACCCTGCCTTCAAGGTGGCAATGGATACCATTAAAGACCCTGTTATAATAGAAGCAAGAAGAACAGGGCCCTATACAGGACGTTCAACAGATATAGATGTGGTGATGGACCTGATGATACACGATATAGACCTTATGGTATGTATTATGAAAGCAAGGATAAAAAGGGTAATAAAGGCATATGGGCTTACCTTAATAAATAGTAGCGCAGATGTGGGAACTGCAATCGTGGAATTTGAAAACAGGTGTCTGGCAAGCATCCATGCCAACAGGGTCTCCACGAAAAAAGAAAGGGTTCTTACTGTATTTGAGAGGGAAAGGATTATATCCATTGACCTATTAAATGGCAGTATCTCCATAAACACAAAAAAACATGGTATAGGCATAGAGACCTATGAGCATGATGCTGGAAAGATAGATTCAGTAAAGGAAGAGCTTAAGGAATTCATTGATTCTATTTCAGGGAGAGGCGTGCCAACTGTCCAGGGCACCGATGGCATGAAGGCCCTTGAGATAGCAGAACTAATCAGAAACTCCCTTGAAGCATAACCCAGAGAAGAGCACAAGGCACAGGATTATCCTTTTAACAGGGGAGCTATCAGGGGAGCTGCATAGCGTAAACCTTATAAGGGGCATAAAAAAATATAATTTCAGCCTCAGCGGCATGGGTAGCGACAGGCTCAAGGAAGAGGGCATGGAGATTGTTTTTGACTATAGGGCAATCTCTCTTATGGGTATAAGTGAACTCCTTACAAGGTCTCATCACATTTTATCAGCATTAAAGACTATAAAGAGACATATAAGAGAGACAAAACCCATCCTTATAATCCTTGTCGACTTCCCCGGGTTCAATCTGAGGATTGCTGAGTACGCCAAAAGATACGACATACCTGTTATCTATTTTATACCACCTCAGGTATGGGCATGGCATAAAGGCAGGGTCTATAAGATAAAAAAATATGTTGACCTTGTGTTATCCATACTGCCCTTTGAAAAAAAATTCTATGAAGGATATGGTGTGGATGTTAGGTATGTGGGACACCCCTTTGCAAAGACGATTAAACCAACTATGACAAGGGATGAGTTCTTAGCAAAGACAAATATAGACAAGAAAACAAAGGTGATAACCATTATGCCAGGGAGCAGAGAGGATGAGATATCAAAACACATGCCTGTGCTTATGAGAATCACCCATATCCTTAAAAAAAATATAGAGGGACTAATGGTCATCCTCCCTATTGCTGAAAATATACCTGATGCACTGATAGAGCGATTCACAAATGCTGACCATCTCCCAATAACACTAGTAAGGGATTGTAATCATGATGCCCTGTATCACTGCGATGCCGCTATTCTTGCATCAGGAAGCGCAACCCTTGAGGCAGCCATACTCGGTGCACCGACAGTCGTTATCTACAGGGTATCTACCCTGTCTTATATGCTGGCAAAGATGCTTGTCCATGTGAAATATATAAGCCTGCCCAATCTCATTGCAGGAAAAGAGGTATTCCCTGAGTTTATTCAGCATCTTGATCCTGAAAAGATTGCGGAAAAGGTGTTGTATATGTTAAATATTGGTAGGGATGGTATAAAGAAAGACCTCGATTACATACGGGAAGAGATTGGAGATTATGACTCCTACGGTATGGCGGGAGATGAGATAATAAGGTTTTTAGGGCATAGATATGGAGCTATATCTTAGACTTTTAAAATTTGTAAAACCCTACTGGGTAAAACTTGCCCTTGCCATGCTATTTATGTCCCTTGTGGCGGCAACAAATGGACTAACCGCCTTTATTGTCAAGCCTGTCCTGGATAAAATCTTCTTTGAAAAAAACGCAACCATGCTATATCTAATACCAGGGGGTGTGATACTCCTTTATCTTCTAAAGGGCATCTTTGATTATCTTCAGACATACCTCATGGGTTATGTGGGACAGAAGGTAATAACAGATATAAGGGCGCTCATATTTAATTCTCTCCAGAGGCAATCCCTTTCATTCTTCGATAAAACATCCACAGGCTCAAGCATCTCAAGGATAATAAATGATGTCAACCTTGTCCAGAGTGCTGTATCAGATACATTTACTGCTATACTAAAGGATTCCTTCACCATTATAGGACTCATATTCGTGGTATTCTACCGTGACTGGGTTCTTGCCACCATTGCCTTCTGTGTCCTACCCTTTGCCGTTTATCCCATTATTACATTTGGAAAAAAGCTTAGAAAGATAAGCACAAACACCCAGAAATCCATAGCCCGCCTAACCGGTTTCCTCCATGAAAACATCACAGGCCAGAGGATAGTAAAGGCATTTTGTATGGAGGATTATGAATCAAAGAGGTTTGATGCTGAAAATAATATCCTCTTTAGGACCATTTTAAAACGCTACAAGGTAAGGGCGCTATCCTCGCCGATCATGGAGGTGTTGGGGGGCATTGCTATTGCAGTAGTCATATGGTATGGAGGCAAAGAGGTGATATCAGGTAACTCAACCCCTGGTAATTTCTTTTCATTTACTGCAGCGCTTCTTATGCTATACGAACCCATAAAGAGATTAAATAAAGAAAACCACAACATCCAGCAAGGACTTGCAGCGAGCCAGCGGGTATTTGAGATAATTGACAGAGAGCCTGATGTCACAGAAAAAGAGGATGCCATAAACATTGATAGGGCAGAGGGAGGGATATCATTTAAAAACGTCTATTTCAGATATGAAGATAAGATGATACTAAAAAATATAAACCTTGATATAGAAAAAAATGAGGTCCTTGCCATTGTCGGGGCAAGCGGTGTAGGAAAGACAACCCTTGTCAATCTCATACCGCGCTTCTACGATGTCACAGAGGGCACCATCCAGTTAGATGGGGTAAACATAAAGGATATTACCTTAAATTCACTGAGAAAACACATAGCCCTTGTCACGCAGGATGTAATACTCTTTAACGATTCCATTAAGAACAATATCACCTTTGGCATGGATATAGACATGGAAAGGGTAGTAAATGCTGCAAGGATGGCATATGCCCACGACTTTATAATGAATCTCTCTAAACAATATGATACAGTGGTAGGTGAAAAGGGCATCAGGCTTTCAGGGGGACAAAAGCAGAGGATAGCTATAGCAAGGGCATTTTACAAAGATGCCCCTATTCTCATACTTGATGAGGCAACAAGCTCTCTCGATGCCCAGGCAGAGGTAGAGGTGCAGAAGGCACTCGAAAATCTCATGAAGGGCAGAACAACCATAATAATCGCCCACAGGCTATCTACAGTTATGAATGCCCATAGGATTATAGTCCTTGAAAAGGGTACTATAGTTCAACAGGGCAATCATAACGAGTTGATCAATATTGAGGGACCTTATAAAAGGCTCTATGAACTCCAATTCTTCAAGGACCCGGGTAAAAAGATAATAAAGATGGCGAGGCAATCAAAAAATGCTTAAGGATATTAAATACTTTCTTTTACTGAATATTCTACCCCCTGTTATCTATATCATCATAGCCTTAATAAGATTCACCTCGAGGATAGAACACATAAACAGGGCTACAGTGGAAGATAGATGGAGAAAGGGTGAAAACTTTATTGTGTGTTTCTGGCATGGCAGGCTACTTATGATGCCCTTTGTAAACCTAAGAGGTAGGGGAAAGGTTTTGATAAGCAGGCATAGGGATGGCGAGTTTATCGCAAGGATTATAAGATTCTTCGGTCTCGAATCAATAAGGGGTTCCTATAGAAAAAAGACCATCTCATCTGTAAGGGAGATTATATCATCCCTAAAAGATGGTTATGATGTGGCTATTACACCGGATGGGCCCAAAGGCCCCAGATATAAAGTAAAAAAAGGCATCATAGAGCTGGCAAGGATAGCAAAGGTCGGGATAATCCCGGTCACATACAGCGCAGGTAAAAAAAAACCTTTAAATCCTGGGACAGGTTTATCCTGCCCCTCCCTTTTACAAAAATAGTTTTCCTCTGGGGCGAACCCATCTATGTCCACGATGTTAAAGATGAGGAGGGTATAGAGGAGATGCGTCTTCATCTTGAAAAAACACTTATTCAGCTCACAGAGGAGGCGGACAGGATAGTATGTGGAAGGTAATCTACAATATCCTTGTTAATGCTGTCCTACCCTTATTTATTATTCTATCCATCTTTAAAAAAAAGCTGAGAAAAAACCTCCATGAGAGACTTTTTAATACAACGGGGGTCAACCCACTTAAAAATGCCATATGGATACATGCCGCCTCCATAGGCGAGGCAATAATAGCTGAGAGCCTGATAAATTTTCTTAAAAAATACAAAAAAGGGCTCAATGGCGACTTTCTGATTACAACAAATACATTCTATGCAAGGGATATGCTTTTGAAAAAGTTCAGCAACAGCCTTTGCGTGTCCTCGCTTCCCCTTGACCTGACCTTTACGATAGATCATTTTATTGATGGCTCAACCTTTAAGGCGTTTATAATTATCGAGACAGAGATATGGCCAAATCTCATCTGGACTGCAAAAAAACGTAGCATACCGGTTATTATTGTAAATGGCAGGATATCAGACAAGACGTTTCCCATCTATCAGAGATTTACCTTTTTTTTAAGGCATGTCCTATCATGTATTGACATTGTCCTTGCCCAATCTGAAGAGCACAGAAAAAGGTATATCTCTATTGGTATGGACCCGGATAGGGTAATCACTACAGGTAATATAAAGTACTATAGGGAAACACCTCTCATGAATGTATCTACTGAAAAAAAGGACACCATTACCTTTGGGAGTGTAAAGGAAAAAGAGCTGGAGGCTATATACTCAGTAATAAAAAGATTAAAGGATACCATACCTCACCTTAAAATCTATATAGCACCACGGGAGCTCCATCTAGCAGATAGCATGGAAGAGGAATTAAAAAAACACTACCGGATACAGCGATACTCTGTTATGAAAAAAGAGGATGGGGATAGGCAGACAGGGCCTGAATCTGCGGAGATAGTCATTGTAGATACTACAGGCGACCTCCTTGATATATACGAAAAGAGCGGGGTTGCCTTTGTTGGTGGAAGCCTTGCACCCTATGGAGGACAGAATATCCTTGAACCCTTGTTTTTTGCCACGCCTGTGATTTTTGGTCCATTTATTGAGAACTTCAGGGAGATAGCAGATATGGTATTAAAAAAAAAGGCAGGCATTATGGTAAAAAACCATGAGGATTTATATGAAAAAATAAAATATCTTCTGGAAAATAAGGAGATGGCACGGGAGATGGGTGAAAGGGGCAGGGATATTATTAAATTACATAGAGGGTATATGGAAAAGACAGTAGAGAAGATATGTAAAATAATTGAGAGAGGACATGAATAATATGGAGGAATTTACAAGGCTTGTTGAACTTATGGCAACCCTGAGAGGTGAAAAGGGGTGCAAGTGGGATAAAAAACAGACAGTCCATTCATTTAAAACCTTCATCCTTGAAGAGGTATATGAACTTATTGATGCCATAGAGAGGGAGAACTACAACCACATTAAAGAGGAGTTGGGTGACATCCTCTTTCATATTATCTTTATTTCACAGATATGCAAAGAAAAATCTGTATTCGATATAAAGGATGTGCTGAGCCTCACATATCAAAAGATGTTCAACAGACACCCCCATGTTTTCATAGAACATGACCCTGATGTCTCCATAGAGAAGAGATGGGAGGAGATAAAAAAGGCAGAAAAAGAGGATTATTCGCCTCTGAATAGTATCCCTAAGATATTGCCAGCACTACTTAGGGCATATGTGGTCACGAAAAGGGCATCTAAGGTAGGATTTGATTGGCACTGTATAGAGGATGTCCATGTTAAACTGGATGAAGAGATAAAAGAGCTTCACGATGCAGAGGCCACGGGCAACAAGGAAAAGATAAAGGAGGAAATAGGCGATATCCTTTTTACAGTGGTGAACATCTCAAGGTTTCACGGTATAGACCCTGAGGATGCCCTTAGATTTACTATAGAAAAATTTATAAGACGTTTTAACTATATTGAACAAAATACAGATCTGAGAAAATCTGACCTAATAGTTATGGATAAGCTTTGGGATGATATAAAATCTATGGAAAAAGAGGGGGATTAACCCCCTCTTTCTTAGTCTGCCCTGGTAACGTTTGCTGCCTGCGGACCCTTCGGACCCTTTGTAATCTCAAACTCAACCTTGTCACCCTGTTTTAATGTCTTAAAACCATCCTGTTTTATTGCAGAAAAATGAACAAATACATCCTCACCATTATCCTGCTCGATAAAACCATAACCTTTTGAATCATTGAACCATTTTACCTTACCTACTGCCATACTACTAAACTCCTTTCAAAAAAATATTAAGCATTCTTGCTTTATAGGTATACTATGCCTTTTTATCATGTTATGTCAAGCTAAATATCACATAACGAAAAAATATTTGTTTGAAAGCAGAGGCTACACACAGTATAATAACCCTGGAAAATGGCTAAGGTCTATCTCGTTGGCGCAGGTCCCGGTGATCCAGGGCTTATAACCCTCAAGGGGCTCGAACTCATTAAAAAAGCAGACGTCATAATCTATGACTATCTTGTCAACAAAGACCTTCTAACCTATGCAAAAAAAGATGCAGAGTTAATATATGCTGGTAAACAGGCATCAAGGCATGAACTTACGCAGGGGGAGATAAATAGAATCCTTGTCGAGAAGGCAAAACATAAAAATGTAGTTGTAAGATTAAAGGGTGGAGACCCCTTCATATTCGGTCGAGGAGGGGAAGAGGCGCTCTTTTTGGCTGAAAGAGGTATTGATTTTGAGATATGCCCTGGGGTTACCTCTGCTATATCCGTGCCTGCCTATGCAGGGATACCTCTTACCCACAGAGACTATGCCTCCACCGTGGCATTCATAACAGGCCATGAAGATGCAGGGAAGACCTCCTCGTCAATAAACTGGGGGAGATTATCCACAGGCATTGATACCCTCGTTTTTCTCATGGGTATAAAAAACTTAGATATCATTACAAGAAAATTAATAGAACACGGCAGACCCCCTGAGACAGAGGCATGCATAATAATGCATGGGACATTGCCTTGGCAAAAGGTAGTGGTAGGGACACTGGCTGATATAGAGGAACTCTCAAAAAAACAGGGCGTTAGACCCCCTGGGATACTGGTTGTGGGAAAGGTGGTAGGATTAAGAGGAATGCTATCATGGTTTGAGAAAAAACCACTTTTTGGAAAAAAGATAGCAGTAACAAGGGCAAAACACCAGTCAGCAAGACTCGGGGATGCCCTTGCTGAAAGAGGCGCCGATGTCCTTTATGTCCCAGTTATAGATATAAAACCCATTAAGCCTAATGAAAGGCTCAATGAGGCAATAAAAACAATTGAAGGATACTTTTCCATAATATTCACAAGCACAAACAGCGTCAACATTTTTTTTGATGCAATGAACAAGAACAATAAGGACACAAGAAGATTATATGGCATAAAAATTATTGCCATAGGCGATGTCACTGCCTCTGTCCTACAGACAAAGGGGGTTATACCTGATTATATCCCTGAAAAATGGACATCCGAGGGCATAATAGAGATATTAAAGGGGATGGAAATAAATAAACAGCGATTTCTCCTGCCCAGGGCAGAGGATGCCCGTGATGTCATTGTCCATTACATCAGAGATAATGGTGGCATCTGCGATGTCATCCCCATATACAAGACATCCATGCCTGATAGGATAGAAAACCTAAGTGAGATACCTGATTTAGTGACCTTTACAAGTTCCTCTACAGTAAAAAATTTTATTACCTTATATGGAAAGGAGATTCTTAAAAGGTGTACTGTAGCATCCATAGGTCCTGTGACAACAGGGACATTAAAGGATTATGGCGTAGATGTCCATATAGAGGCGAAAAAACATGATATTTCAGGACTGGTTGAGGCAATAGAGGCATATTATATAAAGGTCTAATAGTAGCAGTATCCATGCAAAACATCTATCGCTCGTATCTTGCGATCCTGCCCCAGCCCCTGAGACAATATGACAAAAAACCTCTATAGTGCAATCCCTTCAATAGAAAGAAGCCTCCTTTTTATATTAGTCCCCAGGGTGAAGCCACCGATTGAGCCATCCTCTCTTATAACCCTATGGCAGGGGATGATTATAGGTATTGGATTTGCCTTCAGCGCCTGCCCCACTGCCCTTCCAGCATTCCTAAACCCGAGTCTCCTCGATATCCATCCATAACTCCTTGTCTCCCCGTAGGGTATCTTTCTTACCTCACTCAAGACCTGCTGTGTGAATGGAGATAGGCAGCTCAGGTCTAAAGCTACATCACGAAAATCTATCCTTTCACCTTTCATATAGAGGTCTATCTGTCGGGCAAGGCCCACAAACAGTTTCATAGATTCTATGCCTTCAGGGGTAGTCACAAGGAATCTATTTTTTATAGTAGATGGGTCATCCTGAGATATCTTAAGTCTTATCAGGGCATTGTTTTTTGATACAAAGAGCATGTTACCCAGAGATGAATCGAATATGGCATATCTTATGATACTCAATTTGCCTTGACTCTCCTTATATTTATAGCATAGCATATACATCTTGTTAAAACAGCAGATTTAA
>JAGPMK010000027.1 GCA_018052995.1 Syntrophorhabdales bacterium | reverse complement strand
TGAACATCATAGCCTATGCCAACTCTCATTGATTAAGGTTACCTTTTATCTCTGAAAGGATCCCCTTTGCCATAATCAGGTCTTCAGGGGTGGTTATCTTTATATTATAGGGGGAGCCCTCAATGACCTTTACCTTTTTCCCAATGGATTCAAGAAAGGTGGCATCATCATAGCCATAAAGCCTCTTTGCCATACCATCCCTGTATGCCTTTGTAATAAGGTCATACTTAAAGGTCTGTGGGGTCTGGACCTGCCATAATGAATCCCTCTCAAGGGTCTTTACAACAAAGCCCTCTTTGGATATTACCTTTATCGTGTCTTTTACGGGCAGGGCAGGTATTATAGCATCAAACATCTCCATAAGGTATATGCCCTTCTCAACAAAGGAGGGTGAGATAAATGGTCTTGCGCCATCATGTATAATAACTATATCGCAGGGGTTTTCAATGGCATCGAGGCCATTTTTTACTGAGTCCTGCCTTAAACGACCGCCTATCACAAGCTTCACCACCTTGCTAAACCGGTACTGCTCAAGTATCTCCTCCTGTATTACGGGGAGATCCTTTTGATTGACTACCAGATATATACCATCCACTGGTTTGCATTCCTCAAAGACCTGCAATGTATGGGCAATAATAGGTTTATTATCAAGAAGCAGAAGCTGTTTGTTCGTAGGGGCGCCCATCCTTTTCCCTGTGCCCCCGGCAAGAACAATCGCCAGTATCCTCATATCCTATCTTACCTGTTCCCCCACCCTGTACTCATCGATAAGGACAAACTCCTTTTCAGCAAACTCCTTTAGTTTCGCAAATATCATCCTGCCTGATGTGGTCTGGAGAACGCTTGTCACGACCACATCCACACTCCTGCCAAGCATCTTCTTTGCCTCATCTACCACAATCATTGTTCCATCATCAAGATAACCTATACCCTGTCCATACTCCTTACCCTCTTTGAGTATCTTTATGTTCATTACCTCGCCAGGCAGTATGGCAGGTTTTAATGCGATTGCAAGCTGATTTATATTTAATACCTCTATCCCCTGCAACTCTGCAACCTTATTGAGGTTATAATCATTTGTGATTATCTTTGCATTAAGTTTCTTTGCAAGGGCAATGAGTTTTGAATCCACATCCCTTAGTTTTGGAAAGTCATAGTCAACTATCTTAATCCTTACAAAATTCTGTTTCTGAAGCCTGTGGAGGACATCAAGACCCCTCTTGCCCCTTGTCCTCTTTATGGTGTCCTGCTGGTCTGCTATATGCTGAACCTCATATAACACAAACTGGGGTATCACAAATGTCCCCTGCATAAACCCTGTCTCACATATATCCGCTATCCTTCCGTCTATAATCGTGCTTGTGTCAACGAGCTTGGTATCCTCTGACTCCTGCATCTTATCCAGTATGGGTATCTTAGATAGATCCATAGTCCTGCTCTTTTTTTCTCCTATCCTGAACCCAAGGTAACCCACAACAAAATAGATAAGGATATAGATTGGGAGTGTAATGGGAACATCCTTGACAATAGCAAGGAGCAGCCTTGATATAAAGAGATTGGCAATAAGAAGCCCAAGCATGATACCAACAAGACTCCCTATAATCCTTTTAAGCTCTATCTCCTTTAGTTTTTCTTCACATTTTATAATGATATAGCCAAGACCAAGCCCGCCTATTGCCCCGAAAAGCCCTATGAAGCTATTTGAGAATATCTCCCTGACTATAAAATAACTGGTTACAGTGGTCACTGCCACCATGACAAGCTGGATTACAATATCCACGGGCTATCCCTTATAATTCTTTATAAAAATCTGCTCTATCTCTTCCCCAACCTCATCTTCATTCTTTGTGAGGGCAACGGAAAGCTCTTTTTTTATGAGATTTCGTGCTATCTCAAACATCTTTTTCTCGCCAAAGGATAGCTCCTTCCACACCTTCAAGCTATACAGCTCCCTCAGAACCATGGCAACCTCGAATATTGAGCCGCTTTTTATCCTCTCCATATACTCCTTATAGCGCCTATTCCATGGTGCATTATCATGGTTTACGTTTTTCTCTCTTAATATATCATATACCCTCTTGACCTCGCATGAATCAATAACGCATCTGAGCCCTGTATTCCTGCAGCTATCCACAGGAATCATAATAGTCATATCTGTATCGAGGATCCTCATTATATAGAAGGCCTGTTTTGTGCCGGAAAACTCCTTCTCCTCTATGGACTCTATCTTTCCTACGCCATGGCCAGGATAAACCGCCACCTCACCTACCTCAAACATTATACCTCCAATTCTTATTAAAAAATTCTTTTTTGACTGCTAATTTTATCAATTTTTACGAAAAATATCAATAAATAATAGGATAAAAATAGAATGGGCAGTCTGTTGATAAAATCAATTTTTTATTTGAAACATGATGGCAATTTATTTTATTTTTAAATATAAATGAGATATCTACCTGCTGCTAACTGATATTAATTAATTAAATCTTCGGAGGTAATAATAAAATGGTTAAAACACGGTTCGCCCCCTCCCCAACGGGAAATCTCCATATAGGCGGGGCAAGGACAGCCCTTTTCAACTATCTCTATGCAAAACACAATAAAGGGGCCTTTGTCTTGAGGATAGAGGACACGGATATAGAGAGGTCAAGGGATGAGTATACACAGGACATCCTCGACGGGCTCAAATGGCTTGGGATATTATGGGATGAGGGGCCAATATTCCAGAGAGAGAGGATGGGGCTATACAGAGAGCATGCATACAGACTGCTGGAGCAGGGGCTTGCCTATAGATGTTATTGCCCCCCTGAGCTCCTTGAAGAAAAGAGAAAGGATGCCCTGAAGGAAGGTAGAAAACCCAATTATGACAGAACCTGTAGGGACAAGAATCTACCCCACAAAGATACGCCTTATGTCATAAGGTTCAGGGCACCCCTTGATGGCCAGGTCTCATTCCATGATCTAGTAAGGGGCAGGATTACATTCAATTGTGAGGAGCTTGATGACCTTATCATCTTACGAAGCGACAATACCCCTACCTACAACTTTACTGTGGTGGTGGATGATGCCACCATGGGTATAACCCACATAATAAGGGGGGATGACCACATAAACAACACCCCACGGCAGATACTCATCTATCAGGCGCTGGGCTACAGCCTGCCAGAGTTTGCCCATGTCCCCCTCATACATGGTAAGGATAAGGCACGCCTGAGCAAGAGACATGGGGCGGCATCCCTTCTCGAATATAGAAACGAAGGCTTTCTCCCTGAGGCGCTTGTGAATTATCTTGCCCGTTTAGGCTGGGCATATGGTGACCAGGAGGTATTCTCAAGGCAGGAGCTAATAGAAAGATTTGACCTGAGTAATGTGGGTAGGTCCCCTGCAATCTTTGATATGGATAAGCTTAGCTGGTTAAACAGCCATTACATCAAAAAAACAGACGATGCTGTCCTTGCAGATATGCTTGAGGGTTTTCTGAGGAACCAAGGGATAATACCACACAACAGGGATATGCTTGTCCCTGTTGTAAAAAGCCTCAAGGAACGTTCAAAGACATTAAAGGATATGGCGTCCATGGCTACATTCTACTTCCTAAACGAGGTAGAATACGATGAAAAGGCAAGGGATAGATTCCTCACCCACGAGACAAAATATATCCTTGAGATGTTTCTTGATAGGTTTGAGGGGCTTCACAGCCTTGACGAGGAGTCTGAAAAAAAGATTATTGAGGATATAGTCCAGGAGACAAACAGAAAGGTAGTGGATGTAATACAGCCCATCAGGGTAGCCCTTTCAGGCAGAACTGCAAGCCCTGGGATATTTGAGGTCATAAATATCCTCGGTAAAGAAACCGTGGTAAAACGGATTAAGAGGGCAATAGATTCAATAGTATGAAGGGTAATATCTGCATAAGGGGTATTATTGTTCAGGGGGATAGCCCTTGAGATTAAAGAGGTTAGAGCTATTTGGCTTTAAATCATTCCTCAACCGGACCGTCTTCCAGTTCAGTGAGGGGATAACATCTATCGTAGGCCCTAATGGCTGTGGAAAAAGCAACATCGTGGATGCCATCATATGGGCGCTTGGCGAGAGAGGCACAAAATCCCTACGGGTCAAGGACATGGGTGATGTGATATTCCATGGCAGCAACGGAAAAAGACCTGTAAACATCGCAGAGGTCTGCATAGAGCTCTCAGATAATGATAAAGACATAGCTGTAAAAAGGAGGATCTACAGGGATGGAACCAATGAGTATTTCATAAACAATACCCCCGTGAGACTCAAGGATATCCAGGACTTCTTTCTCGGAACCGGCATAGGCCCTAACTCTTATGCCATAATCGAGCAGGGGAGGATAGAATACTTTATCAACATGAAACCCCAGGAAAGAAGAGTGATAATTGAGGAGACAAGTGGTATCACAAGGTTTGAGGAGAAAAAGCGTGAGGCCCTTGTGAGGATGGAGGAGGTAAAGACAAACCTTGAAAGGATAGAGGATATCTACGCCGAGGTGAGACAGTCCTTTGAAAAGGCACATGCGGAATGGGAGAGGTGGAGGGTATACAAAAGACTCTCTGACAGACTACAAGAGGTAGACAGGGAGATACTCATAGATGGATATAAAAAAATCTCAAAAAATATTGAAAGGATACAGGAACGGCTCCGTGGATTTGGCACAGAGATAACAGGAAAAGAGGAGGAAAAACAGACATACATAAAGGAACTGGAGGCAAAGGAAAAGGAGTTTACCCTGACGAATAGTGTCCTCCATCAGCTTGAGATTGATATAAAGACCAAAGAAAAAGACATGGAAAACAGACTCATGGAGCTTGAGTATCTCCATGAGGAGAAAAAGGGATTAAGGAGAACCTCAACGGAGTTATCAGGTAAGATAGAGCTCCTTGAAAAAAATATAGGGGAACTGCTTTCTGATATAGAAGACCTCCATAGAAGGGAGCAAGAAAATATAAAACTCATAGAGGCTGATGAGAAAGAGGAGAAATATATAAGGGAATCTATAGATGCATCAAAAAAAGAGATAGAGGCATATGAGGCAAGATTAGAGGAGCAGAGGGTCAGGCTTTTTGTATCCATGAGTCGGATAACAGATATAAAGAACCAGCTGTCAGAGATAGAGAGGTTAAAGGCAGAAAGATTAAGAAGGGAGGAGAAAAGAAGGGAGGAGAAAAGAAGGATTGAAGAGAGATTAAGGGAACTCGATGGTAGATACGCACAATTAAAAAAAAAGAGGGATGCTGAGATAGCCAAAAAAAACGAGATAGCCATGGAAGAGAGGACACTCCTTGCAGACCTCAATGATATGAGAAAAACAACAGACCTGCTGAAAAACAGGATCGATGCCTTAGATAATGAAAAAAGGGGCAAGGAATCTTTTCTTAGGCAATTAAGCAGTCTTACTCCATCTATTAAGGAGAAATCCCCAGGCACAAAGAGGCTGATTGACCTTATAAACATAGATGAATGGACAGAAAAGGCGGTTGAGAAATTCTTCTTTAAAGAGATGGAATATACTGTAATCCCCAGAGAGAATACAGAGGATATCCTGGCAGCAATAGGCAATTACAATGATAATCTCATATTCTTCCATGATAAAAGCCTTTTCAGCTATACAGACGACGAAAGGGAGGGCAGGGTAGGCATCAATATCAGATGGATTGATAGCATCGAGGATACCCTAAAGAGGATAATGGAGGGGGAGGAGGGCATATTCATAAACAACGAGATGTTGATAGATTCAAGGGGTTTTATCCTGAAGGAAAGGGATTCAAGCAAGATAGACCTTCAGCAATATAGGGAGAGAAAAAAGACAGAAAAAGAGATAAAAGAGCTTCAAGGGAGCCTTGAAGACCATAAAAAGAGTCTCAGCGAGTATAAGAGACAGATGGAGATGAAAGAAAAAGGGCACAGAGAGTTAAAGACAGCATTAAGGATTAAGGAGGATGCCATAAAGAGATATGAGCTCGATGCCGCTGCCCTAACTGCAGAGATTAAGACAATAAAGGAGCGGTATGTAGAGCTCGAATCCCATGGGGATATCTATGATGAAGGCATACAGCCAGTAGACACAGATGAACTGACAAGGGAGCTGGAGAGGCTTGATGATGAGAAAAGGCAGAATGAGGGTGTCCTGGAGACCCTGAGAAAGGGACTTGATATCATAAAACAGACATATGAACAAAACCTGTCTCAATGGAGGGGTATCTCTGTAAATATCGAGCGAAAAAAGAACCTTGTTAAAGGCATCAACGAGGATATGACAAGAAAAAACGCACAGATTGAACATACCAGGGCAGAGTTGCAGGCTATAAAAGATAGGCTCATAGAGATAGATGAAAAGACGAAGGTATGCCTATTGAGAATAGAGGACCTGGAAAAAGACTATGAAGACATAAAGGCAACTACAGCCAAATCTATAGGCCGTTATGAGGACCTCAAGAACAGATCTGGCAGTCTCCATATGGAAAAGCAGTCGATTACTGAAAAGATTGACATTATATCAAGGGAAATAGAAAAGATAAAATCAAGACGGGACTCCACAGAAAAGGACATGGCTGTTCTCAATGAAAAGAGAAATGTGATACATGAGAGGCTTGCCACCTCATACGGGCTGATGGAGCCAATGGATTTAGATAGTATAACTATATCCCCTATCTCAGAGCTCGAGGCAGAGAGGCAAGGGTTAGAGAAAGAGATAGATGCCCTCGGAGAGGTAAATTTCAGGGCAGAGAAGGAATACACAGAGACAAAGGAGAGGATGGGGTTTCTGGAGACGCAGAAACAGGACCTGAAAGAGGCAATGGATTCCCTTAAGAAGACCATAATAAAGATAGATACCCTCTCAAGGGAGATATTCCTTGAGACATTTGAGATAGTTAATAATGCATTCAAAAGATTTACAAACATGGTCTTCAGGGGTGGCAGTGGACATCTTCTTTTAAATCAGGAGTCAGCAGGCATAGATATGTTTGTTCAATTGCCAGGCAAAAAGGTTGTGAGGATGGAGCAGCTCTCAGGGGGGGAAAAGGCGCTCATATCCACTGCATTTCTCTTATCCCTTATGGATACCAACCCATCGCCATTTTCGCTCCTCGATGAGATAGATGCACCCCTTGATGATGCAAACATCATGTCTCTCCTTGAGATAATAAAGACTATAACAAATAAAACCCAGATAATCTTCATAACCCATAACAGGATTACCATGGAGGCATCCAACACCATCTATGGGATTACCATGGAGGAGCCTGGTATATCCAAGATAGTATCGGTGAGGTTATAGCCCTTCTTTTTTTCATCAATATTTTTGTGTAGTTAAAATTTTCTTTATTCTCTATAGAAAAATTTATGTGATGAATATCAATTTTTTTGTTGACTTTTTTGATTATAACGTTATTCTTATAAGGAAAATGGGGGTTAGGGGGGCGTGAATCAATTAACAATCAGCGCAAAACCGTATACAAAGGCATGGCTTCCTATTAAAACAAAATAAATGAGGAAGGAGGTGAATCTTTACATCTTTTTTTAAAAAATTTAAGAAGGAGGGTTATATATGCAAGCAACACAACCAATTGCAACACCGTTAGTTCAGCTGCCTGATCCGTCTGTTCTCTTGTATCCATGGTATATATGGGGGGTGCTTATAGCTATCATGATCCTTGGAACCTTTATAGGGACATGGATAATAACAAGGGGGTGGAAAGAATGAACCCACAATGGTTAGAAGTTCCAAAGGCATCGGCAACAACAGTAATCTGGGGGGTTATAGGTGTAGGCATTATCCTTGCGATTTCAGTTTTTCTTGGATTCGCTGCAAAGAAGCAGTGGAAAACATTTGATGAGTATCTTGTAGGAAAGAGGGACATAGGTCCCTGGATAACAGGTGCTGCCCTCAGTGCCTCCTATCTTTCTGGATGGGCATTCTGTGGAAGCACTGGCATTGTCTATTCTGTTGGCTTTTCTGGCATGTGGTTTGCCGGTTTCTGGACCCTTGTCGGATTGATTCCCTGTTGCTGGCTTGCCGCCATCAAGACAAGGGATTTTTCTGAAAAACTCGGTGCAGTTACATTAACCGAAACAATAGGCAAACGGTTTGAGAGCAAGATGCTCCAGACAGTAGTCGCCGTTGTCATGCTATACTTTCTCTTCATGTATTCAGTGGGACAGCTTAAGGCAGCAGGTGGTGTCTGGTATGCAATGACAGGACTTTCTCCTTTTTGGTGTCTACTGCTCTCTGTGTTTATTGCATGGCTCTATCTGGTTTTAGGTGGTTATGTAGGTAGTCAGTGGTCCATGGCATTTCAGGGCGTCTTCCTTGGTGCTGTTGGTTTCATTCTTGGCATAGTTGCCCTTGTATGGGCTGGCGGGCCCTACGAGATATCAGCAAAGCTCTATATGGAGCCCAAGGTTGGTCCGGCACTGATAAAGCTTATGAGACCTGACCTCCCCCAGGTTGGGCCAACACAACTCTTCTCAAGCCTTGTAGGCATCCTTGCGACCCCTGTTATATTCTTCACCATGGCAATAGGTTTTCCCCATAATGTAAGTAGGTTCCTCGGTATGGGTAAATTGAACAAGGCAAATTACTGGAAGCTAGTCATCATGGTATTTCTGATTGCCGGTATCCCCATCATCCTCGACTGCTCAAGTAATGGCCTTGTAGCAAGGTTGGCATACGGCCCTAAACTCCTTGCCATCAAACCATGGATGGGTGACCTTGCAGAGGTTTACCTTGGCTATGCAGTGGGTGGACTACCCATGATGACACTCTATGTCATGGGTCTGATCGCAGCAACACTCTCCACCCTTGCAGCCATGGTCTTTATCATGAGCGCCAATGTGACAAAGGACATCATCAAGACATGGTGGCCCCATGTATCTGACAAATCCATGCTCTACCTTGGCTATTTCTTAATTGCCCTCTTCCTCTTCCTCCCCTTCTACTGGACACTTGTAAACCCGCCAGCCCTCCTTGCCGTATTTATGGGTCTTGCAGCCATGGGTCTTGGCGCCATCTTCTTCTATGTAACTGTTGTCTCCTACTACTGGAAAGGGGCAACAAAGTGGGGTGCCCTTTGCTGTGTCCTCTATGGGGTGGGTCTGTCCATATATGGCGGATATACAGTATTTGTGAAAAAGACCGTTGGCATGGGTACCCTGGAGTGGTGGCTCGTTATTGGCTGTGGTGTCCTCTATTTTGTCGTGAGCGCAATCACAAAACCACCATCAAAGGAGCTTCTTGATAGGCTATTCCCGGCAAAGAAGTAAGGGATGTTGAAACATGAAAGGGGGCTTATAAAAAAGCCCCCTTTTTAAAGGAAATGCTTCCTACCGCGTAATCCCCTTATTTTTCAGATAATCCTGTGCCTCAGGGTCCCCAAGCCTTGCTGCCTCCCTGTAATCCTCAAGGGCAACCTTTTCATTCTGCATCATAAGGTAAGCAGAACCACGGCATGTATACGCCCCTGCAAGCCTGGGGTTCAATCTTATGGCAACGGTCAGGTCACTGATTGCCTTTGGGTAATCCTTTATAAGGTAATAGACAACACCCCTATTATAATATGCCTCTGTATAGTCAGGCTTTTTCTCTATAGCAAGGGTAAGAAGAGGTAATGCATCATGGGGATACCCTGACATGATAAGCTGGTATGCCTTTGTAAAATAGGCAGTTGCTGCCCCCTCCTTATCCATATCAGCCGTGCAGGAAAAAAGAAAAGCCAGAGATACAACAAGAAAAAGGCATAATATGCCACTTCTTTTAACCACCCCGGATATTCTTTTGAGGCCACCTATTATATTAAATATCAATTGCACTTACCGCGGGAGCCTGTTTTACATTTTTTCCCATCAACCCATGTGGCATTGGAGAGGTTGGCACCTGTAAAATTAGTATTTGAGAGCCTTGCACCACTTAGATTTGCGCCAGAGAGGTTTGCCTCCCAGAAGTTTGTGCCCTTAAGATTGGCACCAGAGAGGTTTGCATTGCTCAGGTTCATGTTTGATAGATCCATATTGACAAGATCTGCATTGGAAAGGTCACAACCTGAACAGTCCATACTCGTTAAGAGCTTATTTAGATGCGCCTGGTCAAAGGCATTTGAGATGCCACTAAAACATAAAAGCTGCACCATAACCATAATAAGCACCAATGTTGTTGTTTTGATTGTTTCCATGTGTACCCTCCTTTTTTATTATAATTAAAAAAACCGCCACCTTAAAACCTAAATCTTAAGGTGGCGGCCCGACCATTCCTGACTTTACCTCCAGGGGCGCTATCTCTTCTGCCCCTGAACCCATCTATTTTTTATTAATTATGCAATGTGCTTATTTTAATGTCAATACCTTTTTTCTAACATACCTTTTTTCTAATTTCTTGAAAAAAAAGATCTGCATCACCCATCACCTATGATCCATAACCCATTATCTATTGCCCATCACCTATAATCCGGCATCCCTTCTTGTTACCCATTCATTCATGACACTACAAACCTTTAGGATATCCTCCTCATTATGGGCATATGAGATGGGCAGGCTTACTGTTGTCCTGTGGATCTCCTCGCTAATTGGATACCTCCCTTCAATTATCCCCTTCATTGCCTTCTGCCTGTGTGGTGGGATTGGATAGTGAATCTCGGTTTTAATGCCCTTTTTCAATAGATATTCTCTAATTTCATCTCTTTTGGGATGTCGTATATTAAAGATATGATACACATCAAAATGATTGGGATTAACATCAGGCTTAATGAACCTCTCATCCAGATTTTCAAAATATATTCTGGCAAGCCTTCTTTTATGATTATTTATATCATCTAGGGAGCCTAATTTTAAGGACAAAAAACCTGCCTGAATCTCATCAAGCCGTGAATTATAACCTATATAATCATTGTGGTATTTAGTTGTGGAGCCATAATTTCTCAAGGCCTTAACCCTATCAGCAAGCTCATCGCTATCTGTTAATACTGCGCCTGCATCCCCTAGGGCACCGAGATTTTTTGTGGGATAAAAACTAAAGCACCCAATCCCAAAGCCCCCTGCCATCTTACCTCTATATCGTGCACCATGTGCCTGTGCCACATCCTCAATGATGTTTAGGTTATAACGAGTAGCAATCTCCATTATAGGATCCATATTACAGGTCTTACCATACAAATGAACTGCCACAATGGCTCCTGTTTTAGAATTAATCCTCTCCTCTATCCTCGCTGGATCTATATTATATGTCTTAATATCAGGTTCTACCAGCACAGGTTTAAAACCACATCTAACCACTGCCAATATCGTAGCTATGTAGGTATTTGAGGGAACAATAATCTCGCTCCCCTTCGGAAGACTACAGGCATCAATGGCGATTGTGAGGGCATCTAAGCCAGATGCAACACCCACACAGTGTCTTACACCGCAATAGAGGGCAAAATCCTCTTCAAATTTTTTAACATTACCTGCCAATATATACCAACCACTTTTTAAAAACCCATCAAACATCTCCTTAAATCTATCAAAAAAACCCTCGTTTACCTTTTTCAGGTTCTCATATTCTATCATGGATATTCCTCGTCAATGTAGTCAGTTACATCGTAGTATTCAGAGGCAAGGACCAACAGTATTGCATCATCTTTAAACTTGTCCATGGTATGCCAATCCTTTGTCTCCACAATAAGGCACTTATCTGGTGAATCAAGATAAAAGGTTTCCTTCTTTTTTCCATCATTAACAAAGATCTCGCAGCCTCCTTTTAAACATATCAATGCCTGAACATTTTTTTTGTGTCTGTGCCCACCCCTCTTTGCAGTAGCATTGTATATGTAATATACCCTCTTTATCTCAAATGGCAGGGCCTTCTCAATAATCGTTAATTTTCCACGACTATCCTCAAAGGTGGGTAGATGAATTATAAAGGCCATATATTTCTACTCCTATCCACTCGCTACATAAAACCTGCCCCTGCCGCCTCTCCTGTATATTATTATCCAGTTGATACAGGTCTTGGGATAGGCAGGCTGGACGGCCAGGCTGTAACTCTGTATTATTACATCTATAAATCGATTCAGATACATTTTTTATAAATCGATGCCCCGTGCCTTTTAGCAAGGTCGGTTCTGGGGCTATCCTTTTAGGTACCACGTGTATGTCATTTTTATCCCATCATAAAGATTAATCCGGGGTCTCCAGCCAAGGGATTTTGCCTTACTGACATCTAAAAGCTTTTTTGGTGTGCCATCAGGCCTGGTAAGGTCGTGCAATATTTCACCCTGAAAGCCAACTATATCTTTTATTAATGTGGCAAGCCCCTTTATCTTCAGGTCTTCTCCTGTCCCCAGATTTACAAAATAATCAGGCAGATCGAGTCTATCTGGTTCCTTCAGTTCACTTAATTCATCGCTGTGACTGTTGGGCTGTTTATTGGGTTGATGTAAACGCCAGGCGTCTATATTCTCCATTAAAAACACACAGGCGTCTGCAAGATCATCTACATGGAGAAATTCCCTGTAGACCTCACCGCTTCCCCATAGGGTAACCGTGACTGGCATAGTGGGGTTATTGGTGTCATTGGGCTTGTTGATATTATTGGGGTCTGTGCGTTGAATGCCTAACTTAGAAAGGACATTTAAGATACCCTCATTGTCTGAAAAATCAATGTCCCCATCGAGTCCAAACCCGATAGCGTGTTTTTTGAAATCCCTCTTTATGCCCTCCAGGTCACCCTGCTCAAAAAGCCTTGCCAGATGGAATTTTCTAATCATGGCAGGCAGGACATGGGAGGTCTCAAGGTTAAAGCTATCGTTGGGACCATATAGGTTTGTTGGCATAACAGAGATAAAATTCGTGCTATATTGCTCATTGTAATAACGGCAGAGCTTGATGGCAGAGATCTTGGCAATGGCATAGGGCTCATTGGTTGGCTCAAGGGGACCTGTAAGGAGATACTCCTCCTTCATGGGTTGTGGGGCTAATTTAGGATAGATGCAGGATGAGCCAAGATTAAGAAGTTTTTTTACACCATATCTGTGAGATGAATGGATAATATTTGATGCAATAGCAATGTTTTCGTAGATAAAGTCTGCCTTGTATGTATCATTGGCAAGGATACCCCCCACCTTTGCAGCTGCAAGGAAGATATACTCTGGTCTATAGCCTTCGATAAACGCCTCAGTATCGCCCTGCCTTGACAGGTCAAGCCTAAAGAACTGCACAGATGACCTGTTGTGGGATGTGCAGGATGAGGCCGGTAGTCTTTTGTGATAGTTAGATATGATGTTGGTGTAGCCTTGCCCCAGGAGTTTTCTAATTATGGCACTGCCTACCATACCAGTGCCACCAGCTACAAATATCTTTGCATCCCTGTTCATTTATTTATCCCCCTATCGCCTGCCCTTGTATTGCCAAAAGCCTTTCCCTCTACTTTTGTGGGTGTGGATTTCTTTTATATCTCCATATGTTTTAGGACGCCTCTTCATAAAACCTTTGATACTATCTGATTTTTTTAGGTATTATAGCATGTCATTTACAGTATAGGCTATATAAAAACCATGAGATGAGAGACGACTGATTATAGCTGTCCAGTTTTTGGGTATTATTATTATAGATTATATACCCCATCCGCCCGAGACAGTGATTGTTGTCCCTGTAATATAAGAGGCATCATCTGATGCAAGGAATGCCACAACCCTTGCCACCTCTTCAGGCTCACCAATCCGTCTTAAGGGTGTTTGATGGATAATAGGGTCTTTATGCCTATCAGGCATCTGGATGATAGGCGGTGTCCTTATTAAACCAGGGACAACTGCATTGACAGTCACATTGTCTTGGCCTGCCTCCCTTGCCAGTGTCTTTGTTAGCCCTATGACCGCTGCCTTTGCTGTAGAATATGCCACCTCACCCTTGGCACCAGAGACACCATAGACAGAGCTTATATTGATGATCCTACCCCATTTCTCCGACCTCATATCATGGAGAAGCCATTTGCTCAACAAGAAAGGGACAACCACATGAATACCCATAACCTCATTGAATTGTTTCTTTTCGATCTTTGGCGTTGTCCCTGGCCTGTCAAAGCCGGCATTATTAACAAGTATATCAATAAATGCCTCTTTCTTAATCTCCTTTATAAGTCTTTTAAGGGCTAATGTGTGGGTTAAATCTATTATCCTTGCTATCACCGGGGTGCCCTGCCCTGCGATGCTATCTGCAACACGGGGGAGGGTCTCTTTATTCTTATCAAGAAGGATAAGCATTGCCCCCCTTTGAGCAAATACCCTCGCACATGCCTCGCCTATACCCTGACCTGCCCCTGTAATCAATGCAGTCCTGCCACTGAGATCCATAAAATCCTCCATATCCCATTCAGAATCTTGCTGTATATGTATATAAAGAGGGTCTAATAATTGTCAATTATTTTTTAATTTTTTAATTCTAAGTGATGTTAAAATAGCACTTTTAAGTCATTAAGTTTTATGTTATTTTTTTAAAAATTTAAAGGAATCTGGCTGATCATGGATATAGGGATAGATATAGTTAACATTAAAAGGATTAAAAAGATATTAGAGAGATATGGGGATAGGTTTTTCAATAAAATCTTTTCCAATGAGGAGGTAGAGCTGTTTAAAAAGAGAAAGACAGCCTATGAATCCATTGCTGGCAGATTTGCTGCAAAAGAGGCCTTCATGAAGGCCAAGGGTAAGTATCTATCCTGGAGGGATATAAAGATTCTCCAGTCCATGGGTAGGCCATATATTGATTATCACGGTAGGATTTATAATGGGTTGAGTATCTCGCATGAGAGGGATTATGCTGTAGCAATGGTGGTGATAGATGAAGGCAATGAAAGGGCGGTATAAGAGATTACAGACCTTTAGTCACATTAGGAGGATATATTATGGTAATACTCTCACCTGAGCGAATGGCAAGGTATGACCAGTATGCAATAAATAAATGGGGAATACCATCTTCTGTGCTCATGGAGAATGCAGGTCGCACCTCCTACAGGCTCTTAAAAGATGAATATCTATCCCAGGTAAAAAGGATTGCCATAGTATGTGGCAGGGGTAATAATGGTGGCGATGGCTTTGTAATAGGTAGATACGCTGTAAGGGATGGATACGAGGTAAGGGTATTTCTTTTATGCAGAAAAGATGCCCTGAAGGGTGATGCAGCCATAAACATGCGGCTCTTTGAGTCCCTTCAAGGTGAGATTATCGAGGTGGATGAATACAATGAGGCTGTAAAATCAGGGATCAGGCATGCTGATGTGGTAATTGATGCCATATTCGGGACAGGCCTATCAAAGCAGGTGGAGGGTAAGGAAAGGCTTGCAATTGAGGATATCAATAGCTCTGGGAAGACCATCATTGCCGTAGATATCCCATCGGGTATAGATGGCACCACCGGCAAGCCCCTTGGCACTGCTGTTATGGCACATCATACCTATACATTCGCCTATCCCAAGATAGGGCATATCATATATCCAGGGGCATATCATACAGGTAGGCTTACTGTTGTTGATATATCCATCCCTGATTTTATTGAAAAAGAGATAGACATAGACGGATATGTAGTGGATGGTGATATGTTCAGGGGTTTTTTAAAAAGGCGTATGCCCTGGTCGCACAAGGGGAGCTTTGGTCATGCTGCAGTGATTGCAGGCTCACCGGGTAAGACAGGGGCAGCCTATATGGCATCGCAGGCAGCCCTTAAGATAGGGGCAGGCCTTGTCACCCTCCTTATACCAGCAAGCCTAAATAATATCATGGAGGTCAAGCTTACAGAGGTGATGACATATCCTGTTGATGACGGGGGCACAGGCTTTTTTAATCACCTATCCTACAGCCAGGTGAAAAAGTTTATAGCGGATAAGGATGTGGTGATTATAGGACCTGGTTTATCACAGAATCCAGAGACCACAGGGTTTGTAAGAAGGCTCTATGAGGAGATAGATAGGCCCTTTGTTGTAGATGCCGATGGTATAAATGCATTTATAGGCAACCTGGATATCATAAAAAAATCCCGGAGACAGGCTGTTTTTACACCCCACCCTGGTGAGCTTGCCAGGCTCATAGATGCCACGCCAAAGGATATAAACGAGGATAGATTGGGAAAAGGGAAAAGGTTTGTTGAAGAGACAGGGGTTAATCTCCTATTGAAGGGGGCAAGGACTATCCTTTTCACCAGTGACGGGGGGATGTATATTAACCCCACAGGGAATCAGGGGCTTGCAAAGGGGGGCAGTGGGGATGTCCTTACAGGTTTTATTGGTGGTTTTATTGCCCAGGGATACAGCCTCACCGAGGCATCAATATTAGGGACATACCTCCATGGCTATGTAGCCGACACATGGATTGAGCGTCATACCGATATGGATCTCCTTGCCTGTGACCTTATAGATGGCTCAGGGGAGGCATTAAGGGAGATAGGGGATGGAAAGGACAGGGTTTATATCGAAAAGTCCCTCTGATACCTGGGATGTAGGGGATTACATCGGGGTTAATGCAAAAAAGGGTGATATATATCTACTGAGTGGCGAACTGGGCGCAGGAAAGACTCAGCTTGTAAAGGGTATTGCAAGGGGCATGGGCGTCCCAGAATGGCAGTATGTTGTAAGCCCTTCATTTACACTGATGAATATCTATGAAGGCAGTAGATTCGATCTATGTCATGTTGACCTTTACCGTATTGAAGGGTCTGAGGCCGAGGATTTGCAGATAGAGGAATTTCTTGTGAGGGGTATTGTTGTCGTGGAATGGCCAGAGAAAAGGTCATGGCAGGATGATGCCATAAAGGTAGAGATACTTGTTACAGGGGAAGAGGAAAGGAGGATTATTATAACTAGGCCTTGATATTGAGGGCATGGGCTTTTATCTTAAGGCAGGGATTATAGTTTAAAGTTCCACAAATAAAATACGGAGGTAAAAGATGCTGATAGTCCAGAAATACGGAGGGACTTCCGTAGCAAACCTTGAGAGGATCAGCAACGTAGCAAAAAGGGTTGCCTCTTACAGGGAAAAGGGTAATGATGTCATTGTTGTTGTATCTGCCATGGCAGGGGAGACCGACAGGCTCCTGAATCTCGCCTATTCTATTAACAAGTTCCCAGATGAGAGGGAGGTGGATGTGCTTATATCCACTGGCGAGCAGGTGACATCAGCGCTCCTTGCCATTACACTTAAGACAATGGGCTACGATGCTATATCGCTGCTTGGTTTTCAGGCAAGAATTATAACAGACTCGAGCTTTACAAAGGCAAGGATCTCAAAAATAGAAAACGAGAATATCTTTGCCGAGTTAAAGAGGGGCAAGGTGGTTGTGGTGCCTGGCTTCCAGGGTATAGATGAAAAGGGAAATATCACAACCCTTGGAAGGGGAGGCTCTGATACATCAGCAGTGGCGCTGGCAGCAGCCCTTAATGCTGATATGTGTGAGATATACACAGATGTGGATGGCGTATATACAACAGACCCGAATATCTGCGAAAAGGCAAGGAAGATCGATAGGATCTCCTATGAAGAGATGCTGGAGATGGCAAGCCTTGGGGCAAAGGTCTTACAGATTAGGGCTGTTGAGTTTGCCATGAGATATAATGTCCCTATCCATGTAAGATCATCCTTCACCTATGGTGACGGAACAATAGTTTGCAAGGAGGATTCCAGTATGGAAGAAATGAAGATAACAGGCATTACATATAATAAGAATGAGGCAAAGATTACCATAAGCAGGGTCCCTGATAAGCCTGGTGTGGCCTCAGAGGTCTTTACAGCCCTTTCAGACGAGAATATAGTTGTGGATATTATTGTTCAGAATATAAGCAAGGAAAATTACACGGATATTACCTTTACAGTGGCAAAGACTGATGCAAAAAAGGCCCAGAGGATAATGGAGGAGGTGGCTAAAAAACTTGGCGCAGATAGGGTGATTGTGGATGAGGATATAGCAAAGATATCCATAGTGGGTCTCGGCATGAGGTCTCATGCAGGGGTGGCATCAAAGATGTTCTCAATACTTGCAAAAGAGGGGATAAACATAGCGGCAATAACTACCTCAGAGATAAAGATCTCCTGTGTAATAGATGCGAAATACGGCGAGCTTGCAGTCCGAGCCCTTCACAGCGGGTTTGGTCTTGATGCAGAAGAGGTGAGGGAGGAGAGGTGAGGGTAGAATTTTACGATACCACACTACGGGATGGTGCCCAGTCAGAGGATATCTCCTTTTCTCTCAATGACAAGCTACGGATAACAGAGAAACTCGACGAATTCGGCATACATTATATTGAAGGAGGCTGGCCTGGTTCAAATCCAAAGGATCTTCTGTATTTTAAAGAGGTTAAAAGACTTAACCTGAAGAACTCCAAGATAGTTGCCTTCAGCAGCACCATAAAGGCAAGCTCAAGTCCAGAGAAAGATGAGACATTAAAGGCGGTCTTTGAGGCAGATACAGAGTATGCAACTATAGTAGGCAAAAGCTGGGATCTCCATGTAACAGATGCCCTCAAGGTGAGGCTCGACTCAAACCTGAGGATGATAGAGAAAACCATAGAATATCTTAAGAGGCACGGCAAGACTGTCTTTTTTGATGCAGAACACTTCTTCGATGGTTATAAAAATAATAGGTCCTATGCCATGAAGGTATTAAATGTGGCACAGGATGCAGGTGCTGACCTGATTGTGTTGTGTGATACAAACGGCGGGGGCATGCCCTATGAGATATATGATATTGTAAGACAGGCGACTAAAAAAATTGATGTGCGGCTCGGGATACACACCCATAATGATACGGAGAATGCTGTTGCCAATTCACTTATGGCTGTAAAGGCAGGTTGCTGTCATGTCCAGGGGACAATAAATGGCTATGGTGAGAGATGCGGTAATGCAAACCTCTGCTCCATTATACCTAATATTATATTAAAGATGGGTTTTGAGGGTATATCAAAAGACAGGCTCATCCATCTGAGGGGGCTCAGCCTCTTTGTAGACGAGATGGCAAATCTCATCCCGGATAAGCACAGACCCTATGTGGGTGAGAGCGCATTTGCCCACAAAGGGGGTATACATGTAAGTGCCATAAGAAAAAACCCTGAGACATATGAACATATTGAACCTGGACTTGTGGGTAATAGACAGAGGGTTCTTATATCTGACCTATCAGGAGAGAGTAGTATCCTCTACAAGGCACAGGAATTTAATATAGATATGGAAAGGGATAAAAAGGCATCAAGGGAGATAATAAGAAGGATAAAAGAGCTTGAATCGCTTGGCTATCAATTTGAGGGCGCAGAGGGTTCCCTTGAACTCCTTATAAAGAAGACACTGGGTCTCCATAAAAAATATTTTGATCTAATAGGTTTTAAGGTGATAGTGGATAAAAAGGAGAGAGACAATCCTGTTTCAGAGGCAACCATCATGGTAAAGGTGGGGAATAATATCGAGCATACCGCAGCACTTGGAACAGGACCTGTAAATGCCCTTGACAATGCCTTAAGAAAGGCACTCTATAAGTTCTATCCAGACCTTAGAAAAATGGACCTTGTTGATTATAAGGTCAGGGTATTATCCACAAAGGATGGCACAAGGGCTATAACAAGGGTTCTTATAGAGAGCAGTGACGGTATCAGTAACTGGGGAACCGTAGGTGTATCAGAGAATATAATCGAGGCAAGCTGGCAGGCGCTTGTTGATAGTATAGATTACAAACTCCTCATAGAGGAAGAAAAAAAAGAGGGGAAAAAAACTTGAACAGTTTTTTAAACATAAGGAACGCAACCAAAGAATTGAATATACTCCGCTCCCTTGAGGATTATAAAAGGCCCTTTGAGGTTGTAGGGACCTTCAGGTTAATAGATGATGGCATAAGACCTGAGGCAACTGTTATTATAAAGACAGACGACAGTAAAACCCATGAGGCATCTACTGGTGTTGGCCCTGTAGATGCCCTTGCTAATGTTCTGAAAAAATCACTCACCTCCATATTCCCTATCATCCAGAGGATCAAGCTCGTTGATTTCTCTGCAAGGGTAAATGATGCAAGGTCAGGGACATCTGCAAGCGTGGAGGTATCCATTATATTCACAGATGGCAGTAATGTCTGGGCCGTGAGCGAGACATCAGAGAATATAAATATGGCCTCATTTATGGCAATTATAGATGGGTTTGAATTCGCCATCTCTGTCTTGAATAAAAGGCAAAAAAAGAGCTAAAAGACACCTCATCTAACGTAGGCCAAATGCAACAAATGCCCGGCTGCCGGTCAAGGCAAACTCATTCCTCATATCCTGTTATCATGCTTTTTACATGGGAATAAAATTTTTTCCCCAGGGTGGACATATAGAGATGAGCGATGAGATAAAAAACAAATACATAGGCTGCGGCAACATGAATTGCATCTAAAACCCTCAGGCCTCCTAGTGCGTTTATCCATTCAAAAAAATATAAGATATCGGAGAATAGAATGCCTGTGAATGCTATTACTGGTGTAACAATAAGCATGATGAATGAATAGGTAATCTTCTGCATGGGATTAAATCTATTATCCATTGATGGTGTATGGGGGTTTTTCCCGCCCTTAAAGATGTAATACATATAGTATAGAGCCTGGTCAGGGATTGCCTTGATATCTTTTAATGTTAGTAGATAGTGTTTTTTAAAACCACGACCTATCAGGTAATAGAAAAACCAAAAAAGAAAAGATGCTGTCATGGCATATCCAAAGTATTTGTGAATAAGCACAACATATCTGTAGCTTTCAAGGATTGTCACAGAGGGTGCCCTTAGCTGGATACCGGTGAGAATCAAAACCATAACTATAAAGGCATTAATCCAGTGCCATATCCTCACAGGCAGTGGGTGGATATATGTTCCCTTCATCTTTTCACCATAATCCTCAGTAAGATATGAACTAAGATGCCGGCAATCATGAACAATATGATGGTTATGCCTATAAAATCAATGAGCTTAAATCCTAATTCTTTTAAGACCTTTGGTTTATCCCTCAGGTCAGCCTTAAAAAAACCCTTGATATCCTCATGTCTTATCTTTATCTCACCAAGTATACACATATCTATAAAAACAGATGTGGGGAATGCAGATAAAACCGTTCCCCTTACCGGGATATAAAATACCCCCTCTTTTCTCGGTATAGATACCATCATGAATCTATAGAATGGCGCATCTACTGAGTGACACTCTCCACATACCCTGCTCTTTAGGTTTTTTTCTGAATAATTATGGTGAACCTCTGTGACCACAATAGATGTGCTGACAATTACCTCCTTGGGATGTCTCTTCCTTAGGTTGTTGACAAAAGCGGTAAGCTCATCAAAGGTGATTATCCCGTCTTTGTTTGAATCCATAAGCTCGGAGACCTCTACCCCATATCCCAAAATCTTTTCAAAATCACTGTAACTTAAAGGCCTTATACCTGTCTCATCCTTTACTGTAAAATTGAATAACATACCCATTTTTGATTTAGGGCTATGGCATGATGAACACTCAAGGTATCTGAAATGTAACGCCGTATGGGGTAGCCATCTGTGTTTATCCATATAGTCTCTGTGGCATCTTGCACAGACCATCACCCTTTCAGATGCACTTAACTCCCTATATGTTCTTAATTTATGGGGATTATGACAGTCTGTGCATCTTGTGGCGCCCTCTTTTGCGTGGGCCGTCCCTTTATATACGCTGTATATCTTTTCATGGCATAAAAGGCATGTCTTGTCATCTACTGGTTTGTCTGATATGTGGCAAGAAGAGCATTTTATGCCCTTTTTTCCATGAACAGTGTGCCTATAGTCCTCAATGGATGGTAGCTCTGGGATGAAAATTCTTACATCAGCAGGGATACTATAGGTCTGCCTGCCTCTTATATGCACCCTTGCCTGCCTGAACACAGTCATGTCATTGTGACAGTTTTTGCATGTCACAGGTGTCTTTGTTATGAGATGGGGGTCCTCTGTTATTATTGAATACTGTTTTTTTATTGCCTCCCTTCCCTTCAACTCCCTTTCTACAACAAGATGTAGGTTATCCCATTCCATATGATCTATATGCCCGTTTTTGTCTCGGTCTATACTTGACTCTTTCACAATGTCTTTCTTCCCGGTATATATATCTATCGATATTTCGCCATGCTGTGGTTTCCCGTGACATGCAAGGCAATCCAAAATATTCAGATGTTTTTCAGGGGCAGGTAGCCTCTTATGGGCAACATGGGCATGACACGACACACAGGTCTTTTTGTCCTTTGAGGTAAAATGGATGTTATGGCAATCCCTGCAGTTTATCCTTTTTTTGCTGTGGATGCCCTTTTTAAACATCTCATCTGTTTTGCTGTGGCATGTGCTGCAGCCAGGTTTTTTTAACCTCTCCTCATGGGGTAGCGAGGCTATGTCACTATGACACTGTGAGCACTGTGTCTTACCATGATGGAAACCAGTATATTTTTCGTGACACCCCAGGCAGTCCTCATTGGGTATAGAAGAGGCAAAGGAAAAAAAGGGACAGAGGATTAACCATGTAAACAATAATAAGTCTGTGCAGAAACCTTTTATTGTGTCTTTGGTGCTCACAGGTAACACCTACCCGCTGCAGCAGCTTCCTGGGCTTCCGCACGAGTTTGGTGAACCACAACATCCCATAGGTGCATCCTGGACAGAACCTCTGTCTGGATGCGTATTATGGGCAGATAGGATTCTCTCTATATTTTGGCTGTTGCATGACCTGCAGGATAGATTATCATTATCTCCAAATACAATAAATTCACTTATCTCTCCACAGTCATTGCACCTATATTCGTATATGGGCATGTCATCCTCCTTGCAATATTTTAGTGACCACAGCCACCCTGATGGATTGTGCACGCATGCTGTATATTTAATTCTGGGAGGCTATCCTCCATCATCAAATCAATATTCTCAACCACCCTGTCTTTCAGGGCCTTATATACCTTTATCCCTGATGCATTGAGCCCCCTTATGGCACCGGCACCTATACCACCTACAACCACTGCGTCAATATGTTGATCGCCTATTGCCTTTATAGGACTACATGCACCATGGGCATGCTTCATATCTCCATTATTTACAGCATATGTCTTTTTTAATTCAGAGTCAAATATAATAAAGATAGGTGCAGAGCCGAAATGGTTGTAGACAGTGCTCTCAAGCCCTTTGTCTTCTTTAACAGGAAAACATATCCTCATTTTTAAACCTCCTTGTCGATTGATGTTATAGTTATATTTTTTGAATTATAGAATCTATCTTCGATGAATTCAAGACCTTTTCAAGATCTTGCAAAGGTCTTAAGAAGAGAGATGATCGGGTAATTATACCATGAGGTATCTTTTCTTAACCTCTTCGTTTGCCTCTAACTCGCGGGTGGCCCCCTGGAACCTAATCCTGCCATTATCTATCACATAGGCCCTGTCAATGAGTTTCATGGCAGATCTTACATTCTGTTCAGAGAGGAGTATGCTTATCCCTGCCTGTTTCAGCTTTAGTATCTGTTCCTCAAGGTCCCTGACAATAAGCGGTGCAAGCCCTTCTGTGGGCTCATCAAGCAACAAAAGTTCAGGGGAGCCCATAAGTGCCCTGGCAATGGTGAGCATCTGCTGTTCACCCCCGCTTAGATGCCCTGCCCTCCTTGTCCTGATCTCACCGAGGGCTGGAAATAGCTCGTAGATCCTTTCCTTATTCCATTCACTGTTTCTTCTATGGACTATCTCAAGGTTGTCTTCTACTGAAAGGTCTGCAAAGACCCTCCTGTCATCCGGGACATAGCCTATACCCTTCCTGAATAGTCTAAAGGGTTTTTCACCTGTTATATCCTCTCCATTAAAGATAATCCTTCCCTCTTTTGGCGGTGTAAGACCCATGATACTTCTCATGGTTGTACTTTTGCCAGCACCGTTTCGTCCAAGCAACCCTACTATCTCTCCCTTATCAACTCTGAGTGAAACATCAAAGAGTATATGGCTTAAACCATAATAGGTATGAATACCAACTACATCAAGCATACATCACTCCCACCGAGATAGGCATCCTGGACAGCCTGGTTGCATCGGACCTCATCGCATGTACCTTGAACGATTGTTGTACCCCTTACCATAACCATAATCCTGTTTGCTATGCCGAATACAATCTCCATGTCATGTTCACAGAACAATATTGTAAGCCCTAGCTTTGCAGACAGATGTTTTATAAGATCAATACATCTTGCTGTCTCCTCTGGCGCCATCCCTGCGGTAGGCTCATCAAGTATAAGGAATTCAGGGGTGCTGCCCAGCGCCATGGCAATCTCCAGGACCTTGCGGTCACCATGGGAGAGCAGTGCCGTGACCCTGTCTTTTTTATCTATGAGACCTACGTCTCTAAGTATCTCCTCGGTCTCCTCAATGGCTACTTTTTTTGATGGGGTGAAGAGATTCCAGGTCTTTTTCTGTCTTGCAAGGACAGCAATCTGCGTATTTTCAAACACTGTAAGCCTTGGAAATATATTGACAATCTGAAAGGAGCGGGAGATATGTTTTCTGCATATCACATAAGGCGGAAGCCCTGTTATGTCCTCCCCCTTGAATATAACACCCCCGCTGTCAGGCTTAAGTATCCCGGTTATTAGATTGAACAGCGTTGTCTTACCAGCGCCATTGGGACCAATGACCGCCACTATCTCGCCCTGTTGGACATCAAGGTTTGCATTGTTTACTGCCTTGAAACCGTCAAATGACTTTGACAATCCTTTTACCTGTAGTAGCAAAAAAACTCCTTATCTTTTTTTAAATTTTTCCTCAATATAACCAAGGACACCATTTGGTAGAAAGAATATAATGAGCATCATGAGTATGCCCAGAATAAGTGTCCAGTATGTTGTATAGGTACTGATAAATGTCCTTAATGCAATTACAACAGTAGCGCCGAGCATGGGACCAAGGAAACTAAACCAGCCACCAAGTAAACACATGATAAGCACCTCCAGAGAGAATGTCCAGAAGAGCATGTCAGGAAATACGGTATTATCTACAACGACAAACAGTGAGCCTGCGATGCCTGCAAAAAACCCCGCTATGACCAGGGCAAGCAGTTGGTGATATTTTACATTTATCCCTATCATCTCACTCCGGACAGGATTATCCCTTATACCCTGTAAGGCACTTCCAAAAGGTGACTTTATAATCTTATACATAACAATTAAACAGATAAATGTGACAATAAGGGTAAAATAGTAGGCGCTTGTCGGTGATGATATAATATCGGGCAATGGCACACCATGGATACCGTCATCTCCCCCTGTAAAGGAATACCACCTGTAAACAATTGCCCAGACGAGGGAGCCAAGGGATATCTGCAACATCCCAAAGTAGAGCTTGGAGAGCCTTATGCAGATAATGCCCATTACAAGAGAAAGAAGGGCTGATACCAGGGGGGCTACAACAAAACCGAGCCAGGGGGTAAGCCCTGATTTTATAATCATAAGTGCAGTGGCATATGCACCGGCGCCATAGAACACAGCATGATGAAACTGGAACATACCTCCATAGCCCAGAACCAGGTTTAGGCTTGTTGCAAGAAGCCCTGTCAACAGGATAATGGACGTGAGATATACATAGAATCTTGGCAGGATTAAAGGGAGTATAAAAAGTATGATCAGCCCTATTAACCACCATATCCTTCCTCTGCCTATAAAAAAGCCCTTTGCCATAAGACTCCTATTACCAGGTTGATTTCAATAACCCTGTGGGTCTGAACACTAAAACCACTATAACTGCAGCATAAGGGAATATAATACCGAACTGTGGCCATATTAGTATGCCAAGGGACTGGGTAAGACCAAAGATAAGGGCGCCGAGAAGGGCTCCCCAGATATTACCAAGTCCACCCATAATAACAATGAGAAACGCCTCGATAATAAGCGTATGGTCCATCCCAAGGGTAACACTAACCGTAGGGGCAACGAGTGCCCCTCCTAACCCAGCTAAAAAACAGCCTATTATAAAGACGGATGCAAATACCCAGCTTACATTTATACCTACTGCACCCACCATCTCCCTATCCACTGCTGCAGCCCTTGCAATCTTTCCTATTTTTGTCTTGTTGACAAAAGCCCATAGGCCAATAGCCACAATAGGACCTACAATCAAAAGAAAAAAGTTGTAGAGTGGAAAGGGCAGGTCACCTATGAGGTATACAAAGCCCTGAAAGGTAGGGGGGACAGGGACAGACTTATACTCTGCCCCCCATACAATCTTTACAAGATCCCCAAAAACAAGGGAAAAGGCAAAAGTAAGGAGTAGTAGCATGAGGTGCTCACGTTCATACAGATACTGGAAAAGACCCCTCTCTGCTATAAGGCTTACCAGTGCTACTACAAGGGGTGCTATAATCAAAGACATCCAGAATCCGAGATTGCCACCACCAAAGACCATTGATGTGGTATATGCAGTAAATGCACCTATCATGTAAAGAGAGCCGTGGGCTACATTTGGTATCCTCAGGACACCGAGTATAAGACTCAGCCCTGAGGATACAATAAAGAGGATTGTTGTTCGGCTCAAACCGACAAAGATCTGGCTTAATACCTTAACTGAAAATATCTGGCTTATAAAATCCATCCCTTAAACAGTAATATCCTTATTTTTTATAGGCTCTAATCTTTCTTATCTCGTCGCATGTGGGCATATAGTCTTTAGCCTGAACAACCTCTATGTCGCCTGCTATAAGAAAATCATATTTCGGATCCTTTTTGGTTTTGCCAAAATACATAGGAAGGAGAAGCTGATGGTCACAGCCCCTTATCTGTAGCTTGCCAACAGGGCTGTCAAGGGCCATATCCTCAAGGGCGCTTACGAATTTTTCTTTGTCGAAACTCCCTACCTTTTTGTAGCCTTCTGCAATAAACATAGCTGTCATGTAACCTGATAGGGCGCCTATCCTTGGCTCCCTGTTATATGTCTTTTTAAATTCATCAACAAATGCCCTGTTTGCAGGTGTATCAGGATAATAGAAGAAATAGTTTGCTGTTCCATATACACCCTCTGGTGCATTCTGTCCCTGGGGCTTGAGCACTGAAAGCTCCGTGGCAGTATGCTGATAAAAAGGTATCTTCTGGGCAAGCCCTGTTGCCTTGGCAGCCTTCTGGAAGTTAACCATGCCTGAACCACCTGTGGCTACTATTATAAAATCAGGTTTTGCAGCAAGGATCTGGGTTATATAAGGTGTAAAATCTGCCTCACCCACCTTCCACCATGTCTGTCCCACAAGCACTGCCTTTGGATTTACCTTCTGCACATTCTCCCATACGTTATCTGCTATGGAATGCCCGTATTCATAATCGTCCCCGGCAATCCAATATTTGGTATAGGGTTTCTTGCCAAGGACATATCCTGCTGCCCTGCCTGCCATCATGGTAGTCTCATTCATATTGAATACATATCTGTGCCCCTTATCAACAACAATCTTGTCACTCTTTGCAAAGGTTACAAAGAAGGGGATCTTCTCTTTTTTTGCAAAGTCTGATATAGCGAGGGCAGTGGCACTGTTTATAGTTCCCATTAAGATATCTACCTTCTCTTTAAGGACAAGCTCCTTTGCCATGGCAAGCCCTATATCAGGTTTGAATTTTTCATCCCTTGTGGTAAACTCTATCTTTTTACCAAGCACCCCGCCTTTTGCATTGATTTTTTTAACCGCCATCTCAAATCCATCACGGACGTCAATGGTGAATGTGCTTGGTGGTCCTGTATATGTGTCAACAATGCCAACCTTGAGTGTTTTCTGTGCATGAGAAGATGGAACGGCAATAAAAAACCCGAAGAGAAAGACAAAAAGAAGGGAAAAAAATAAAATCTTTTTCATAGCAGCACCTCTTGTAATTAATTTTTTATTAAAACCCTAAAGCCATAGTTGTTTTCTAAAATATAAGTTTTTTTTTGTCAATATTTATTAAGATAAATCTCCAAATTTTTGATAATTCAATAAGAACATATCGTAATAATTAGAGATTTTTTATAACAACTCAAAATTTAATGAATAATCTCATTATTTTTGATATGTTTTATCAAAGGCCTTTAAGGTATTTTTAAAATCTTTCTGGAGGGGGTGAATCTATGGAGATAGGGCTTAGACATAATCTCTGGGATGGGGGAGGAGGGGTAAGATTTAATCTGCCTGATAACTGGCGGGTATCTATCCTTGAGATGAACGGAGACAGAAAGCAGGTCATGAATAGGGATGATATAAGGCATACTGTTTTATCAGTAGCCCCTATTATCAAGGATAGAATAAAAAATAAAGGCGAGGTATGCATAGTCTTCGATGACCTATCTCGACCCACAAGGACATATGAGATTACCCCCTACCTTATTGAACTCTTTGACAGTCTCCATGTAAGGGATGAGCAGATAAGGTTTTTGTGCGGCCTTGGCACACATGCCGCAATGGGTAATTCAGGATTTAGAAAGAAACTGGGCGAAGAGATACTGGAGAGGTTCCCTGTATACAATCACAACCCCTATGAAAACTGCGAATATTTAGGCAAAACAAGGCTCGGCACGCCCATCATGGTTAACAAAGAGTATATGTCCTGTGATCTAAGGATTGGCATAGGTTCATTTACGCCCCATGCCTTCTGTGGTTATGGTGGTGGTTATAAGATCGTCATGCCTGCCATAAGCCACATTGATTCCATTGAGTATCACCATGGGGTCCTGCTTCAGAGATATAAGGAGTCGTGCTTTTGCCTGGGAAAATACAAAGATAACCCCTTATTTAATGATATTATAGAATGTGGCAGAACAGCAGGGCTTGATATAAAGATAGACTGTCTTATCAATACCGACGCAATGATTACGGACATCTACGCAGGGGGTCCAGATGGCGTTTATGATTATATGCTTGCTATGGCGCCAACCCATTATTCCACATCCGCCCCGTATAAAGCGGACATAGTAATTGCTAATTCACTGGGCAAGGCAAGTGAGGCGGTTATATCCCTATCTGTTGCAGAGTCTCTTCTTAAGGAGACAGGGGGTGACATTGTCCTGATATGCGATGTGCCTGAGGGGCAGATAGTCCACTATCTCTTCGGGAGGTTTGGAAAGAATACCTGGGGGAGGTTACCATATGGGGTCAGAAAAAAATCGGACATGGTGAGAAATGTTTTTATCTATTCCCAATACAGGGATATAGCCAATGAGTTCTGGTTTGGGATAGATGAAAAAATACACTGGCTTAGGGATATGGATGAGATAATAAGAATACTTGATGGTGAATATAAGGACAGGATGCCAGATGTGCTTATCATGCCAGATGCAACAATCCAGACGATATCAGAATGAGGTCTTGAATCTTATCTTCCAGCCGTTGTCTTTATACACAAAGGAGGCGTCCTCTTTTTTTTCGAAGATCATCTGCTTTCCCAGGAGTATCTCCCCAAGAGGGGTGAGTCTGTAACCTATAAGGAATTCTGCCTTGTATTCTTTGGGCTCTACCTGTTTAATTATCGTGATATCCACCTTGTCTGCCCTGCCCAACGACACAAGGGCACTGTCCTTTGTCTCGTCGTCTTTTTTGATCAGATATGGCGCCGCCTTTTCTGTAAAAATAATGCCGTATTTCTTATTTTCGTCGGTTGTATTTGGGTCTGTTATAGGTTTTAAAAGTATATATCCCTTTTCCTCTAAGGCTTTATATCTGCTAAGGTCACCGTTCTCAGGGCCTAAGGAATAAAGCAGCCCGTGTTTTGTGTAATATTTGGTTAGGTTTGTTATCTTTCCATCCTTTAGTGACTCTATCAGAAGTCTTGTTGCCTCTTCCCGGGTGAGCTCTTCTGCGTAGACTATCCCTGTAAAGATAAATAAAATAGTAACTATTAAGGCAGTGATATATCTCATTAAACTATTTATATTATATCTTAAAGTTGAAAAAAAATGAAACTTTTTGTATGCTACACCCTATTATGAAAAACATTGCATACTATAGCACAAACAACAAGGAACACAGGGTTAATTTTGAGGTTGCCCTCCTTGAGGGCATGGCGCCGGACTATGGCCTCTATATGGTTGCCAGGGACGAGATACCACAGATACCAAGGGACAGGATAAAGGCAATGAGGAAGATGGCTTACAGTGATATTGCCTTTGAGGTCTTATCGTTATACCTTGCCTCAGAGATACCCTATAAAAATTTAAAGGCCCTTCTTGATGATGCATACAACGAGGATAAGATCCCCACGGATGTTCAGTATATCACAGGCAAAACATATATAATGTGGCTCACAAAGGGGCCGACCTATTCGTTTAAAGACTATGCCGCCCGTTTTTTTGGCAGGGCACTGAACTATTTTCTTGGGAAAAGGGGGCTTAAAAGGGTTGTGGTGGTTGCCACAAGCGGGGATACAGGCGGTGCAGTGGCAGATGCATTGTGGGGACTGGATAATATTGAAAATATAGTATTCTTTCCTGGCGGTTCCATAAGTGATGGTCAGAGAAGACAGATGACAACCCTCGGTAGGAATATCTATGCCTTTGATGTAAATGGTGATTTTGATGTCTGCCAGGCATTGGCAAAAGGGATTCTTGGCGATAAGGATTTTGCCTATGAGGTCTTTAATGATAGGGAAAGGTTCACATCCGCCAACTCCATAAGCCTTGGGCGTCTTCTTCCCCAGGCTGTGTATCCATTTTATGCATACTCAAGAATCCAGGAGGATTATGAGGACTTTATTGCAAGCATCCCCTCAGGCAATTTTGGTAATATGATGGGAACGGTTATAGCAAAGCAGATGGGGCTGCCTGTGTCAAAGATTATATGTGGTGTCAATGAAAACACAGAGTTTCCTGATTTTCTTGCTACAGGTATCTATACCGTGAGACCCTCTGTAAGGTCCCCGTCATCAGCCATGATAGTCTCCCATCCCAGCAATCTTGCAAGGCTCATAGATTTTTATGGTGGTCATATGTTCGATGAGCGCGACCCCATGACAGGACAGATTATAAGACCAGGCATTATCGATAGGATGCCCAACCTGGATGAGATGAGGCGTGATCTTTTCTCAGTTGGTGTCACAAATCCCCAGCATTACGAGACCATGAGGGATGTGTATAATAAATACGGGGTTATCCTTGACCCACACGGTGCAGTGGGATGGAAGAGCCTTGAGATATTCCTAAATAACATCCATAATCAACCTGCTGTTGTATACGAGACTGCAGACCCAGGGAAATTCCCTGAGGATGTGGAAAAGGCAATAGGCATTGTCCCCGAACTACCCCCGGGGATAAAGAGACAGGCAGGTATGGAGGAGCGGATCTATGCAATAAGAAGTGAGCCCTTGAAGACAGAAAAGGGTTTGCTGCTAAGTGATGCCCAGATAGAGGAGGCAAAAGAAAAGATAAGGGAGATATTCAGACGCTATAAATAAAAAAAATAACCTTTCGCCATCGAAGAAAAATGACGTATAATATTAAAAAGATGCAGACCTTATTTTTTAACAAATTTTTACCTATGTATCCCTATTTAAAACGATTTTGGATAACAGTCCTTTTAATCCCCCTAATCTTTCTGGCAACCCCATCAATAGCAGATGAGACAATAAAAATAGGCTTTGTGGGAGGTCTCACCGGGAA
>JAGPMK010000026.1 GCA_018052995.1 Syntrophorhabdales bacterium | reverse complement strand
ATAGATTTATATTCTGCATGGAGTGCTCGCAGAGATGGATTCTTCTTATGATTTCTTTATTTTCATGCTTTATTAAGGCATCTGTAACTGCAATCATCCCGCCTCTGTCTGTAGATCCAAACCAACTACATTTGAGACATGAATGATCTTTTAATTTACGCTCTCCTGCCATACCATAGCATATATCCTTTCCCATAGTCCTAAGCTTTCTCTCTATGGGAACAGAAAACAATGCCTGGCGCAGACTCCTTCCAGGGATCAGGTATCTTGCCTTTATTTTACCTGACTCTTCATCCACTATATAACCTTTATAGACAAAGGAGTCGGGGTATTCGGCTCTTATTTCTTCATCTGGATCAAATAGAGGAAAGCTACTCTGGATAGCAAGGAGTTGACCGGGCAGGATAGATGCCTCCACCCTTATGGTCTTCCAAGGCGCTAGCACATCCTCTTTTTTTAATTCGGGAAGAGGTTCAGATTGATTACCATCAAATACGGTTTTATCAAACCTCCATAGGGCTTTTCTTCCTTTTTCATCTTTTAGGCCCATACATATCATACGCACCTCTTTGAGCCCTATTCTTCCAAAACCGTATGACCAGCCTCCGCCTATATTCTCCACCCCAGAGGTGGCAACCCTTAGGCCAAGAAGAAATAGCCTCTTTGTCTCCTCCTCTTGCTCATCTGCTGAAAGGAAGTAGTTCCAGTTTAGGTCGAGCTCAAGCCCGGAGGCAGTAACCTCATCATTAAAGAGGGCGCCTGCACTTGCAGAGCCATATCTTCTATCCACTGCAAGCCCTGGTCTTACATAAAGGCCTCTGGCAGGAATAAATGTTGGTTCACACCAAAGAGGCGATACCCCCTCCCTGTCCTTTCCATATTTCCCTATCCTCTCTGCAATTGGCGCACCCTCTTCCAGCCTTGCCATGCACCTACGTAATAGGCTTGACCAGATATAGCCATTTATATGGATAGACTCTCCGTCATAGGTCTTTTCTATGGTGGAGTCAGAGAACATATCGCCATAGCCAGACTTAAGAAGAAGGGGGGTCTTAAGATATAGCCTGGCAGAACCCTTTATATACCTCCTGGTCTCTATTATATTTGCCATTAGCCTCTCTCTCCTTCAACCTTTTTATCTTTCCTCCAATATTCAAAAAGCTTCTCCAGGAGAAAACGCACAAATTTCCTCATCTCTTCACCTGTTGGGTCTTTATCGCAGCGGTATTTTATTTCTTCATAGAGCTTTTGCCACTCATCCTTTTGCTTCTTCTTATATTTCTCTTCCCTGTCTTCTACTACCCTCTTAATATCTTCTATACTCCTGTGCCTATTTAGAAACTCCTTCAGTATTCCTGCCTGGGACGGGGTCATATTTTTTGCAAGGCTATCAAAGTATTCCGGTCTTTTTTGGGTTGAGGGCTTTTTCTCATCAATATAAACCTTTTCCTCTATCTTTTTCGTTGATTCCTGTTTCTTTAACTCGAGGTCATCTCCGAAACCGTGCCATGAGATTATATTTTCTTTGTAATTTTCTATGCCATCTTCGTCTTTAATTACAGAGCCCTGCCATATAAAGATTTCAGGTCTTTTTGGACGTCTGAGGGTAGTATTGTAGCGCCTTATAGTATCAAGACTTATCATATTTGCATCCATTGAGATCACCTCATCATCTTTTCTTTTAGAATAGGATGCTTTTATGTAGTTGACCAAGCTGAAATCAAAGGGTATGGGTGTTACAACAAGATAGTGTAAGGGTTTTTCACCTGAAGGGTTATCAGTCTCACCTTTTTTATTTATATTTACGTCATTATCGATGTTTAATATAGGTTCAAAGATGGTTCCTCCAATCACTGGTTTTATATTTTGAAGGATAAAGATGGCCCTTTGATGGAAGGTCTCATCTGCTTTTCTTAAAAGGTTTATTTTACCGCCAAAATATTGCCCCTTTCGAACCAGCTCCTGGACAAAGAGCCCGCCATCTTCGGCTGTGGCAAAATTATCCTCTATCTGGTTTCTAATCCTCCTCTCTGTCTCAAGCCTGAAGACAGAAGGGCTATTATCTGTTGTTACAAAATAGTCCTTTGGCAGAGGTTTTGTCTTTGTGGAGAAGAAGTTCTCCTGGTCTATTTTTTCCTCTTCTTTTGGAGATTGACTTATGCCTACTATATCTCTTATTTTACCCACCTCGTTTTTCAGGGTGGTCATGGCTGGTGGTATCCCATAAAAAAATCGATCTCTCTCATGCCAGGCTGGATAAATCCAAGAAAAGGAAAGGGATTTCATCTCTTCGTATTCTGGCCAGCTATCAAAGAGGCTATGATAAGTTCTCACAAACCATGCCCTTACCTGGTCTTCTGTGATGGCATAACGGGATGGTAGAAACTGGGTGCTTCCAGGCTGGACAGGCTTGTTTCTCATGTTTATGAGTGCCTTGAGGAAGTAGTCTGCCTGAACGAGGTATGTGGCTTTTTCATTTGAATTGTCAATGGCGCTATAGGCTATCCTCTCATCCTCTGCCCATTCTATTTCAAGCTCTGCCCTGCCGTATCCTCTGGAACGGGACTGACCAAAACCACTTAAAAGGGAGATGGAGCCCTCTATTAGCCACTTTGCCCTATTAAACTCATCCTCATCATTGAAATAGCCAAGGTAAAAACCTGCCTCAAGCTCAATGCCCTCCATGTATGCGACTTCCATGTTTACAAGCATATGCTCTGATACTGTCCTTTTTTTATCATCTATGGCTATACGGGGTTTTATCTCAAACCTCTCCTGCCTCCATATCCTTTTAGAATCATTGGTGAGGGTAAGGTCTGTGAGGAAGAGCCTTGATGGTATATTGCGGGTCTTTGCCTTTGGTTCATCTCCAAAGACCTTGATAATCATCTCTTTTTTTTCATCTCCGTTGAGTTTTAAAAACCATCTTGCTGCCATCCTCAAATCTCCGTGGAGCTGGGTATCTGGAAATACAGGGTAGCCTTCTGTGTCCTTCAGATGGGGATAGAAACCAAAAGCTGCCTTTTCTCCACCTGAGGTGAACCAGTATCCATGTGCCTTTGCCTTTATCCTTCCCTTTGCGAGAAATAGAGTCTTTCCCATTTACCTATCCCCTCATAAGATTTATAAGTTCAAAAAGGGTTACAATCCTTTTTATATCCACTTTATCATTATTATCTTTTAGTTCCGTGTGGGCGAGAAGTTTTTTGATACCACTATCATTTTTCCCTGCCTCAGGGAGGGTATATAACCACCTTTCAAGGGCACCTGAATTGCCATTCAATTCTATAATCTTTCTTACAATCTGGTGGATGTGGGAATTGGAGAGATTGCTAAATTCTTTACAGAGTTCTACATACTTATCAAAGGTAAGAAACCCATTGTAGGGTTTTTCGATTCCAAGGGGTCTTTCGGTCTTTAATATGTCCTCGGTCGGGGTCTCTTCATCTACAGAGAGGATACGCCAGTTTATACTGTTTACCTTTCTATCTGTCTTTTTCTTTGCTGTGCTCATCAGGTCTTCACCGATAGCATGGATTCTGGTAAATGGTGTATGAATATGGGTTACGATAAAGCTACCAGCAAAGGAAAGGTCAGAAAACTCCAGGTTTTTTTTCTTTCCATCCTTTTCTTCTTCTTTTGCCTTCTTTTCAAGCCATGTTTTTGTAAGGGTATCGCTATATTCAGAGATATTAACTGCCTTTTCACTCATTATTCTTGAATATGTTAAGGCAAAATCTACAATGAATCTGTGGGGCATCACAATGAATAGGTCATCGCCTCCTGCTACTATGAGCCTGAATGGTATATAGATTATGCCATCATTCTTTTTTATTAATGTCTCTTCTGTGAAGACTTTTTTTAATGTCTCTGATAGAACATCTATAATAAAGTCTTTTAATTTATCAAAGGTCTTTTGAATATCCCCTTCTTCCTGGCTAATCCAGAGGGGCAGTCTATCACCCATGCTGTTTACATCTGAGGACCAGACAGCAATCCTTTTTCTTTCTTTCTCTTTTTCTTTACCATTTTTATCCTCTGGTTTATTCTCTGGTTTATTCTCTGATTTATCCTCTGGAAAGAGGTCTTCCATGTTGAGGGGAACCTCTAAATTATCTTTTTTTGAGAGAACTCTGGTGTATTTTAAGTATATCTTTTCTATACTCGTCATATCATTTTCGTCTTTTTTCAGAAGTTCACCCAGATTTATCCTTGCTGCTTTCCATGACTGATTGCAGATCCTGCATACACCCTTTTTGCTGACCTTGAGATCTGATTCAAGAGGATATTCCTCGCACTCCTCGCAGAGGGCAAGATGGGGGTTGAAGGTAACGCCATAGCCTCTAAAACATCTTTTTATCTCTTTTAGTTCGCGGGTAATACCTGGATAATCTTTATCCTCATGGAAATCTTTCTTCTGAGCCTCTTTAAATGATTCTGCATCAATAACAGAGGAGACCTGGTATTCAAGCATGGGTAGCCTTGTTGAGATAAGGGCCCTGATATCCTTTTTTGCTTCCTCTGCATCCTTTTTTGATGGAAAAGAGGCAGTAAGTTTTCCACCGCTGGCAAGGATCACCCTCCCGCTGTGATTTTTTATGACCTTTTTCATTTCGATCTCATTTAGCCGTGAGAGTATGTGGCTTGTGCCTGCAATCGACCAGAGTCTGTCATGCCTTAAAACAACCTTTTGAATGGCAGAAAATTGAATGGAAAGATAATAGTTCAAGCTCCACCCCTTTTTTAAGACATTAATAATAAAAAACCCTAAAGTCTGTCAAGAAAATATATCATATATAGTTATAATTACATGAATTCACTATTATTTTTTTTCTATTAGCCAGGATTTGATTCCCTAATGACTATCTTCTGTTTTCTACCAACAATCAGGTATAAGACCATCCCCAGAAAAGGTATAAATATCACAAGGAGTAGCCAGATTATCTTGTTAAAACCTGAAAATTCACCCTTTAATATGTCGATCAGCGACCACAACCAGCAGCCAAAGACTAATACAAAAGGGATTAGAAAAGAAAGGATGGAAAGAAAATCCATTTAAACCTCCTCGTTATAGATTTCGTATTATCAAAACTTTCTACTTATAAAGTAATGTTTAATTCCTTTTTATTCTCCATGTGTTGCCTAAAATAACCCTACCCCCCCTCTATCGAAATCGTATTAGCAAAGATTTTTCCCTCTCCCCCTCCCCTTGTGGAAGAGAGTGAGGGAGAGGGTTTGTTTTATGTTTCCATATGTTTTAAGGCGCCTTTTCATAAAACTTTTGACAATACTATAAACTTTGTTTCTTCCTGCATGTTATCCCCATTGGGGATGGTTGAACCCCCTCACCATTAGGCGAAGCGAAGTTTTGGCGAACTCCCAAAGGGACAAAGCCAATAAAATCGTTCTACCAAGCGGTTGTGTATAAGTCGAATTCATTCGACGCGATTGCTAAACCCTTCGGCTTATAGCCGAAGGTGTTTTAATTCGCTTTAGCGTAACATTCCCACAGATCGCAGGGCTTTAGAATAGCCCTGCGATCTGGTCTGCAATCTTTGTTGCAAGTTCTGCTACTGCCTCATCAAGATTTATATTGGTTCTTGTTGCCTCGACAGTTAGATAGGTTCTATAGGTTTGAAAATCGCTTACAATTTCTCGCTGGGTGGTCATTGTGGTGGATGTGCCCTGTTTTGCCTCGGTCTTCATGGTGCCTTTTACACCCCCTGCTACACGCTCCTGTATCTGCAAATCCACAGTGCCTGTATATGATTCTACCTTAACAAGGGCCCCTGCTATGCTGCCTACTGCACCACCAACGACTGTGCCTACTGCTGCACCAAGCCATGAATCCCTTGAAGTACCGCCTAAAATACCGCCGCTAACACCACCAAGGATTGCACCTGCACCGCCTGCCTCTTTGCCTAAGGATGCTACTTTATTATAGACAAGGGAGGTGATGTTTGCCTGGATAATCCAGTTTGCCTTTGTAGGATCCTCTACGAGGATTATGCCCTTTTTGCTGAGTCTATCTTTAAGTGCCACGTCAAGGGGAATATTCTGGACATCTGATGTATTTGTTGTCTTTACATAGGCAGTTCTTTCTGCAACAGCAAGGTTTAAAAACACAGGTTCACTTAGATTAACCTTTGTTTGTAAGGACGCATGTTCTATCACCTTTACCGTTGATGCACAACCTACCGCCACAAAACCAACCAGCAGGATAACAACAAAGGCTTTAAGAAAACTTTTTAACATTCTGATTCCTCCTTTTTTTATTTTTAATAGTTTTGGGTTCTGTCATCTCAGAAAGAGCCGCCCCCAAAAACTTTTCTTCTCCATAGGCCAATAGCTGGATTCTGTTATTTCAGAATCCGGGGTTGAGTTCGAAATCTTATCTATACCCTCAGCGGTAAGATTCACCGCCTGCACCCCCAGGCATACCACTGCACCCGGAAGGGTGTTGCTGTATAGCCCACATGACATGGATGTCCCATCGGTTGCACGGGCGACCTCTCTTGCCGTATCTGATGCACAACCTATTGCCACAAAACCAATCAGCAGGATAATGATAAAGGTCCTGAAAAAAATTTTTTAGCATATAGTGCCCCCTTGTATATGGGATTTCTTATATGACATTTTTAATTAAATCTTTTTTGGATTTTTTATTATTTTTGTTTCATACTCTTTATAAAACCTATGGCGAAAGGAAATTATTTCAATTTTTTTTCAATTTTTTATTTTTCCAGATGAAGAGGCAACTATTGAAGGGGTTATTGTATCATTACAGATCCCTACATTTTCTTTGTCAGGGATTTTCGGTCAAGGTTATAGTTTTGAGCCAGTCAGGGAAAACCTGCCTTAACTCCCATATTATTGACTGCGAATTAGCCTGAGATAAATAGAATCGATAAAAAATATTGACACGTTAAGGTATAGCTGTTAAACTACACTCAAATTTGAATACAATAAGAGTATGATATGAGTGCCCAAGAGAGAGTGACAATAAAGATACCAAAGGCTTTATATAAAAATATCCAGGAGATAATAAAAGATACTGGTTTCAGTTCAGCTACAGATTTTATCGTATATGTTCTAAGGGACATTATATCGATGAAGGCAAGCAGCAGCAATGGACCCTCCCTCAATAAGGATGAGATAGAGGCAATAAAGAGGAAACTTAAATCACTTGGGTATCTGTAAAGGAGGATTAAAATGGACGGGAAGCATCATGAATCTAAGGTGAAGAAGGCATCGGGCTTTTCGTGGAGGGGTCTGAGGACAATAGTATTTATTTTAACTGCGATTATATTTTTCACAGGATTGACAGGATGCAATAGTAAGGACGAGAAGGAAAAGGCGCCCAAGGTAACCATCAGGGTTTCAGGTGCATGGGCATTATATCCTATGATGGTGAAATGGGCAGAGGAATACAGCAAAATTAACCCTAAGATAAGGCTTGATATATCTGCAGGGGGTGCAGGAAAGGGTGTTGCTGATACCCTATCAAATCTTGTGGATATTGGTATGGTCTCAAGGGATCTAAAACCCGAGGAGATAAAACAGGGCGCTGTCTTTATCCCTGTTGTAAAAGATGCAGTATTTCCTACCTTAAATGCAGATAATCCTGAATTAAAAAGGATTATGGAAAAAGGGATAAAAAGACAGACATTTATAGACCTTTGGATTAAGGGAAGACAGATGTCATGGGGAGAGATAACAGGTTCATCAAAAAGGGATATGGTTCAGGTATATACCAGGTCTGATTCCTGTGGTGCTGCTGAAACATGGGCACAATATCTTGGCGGTAAAAGTCAGGAGGATCTAAAGGGTATTGCGGTATATAGTGACCCAGGGCTTGCAGATGCAGTCAGGAAGGATATAAATGGCATAGGCTATAATAATCTAAACTATGCCTTTGATTCAAAAACAGGGTTACCTGTTAAAGGGCTTATGGTTATACCCATTGATATCAATGAAGATGGTAAGATTGAATCAAAGGAGGAGATAGATACAAGGCAGAAGGCAATGAATGCAGTTGCATCGGGGGTATATCCCTCACCCCCTGCAAGGGCACTGCATATTGTAACAAAGGGGCATTTTAAGGATGAGGTAAAGACATTTTTGGAATGGGCACTCACAGATGGGCAGAAATTTGTGGATGAGGCAGGATATATAAAGCTCTCAGAGAACCAGATTAAAGAGGCTATTGATAAGATTAAAAGATAGATTATGGATATCCGAAGGTTAAAAGACATCTCATCAGGGATCACAATACGGTCTTCATTGATTTTTATAAACTCCATAGCCTTCTTAATGGCACTGATTCTTTTTATAAAATCATACCCAATCCTTAAATCGCAAAGTATATATCAATTAATTTTAGGCACATCATGGCATCCGTTAAGAGGTGAATTTGGTTTTTTCCCATTCATTATTGGGACCATAGAGGTAACTGTAATCGCTATGGCCCTATCGATTGTGCCGTGCCTTCTCTGTGCCATATATCTTTCTGAGTTTGCTAAAAAACATTATAGAGAGGTTGTCCACCTCACCATTGATGTCCTTGCAGGGATACCCTCTGTTATATACGGGCTCTGTGGTGTGATAGCTATAGTACCTTTTGTCAAGATTATCGGCAATATACTTGGTGTCAAGACAACAGGGTATAGTCTCCTTGCAGGTGGTATTATACTTGCAATCATGGTATGCCCTGTAATCATCTCTGTTACGCTGGAGGTGTTGAGGTCAATACCCCAGGAGGCAAGGGAGGCATCCATTGCCCTCGGTGCAACAAGATGGGAGACAATAAGGCATGTTCTATTCAGGATAGCAAAAAGAGGTATTGTTGCAGCTATTGTCCTTGGTTTTGCCCGTGCCTTTGGCGAGACAATAGCCGTGATGATGGTGGTTGGAAATGTTCCAAAGATCCCCACCTCACTATTTGACCCGGCATACCCTTTGCCTGCCCTTATTGCCAACAACTATGGTGAGATGATGTCATTGCCCCTATATGATTCAGCACTTCTTTTTGCTGCCTTTATCCTTATGCTTGTAGTTGGCATCTTCAGCCTTGCTGCAAACCTGACATTACTGAAGATAGAAAGGAAGGGGACCTAATGATCCCAAGGCAGGTTGTGGAAAAGATATTCAAGGGGCTTATGATCCTATCCCTTGCCATAGTAATGATTATTCTTTGTGGCATTATAGTCTTGGTTGTTGTAAAAGGTGCGCCAGCACTCAATATATCCATGCTCATTGATACCCCGAAAGGGGGTTATTACCTGGGGAAGGAAGGGGGCATTGCAAATGCAATTGTTGGCTCTGTATATCTTGCCTTTGGTGCATCTATTATTGCCATAATCATCAGTCTCCCGGTTGCCCTTAGTCTACAGAAAGAGTATTCGAACAGACGTATTGCAGATTTTAGTAGGCTTATCCTTGATGTTTTGTGGGGAACGCCATCCATTGTATATGGTGCCTTTGGTTTTATTGTGATGGTATATTTTGGTGTAAGGGCATCACTGCTGGGGGGTATCATTGTCCTTGCACTTCTTATGCTGCCCATTATGGTTCGTTCTATGGAAGAGGTAATAAGGATGGTTCCCCATGAATTGAAAGAGGTATCCTATACATTGGGGACAACCAAGCTCGAAACAACTATTGCTGTTGTCCTGAGACAATCCCTCCCAGGAATAACAACGGCAATACTTCTTGCCTTTGGAAGGGGAATAGGTGACGCCGCATCCATTTTGTTTACAGCAGGTTACACAGACTATATCCCCAAATCATTATTTGACCCGGTGGCATCCTTACCACTTGCTGTATTCTTTCAGATAACCACACCTATTCCAGAGGTTCAACAACGGGCGTATGCCTCTGCCCTGGTCCTTCTTTTTATTGTAATACTGGTTAGTGTATTCTCAAGGATCATAGGCAGACGTTTTTCAAGACATATAGTGAGGTAGGGTGTATGTCACATATAAGCCTTCGAAATCTTGCTGTCACATATGGAACACAAAAAATACTAAATGATGTGACAGTAGATATACCTGATGGTCGTATTACTGCTATAATTGGTCCCTCTGGCTGCGGCAAGACAACGCTTTTAAAGAGTATAAATAGACTTCTTGAGTTAAATGATGATGTGACAGTCCGAGGCAATGTCCTTATAGACGGTGTAGATATATACGACCCAAAAACAGATATCCTCTCCCTGAGAAAAAAAGTAGGTTTCATGTCCCAAAGGCCCTACCCCCTTCCCATGTCTATATATGATAACATAGCCTTTGGTCCCAAGGTGCACAGGCTTACAGATGGACAGATTAAAAGCCAGATAGAGGGGCTAATTTCGAACGATGTCCTGCATATCGGCAACATTGGTAAAAAAGGTAAGGCAATGGACATGCTTGTTGAGTGTTATCTCAGTCTTGCGGGGCTATGGGATGAGGTAAAAGACAGGCTCAATGAACCAGCATCAAGGCTCTCTATTGGTCAACAACAGAGGCTTAGCCTTGCAAGGGCACTGGCAGTGGAGCCTGAGGTCATCCTTGCCGATGAGCCAACCTCTGCCCTTGACCCTATCTCGGCACAGCTAATAGAAAGACAATTCAGGCTTCTCAAAAAAAGATATACCATAGTTGTTGTTACCCATATTTTGAGACAGGCAAGAAGGGTTGCAGATTATGTCATATTTCTATATCTGGGTGAACTTGTGGAGCATGGGGAGGCAGGGGAATTCTTTGGCTCCCCCAATGATAAAAGAACAAGGGCATATATCTCTGGGGAGATAAGCTGAAAAAAAGGCAGGAGATAGAAAAAAACAAATGAAGAAGGCGCTTATAATCGGTATAGATGGTGTTCCCTACGAGCTTTTACAGGGTCTCATTGAAAAAGGCTGCATGGAGGGACTGAAAAAAATAATTGATTCAGGCTACAGGCTTCACCGCATGCATGCATCCCTCCCTGATATATCAAGCGTCTCCTGGACATCGTTTATGACAGGTGCAAATCCCGCTGAACATGGTATATTCGGGTTTACCGAGCTTGCCCTGAATACCTATGAGCTCTACTTCCCCAACTCAAGAGACATAAAGGCACCCCTGTTCTGGCAATCTCTCAGGGAACAAAAGAGGATTAAAAGATCCATTATTTTGAATATCCCCAACACCTATCCTGCCTTCCCTGTGGATGGGCTTCTGGTCTCAGGTTTTGTGGCAATAGATTTTGATAAGGCCGTCTATCCTGGCAATTATATCCCTATCCTGAAAGACATGGGCTATATCATAGATGTAGACCTGTTAAAGGCAAGGGAGGATAGGGATGGATTCTATAATGACCTTATTGAAAGTATGAAGATAAGAGAGGGGATATCAAAAAAACTCCTGGGCGAGGAAGACTGGGATATAGCCGTTGTTTGTATTACAGAGACAGACAGGCTACACCATTTCTTTTTTAATGAAAAAGACACCCCATTATTTGATAGTTTTTATAGAAAGGTGGATAGATTCATAACCAGTATATATAATACAGCCATAAAAAGATATGGTGATGATATACTGTTTCTTGTCCTCTCTGACCACGGATTCGAGAAACTAAAAACCGAGGTAAACCTAAACGCATACCTTCAAGAGGCTGGCATCTTGAGGATAGATAAGACAAGGGAATTCTATGAAAGGATAGATACAGGAACTATAGCCTTTGCCATGGACCCAGGGAGAATCTATATAAACTATGAAAATAGATACCCAAGAGGCTGTGTTAAAGAGGATGGGGCTGAAACAGTAAGAAAGAAAATAAAGGAGGTGCTCTTTAATCTGAGGGATGGGAATGGGGTTTCGGTAATCAGTCAAATCTTTGAAAAAGAAGATATCTACAAAGGTAATTTTATGCAACAGGCGCCAGACCTTGTGTGTATTCCCAGGAGGGGTTATGACCTTAAAGGCAATCTCAGAAAAGATAATGTTTTCACAAGGGATATATTTCAGGGCATGCACACATGGGATAATGCGGTGCTAATTACACCTGAGGACATAAAAATCAATAAGGAGATAAATATTGAGTTTCCGTCAGGGATTATAAAAGATTATTTTGAGAAAAGATAAGGAGGAATATACATGGACCATTACGACATGCTTGAGAGTAAAAGCATATATATAATAAGAGAGGCATACTATAGATTCAGAAATATTGCCATGCTCTGGTCTGTAGGTAAGGATTCAACAACCCTTCTGTGGCTTATCAGAAAGGCATTTTTTGGCAAGATACCCTTTCCTATCATCCACATAGACACAAGCTATAAATTCCCTGAGATGTATCAATTCAGGGATAGGCTTTCAAAGGAGTGGGGCTTTGAGCTTATTGTAGGCAGAAATGAGGAAAAACTTGCAGAGGGCATGGGACCTGGTAAGGGCATGAAGCTTGAGTGTTGCACAGAACTTAAAACAAATGCATTAAAACAGGTTATAAAAAAATACGGATTCAAGGCAATATTTCTTGGGATTAGAAGGGATGAACATGGCATTAGGGCAAAGGAGAGATATTTCTCGCCAAGGGATGAACAGTTTCAATGGGACTATGAGAATCAGCCCGCCGAGATATGGGATCAATACAAATCATTTCTTTATGCAGAGGAGCACTATAGGGTTCACCCTATACTGCATTTTACTGAACTCGATATATGGCAGTATATAAAAAGAGAGGGTCTCCCGATTGTTGATCTCTATCTTAGCAAAGAGGGAAAGAGATACAGGAGTATTGGGTGTGTCCCCTGCTGTTCTCCTATAGAATCAAGTGCCTCAACAATAGATGACATCATTGAAGAGGTAAGGACATCAAAACAATCAGAGAGGGCAGGAAGGGCACAGGACAAGGAGAATATCTATACTATGCAGAAATTAAGGGCACTTGGGTATATGTAAAAAAAGGAGGCGAAATAAATGGAACAGTTAGCGCTACCAATAGTTATAACAGGTCACATAGATCATGGAAAAAGCACCCTTATCGGCAGGTTGCTTTATGATACAGGGGTTTTGAAGGAAGACAGGTATCACGAGATAACCGAGACATCGTCTATGCTTGGCAAGCACACAGAGTTTGCCTTTGTCCTCGATGCCTTAGAGGAGGAGAGAGAGAAAGGTATCACCATTGACACTACACAGATATACTTCCAGACACAGAAAAGAAAATACGTCATTATTGATGCCCCTGGTCATAAGGAGTTTTTAAGGAATATGATCACCGGCGCATCCTACGCAGAGGCAGCGGTTTTAATCATCGATGCCAACGAAGGGATAAGGGAGCAAACAAAAAGACATGCATACCTATTAGGCATGGTGGGCATTAAAGATGTGTGTGTCCTTATAAACAAGATGGATCTTGTGGGTTATTCAAAGGAGGTTTTCGACAGGGTTGTAAGGGAGATAGATGAATTCTTTTCTGCTATCTCTATAAGGCCCAAATTTTTCATACCCATCTCTGCCCTATCAGGGATAAATGTGGCAAGAAGGGATAACACCATTAACTGGTATAATGGGCCATGTCTTTTTGAGGCATTAGATGAATTAACATTCAAGGCATTTGAGAAAAGACCCTTCCGGTTCCCTGTCCAGGATGTCTACAGAATAAGCAGGGAGACTATCTATGTGGGCAGGATAGAATCAGGGGAGGTAGAGCCAGGGATGGAGACATATGTCTTTCCCAAAAACAGGCAATGTAAAATAGTGGAGATAAAAAAATTTCTCAAAAAAGGTGTAGAAAAGGCATCATATGGCGAATCTATAGGACTGATTATAAAAGACGGCAAACCCATCAAAAGGGGTAATGTTATCGCAGGGACAAAGGACATCCATGTAAAAAGGGGGTTTGATGCAAACCTATTCTGGTTCTATGGGGAATACAAAAAGGGTGATGCCATTACAATAAAATGCACAACCCAGGAAAGCCCCTGTTCAATGGAGATCAGAGAGAAATTTGACCCGGCCACAATGGATAGAAAGGAAAAATCAGATACCCTTGAGATAGGTGAGGTGGCAAGGGTCAGGATAAAGACCAGAAAACCCCTTGCCATCGATACCTTTTCATACATCCCTGAGATGGGAAGGTTTATCATAGAAAAGGATGGTGTGCCGGTAGGGGGCGGGATTATAGTATAAAACATTAGCAAAACCCCAGCAATTTTAACCTGGCACAAATGAATTTTTACTATATAGACACATACAACTTATGTCTGCAACTGCCTGATTCATCTCTTGGATCATCTCTATTCCCCACTACCAGCCTTTATTAGGGATCTGTAAAAAAGGTGCCACAAAACATATTGAAATATAAAAACCCTCTCCTTTGTTGGGGGAGGGCGAGGGGTGAGGAAAAACTTTTGACAATACACAATACAAAATTTATCTTTAAAAAATAGACAAAATATTCTAAAGTCAACAATAAGGATTGGACTCTGATCATGAAAATAACCCTACGACTTATATTCTCTCTTGTGATTGTTGTTGCCCTTGTGGCAGTATCATTTTCATTCTACCAGGTCAAGATAGAAAGGCAAAGACTTGTCAGCGAACTGGAGAGAAGAACCATACTTCTTAATGAAAGCCTTGAGGAATCTGTCATCCCTCTTGTTCAGTCCAGAATCTTTACAAAACTAAACCGTTTTGTTGAGAGATTTGGCAACCGTGAAAGATTAAACGGTGTTATTGTAAATAATGTTCAGGGTGAAGTAATTGCGTCAACGCAGGCTATATCACAACATGCGCCATTAATACTTCCGCAGGTTTTAAACTCCATCTCTGAAAAAAGGGCAATACATAGTTTTAAAAAAATTAACAATATACACCTATTTATTTATACTAAGTTTTTAGAAGATGAGGATGGCAACATTATAGGAGCCCTTACATTATTTCAGGATGCCTCGTTTATTGATATAAGGCTTAGAGAAATCTGGAAATATAATTTTATCCGTTTCGTAATTCTATCGATTGTAATAATAATAATTACTTTGCTTGTTGTAAAATGGAGTATTACAGGACCCATAGCCCAGATTGCAGAATGGGTAAGGGATTTGAGGCTAGGAAACGAAAAAGAAAAAAAGAGAACCGAAATCCCAAGAGGCGATATCCTTGCACCCTTGATAACAGAAGTCTCACATCTCGCAAAAACCCTTTCTATGACACAAAAAAAGATGGAGAAAGAGCAGACACGGGCAATAACAGAGTCTGTGTGGGATGCTGAAAGATTAAAAGCCCATATTTCAGGCGAATTAGGCGATAAAAAACTGTTTATTATATCCAACAGAGAACCTTATATGCATATAAAAAAAGATGGCTCAATAACATCTATAATACCCCCTGGAGGTCTTGTTACTGCCCTTGACCCTGTAATGCGGGCATGTGATGGCGTATGGATTGCACATGGTAGCGGAGAGGCTGACAGGTTTGTAGTTGATGAAAATAATAAAATCAAGGTTCCCCCTGAAAATCCTTTATACACATTAAAGAGGATATGGCTGACAAAAGAGGAAGAGAATGGTTACTATTACGGTTTTGCAAATGAAGGTATATGGCCCCTCTGTCATATCACCCATGAAAGACCTGTTTTTCGTCTCGATGACTGGTCCTATTACCAAAAGGTAAATGAAAAATTTGCCCTTGCCACCATCGAAGAAATAGAAAATATAGAATCACCCCTTATATTGGTTCAGGATTACCACTTTGCCCTTTTACCTTATTTAATAAAGGACAAGAGACCTGACGCAAAGGTGGCAATATTCTGGCATATACCCTGGCCCAACCCTGAAACATACGGGATATGCCCATGGGTAAGGGAGATACTCATAGGGATGCTCGGGGCTGACCTCATAGGTTTTCATATTCAACTTTACTGCAACAATTTTCTTGATACTGTGGATAGATTTCTCGAATCAAAGATTGACTGGGAACAGTTCTCTATCAGCATAAAAGGCCATATAAGCTTTGTAAAACCATTCCCCATAAGCATAAGCCCTGAATTTTCACGAAAAGATGCGGTAGTTAGTAGTAAGGATTCTTTAAAAGAAAGTCTTTTCAGGCAGATGGGCATTAATTCAACGTATTTGGGTATAGGTGTTGACAGGGTTGATTATACAAAAGGTATCCCTGAACGTTTCCGCGCCATTGATAGATTCTTTGAAAAATATCCCGAATTTTTAGAAAAGTTTACATTCATAGAGTTCGGTGCACCCAGTAGAACCCATATTAAACGTTACAGAGACCTCCTTGCCCATGTTGAAGAGATTGCAGAGGACATCAACTGGCGTTTTCAAACAAAAAACTGGAAACCTATCATTTTTTTAAAAGGTAATCACCCCCACGAAAAAATTATGCCATTTTATATGGCTGCTGACCTATGTATGGTTACATCCCTCCATGATGGTATGAACCTTGTTGCCAAGGAATATGTGGCATCCTGTCTCGAAGATTCAGGCGTTCTAATTTTAAGCCAATTTGCAGGTGCATCAAGGGAATTAAAAGATGCACTCATTGTAAACCCCTATGATATAGAATCAATGGCTGATGCAATATACCTGGCTGTAACCATGGATGAGGAGGAAAAGAAAAACCGTATGAAGAGAATGAAGGAAATCGTTCAGGAACATAATATATACAAATGGGCAGCAACCCTGATTACAGAACTAACCCGTTTATAATCATATGAATCCTGAATATTTCTTTAAAAGGCATTCTAACCTCATAAAAGGAGGAAAACTTTTTTTGTTTTTTGACTTTGATGGCACCCTCGTGCCCATTCAAAAGGACCCCTTATCATGCCAGCTTGATAAAGAAATAGAATTATACTTTAAGAGGATTATAAATAAAAAACTGGCCCCTATTGCCATTTTAAGCGGAAGGTCCTTAAAGGACATAAAAAACAGGATAAATATCAAGGGTATCTTGTATGGTGGAAACCATGGCCTTGAAATATCAGGACCTGGTATAAGGTTTATTCATCCTGAGGTAGACCCTATCATAAAGACGATTAATAAAGCCAGAGATATAATATCAAAAAACATCTCCCATATCCCCGGTGTATTTATTGAGGATAAAAAACTCTCCTTTACCTTACATTTCAGAATGGCTGACGAAAAAGGCAAAAAAACAGCAAAATCTATATTTAATGAAACAATCTCTAAGGAATTTTATAATATGCCCTTTAAGGTCTTAAAAGGCAAACAGGTTCTTGAATTAGCGCCTCGTGTAGATTGGGATAAAGGCAAGGCTGCCCTTTATATCCTTAGAGACTATAAAAATGATTGTATTCCTTTATATATAGGAGATGACGTAACCGATGAAACTGCTTTTTCTGCCCTGGGCGATAAGGGTATTACAATTAAGGTTGGCAGATCTAAAAAAACAAATGCCCACTACTACCTCAAGTCACAGGCAGAAATAAATATATTTATTAAAAAAATCTGTGCTATAATTGACAAATGATCCAGAAAACCCTTGAATGGTTTGTTAATAATTGGTTAAGTCTTTTAACCCCTGCTGTTGTATTTATTGCCTTTATAGTTGCCTCAATCTGGCTAAGAAGAAAACTCTTCATTTATCTGGAAAGGGCCTTTTCTCAGATTCGGTGGGAGGAAAAAAAAGTCTTCCTTGATACAACAAAAACCCCTTTTCTCCAATGGTGTATTATACTTGGCGGCTATATATCTATTCAGCTTACACCTCTTCCTGTACACCTTAAGACTTTTTTTGGAAAAATTTTTAGTAGTGTATTTATCCTTACCTTTACCTGGACCATCATAATACTTTTAGAAAGGATACTCCATTTATATTTAAAAAAAATAAACCTCTTTCCAGCAAATACTACCACGGTGATTATAAAAGGTTTAAAGATTGCCTTTTCAGTAGTAGCGGTACTTATAATACTCGATCTTTGGAGTATGCCTGTGACCCCTTTGATGCTCATGCTTTTTATTGCTATATTAATAACTATCTTTATAGCCCGTGATGAGATAACCAATATTTTTTCTGGTTTTGAGATAGCGCGAAACAAACTCATTAAGGTAGGCAATTACATAAAACTCGATACTGGAGAAGAGGGATATATATTAGATATTACAAAGACAAATATCTATGTAAAAACATCTGATGGAAAAATTCTCCTTATACCGAACAGTAAATTCCAACGCTCTATTGTGACAATAATTAGCAAATCCTTAAAACAGGCAACGCAGCCTTTCAGGTTCTCTGCAAGGCTTCATCTAAAAGAATTAACAGGCCTTAAAGCCATAAATATTCAGGAGTTAGTTACAATATTGAAAAAAGTAGATAACTCTGTTATCTACTACCATACTCACAACTTTATAGAAGAATTTCAGTATCTGACACCACAACCTCCAAACGATTTTGCCTTGTGGGTAAACGATGCATTAGGTGATCAGGTCTTGGGAGAAAAGCTAGCAAATATAGACACCTTTGAATTTTCCACAATCGGTGCACTCCGAGAAAGAATCGTAGAGGTGATAGAAGAGGAGATTGCAAAAAGACAGGAACATGGTATAAAGGATGCGCCCCCTGGAAGGGAATTCCACTTTATAAAATCTTTAAGTGCAGTAATCCCCACATCTTATGTTGCACATGATTTGAGAGAATTTATAGATATACTTCGCGTGGTAAGCCTTGGTACCCTATATTACCATATCCTTGAAGCCCGTCTGAGATTACATAAGGGGGTTAATGACTTTTCCATCTGGATTGACGATTGTCTTGGTGAAAAGGCCCTCGCCGATGAGATTGCTATTCTTGATCCATATACCTATACACTTGAAGGACTTCGCTCAATGATTATAAATTTAGCAGAAAAACACCTGGAGAAAGAATATGCCTTTGGATAAAGATATAACCTTTCACTTGAAGGCAAAGCTCCATGATTATATACCTATTGTGGGTAGAGGGACTATTGAGGCGCTTTATGCACTGGCAGAAAAGCTATCAGGAAAGACGGTTGTCAACATTAACTCAACATTTTCCGGTGGAGGGGTTGCAGAAATTCTCATAAGAATGGTCCCGCTGCTCAATCAGCTTGGTGTTGATACAAGATGGATGGTCATAAAAGGGAATGAAGATTTTTTCACAGTTACAAAAAAATTCCATAATGCCTTGCACGGCAAAAAAGAGATAATCACCCCTGAAGACTATGCCCTTTTTCTTGATGTGAGTAAAAAAAACATAGAAGAGATGCAGTTGGCAGGGGATATAGTCTTTATCCACGACCCACAGCCTGTTGTTCTCATATCAAAAAAAGGTGAGATTGGGGAAAAATGGATCTGGAGATGTCATATAGACGTATCGAACCCTGACATTGATGTGTGGAATTTTTTATATCAACATGTTGTCAATTATGATGCTACAGTGTTTTCAGCACCAAATTTTGCAAGAAAGCTTCCTAATCGTCAGTTTCTCATTCATCCGTCTATAGATCCTTTGAGCGATAAAAATAAAGAGTTGTCAGAAGAGACAATAGATGAGGTCCTTAATAAATACAGACTTAACAAGGAAAAACCTATAATCCTACAGGTTTCCAGATTTGATTACCTAAAGGATCCGGTGGGCGTAATAGAGGCTTTTGAGATGGTGAGGAAAAACATCCCATGTCAGCTTGTCCTCGCTGGTGGCACAGCCACAGATGACCCTGAATCAGATAAGGTTTTAGAAGAGGTAAGACAAAGGGCATCGGACAACCCTGACATCCATATCCTGTTGATACCCCCTGAAAGCGACATAGAGATAAATGCACTTCAAAGGGCAGCAACAGTAATAATGCAAAAATCAATTAAAGAGGGGTTCGGGTTAACTGTTACAGAGGCATTATGGAAGTCAAAACCAGTTGTAGCATCTGCAGTGGGTGGTATCCAGCTTCAGGTAAAGAACAAATTTACAGGGCTTCTCTGTCATAGCATTGAGGGGGCAGCCTATGCATTAAGGCTTCTTCTCAGCAATCCTGAATATGCCAGGTGGCTCGGAAAAAACGGTAATGAACATGTAAAACAAAATTTTCTAATTACCCGCCATGTTAAAGATTACCTTCTATTATTTCTATCCCTTTATCATTACCAGGATATAATCTATCTTTAATAAAAGGTATCTTTATCGATAAATACCTTAAACCACATCTCAAGGTTGAATACCTTCCAGAGTATCTGGGTGGCGTCGAGCCTCCTCTGCCTATGGCCATCAAAGACATGGCGTAGGACATCCATGTTGTAATAGCCTTTTTTTCGAGATGCCTCGGCGAATATGACATCCTCCATAAACCTGCCGAATCCTTCATCCCTTATCCATTCCTCAAGGGGCGTTGGAAAACCAAGCTTTAGGGTCCTCCTGTAGATTTTTTCAGGCAGGACGCCCCTCATGGATTCTCTTAGTATGTGTTTTGACAGACCATTGTGAAGTTTAAATTCTGACGGCAATGAAAACAAAAACTCCACAACCCTGTAATCAAGAAATGGCAGCCTTGCCTCGATGGAAAAGCTCATGGAGTTTTTATCCTCCTCTCTTAAAAGTTGAGGCAGAGAGAATTTCATTCTGTTATATAAGGCTCTATTGAGATCTGTCAGGCTATACATAACCGAGGGATAGACCGAATCCCTTGCATATCTTTTTATAAAACCTTTATCTATGGCAGAGTGAAAGTATCGGGACATGGCCTTGACCTTTAACGTGGCAGGTAGCATCAAGAGTATGATCATGAGAAATGCATCATACTCCCTTATGTGTCTTCTATATCCCCGGATCTCGTTCAGCATGTCCATAAGTCTCATTTTTTTTAATTTTTCAAGAAAGAGATAGGCAAAAAAGAACGGATAGCCGGCGAGGAGCTCGTCACCACCCTGTCCATCAAGGAGGACCTTTACATTATGGCTGTGTGTTAGTTTCATTACACACCACTGGGCAAATATGCTTGTCCCCCCAAAAGGCTCCTCCTGATATTTTATAAGCCCTGAGACATCATTAAGGAGGTCATCAACAGTAGGGGTTGTAAAATAGCCATCAAAATCACCGTGTCGGATAACCTCATGTATATAGGGTGATTCATCAATGGAGGGGTCATCAAAGACCACGCTAAAGGACTTAAACCTATCTGTGAATTTAGGCCCAAATTGTTTAAGATTGCATACGATAGAAGATGAATCAAGACCCCCGCTTAAACACGTCCCTATCTCCACATCGCTTCTGAGCCTTAGTCTTATGGCATCTACAAATAACTCCCTAAAACGGTCTGAGGCATCCTCAAAACTACCCCTCCATCTATTTTCAAGGGGTATGTCATACCATCGTTTGATGTTTAATTCTTTTTTGGCAAGGTCAAAGCCCATATAATGACCGGGTAGGAGGCTATAGATGCCATTAAAAAAGGTGTTCTCGCTGTAGTTGTAAAAATTGTATAAGAGATAATCAAAGATAGCGGTCTCATAGGGAGATGCTGACCTGTCTGATAAAGAGAGGATAGGTTTTATCTCTGATGAAAAGATGAATCTTCCATTATGAAACTGATAGTATAAAGGCTTGACGCCAAACCTATCCCTTGCAAGAAAAAACTTTTTTTCTATGCTGTCATATATACAGAATGCAAACATGCCGTTGAATCTGTCGAGGGCATGCACCCCCCATTCCTTGTATGCATAGATTATAACCTCGCTGTCCGTGCCTGTAGAGAATCTATGCCCCTTTTTTATAAGCTCATCTTTTAATTCAATATAGTTATAGACCTCGCCATTATAGATGAGATAATACCTACCCTCCCTGTCTATCATGGGCTGTCTGCCAGCAGGGCTGAGGTCAATAATGGACAATCTTCTGTGGCCTAATGACACCTCATCATCCACATAGAAACCATCATCATCAGGTCCCCTGTGGCATAATAATGTCATTGCCTTATCCAGCTCTTCTCTATTTTTCCAGTTGAATCCGATAATCCCGCACATAATCCTTAAGAAATCTCAGCAGGCTCTCCCGCTCTTGAGAAAAGGATGGCTCCAGCTCACCCTTTTTTAAAAGCCCCTTTACCTTAAAAATCGTTTCCTTCAGATCCTCTATGTTATCAACAACAAAAACCCCTCTCATGCCCCTAAGCCTGTCTGCCAGCTCAAGCTGGTGGTCATCTATGTCGTGCTCGCCAAACTCCATCCTCCGTGGGACAACAATAATAGGCCTTTTAAATTTCAATGCATTAAGCACAGTCCCTGTCCCACAGTGACCTATAATAAAGGATGCATCCCTGAAATAATCGAGGATCTCCTGAAAATTCTTATATCTAAACCAGACTATATTTTTAGGGGGTTTTTTAATAGAGCCGATCTGGGCAATTATTTCCTCGTCCATATCACCTGCTATCTCATCGATCTTATTTACGAGTCTGTCAAACTCCATACCCTCTACTGCAGCACCTACTGTCACAAAGATCATACAAGCCTTCCTCTGTATATTGCCTTATTATATTTCTCTGTAAGCCCCCTCCACTGGACAAGGAATACATCAGCAAATCTGTAGAGAAGCCTGCCTGTTAAGGAAAGGTCATGAACCCTTGTCAGGGATTCCATGTAGATGGTCCTGGCATGAAAAAAAAATTTGCCAACAAAAAATGCAGGAACTGCTATCTCAGAACCTGTGGAAAAAATTAGGTGTGGCTTATTCTTAAGAAATATCCTTAAAATTGTCCAGAAACTTACAAGGAGGGTAAAGGGAACCCCAAGCTTCATGGAATATCCGAACCATAGCCTCACCCTGTGGATCTGCTTTAGTTCCTTTAGGGAAAGATTTCTTGTGTTTGGAAAATCAAGGGTGATAAGGAATACATCATTTCCCTCAAAGGAATCAATAACGCTTAATGCCTGTGTCATGTGTCCACCTGGTGATGCCACAATATATACATTCATAATCAGTCCATATATCCTAAGGCCCGTAGCTTTTTTGCCACCTCTTCCCTGTCCTCATCTGTTGATTCCTTTTTCTCCCCAACCCACTCCTGTTTTTCTACAAAAATCGCACTGCGGTCTCCTTTGAATCCCTCTTTGAATATACTGTCAGCAATCCTTCCATCCATATCCCTATCTATAGGACAACCGAATAAATATAAGATTGTTGGTGTTACATCGTATATATCAAGGGGTTTATCTACCTCTGTTTTTTTTATGTCAGGACCGTAGGCAAAAAAGATACCCTCTCTCCTGTGGGTCCCTGTATCCTCAAATTCAGGGGGTCCGGTTATATCCCTCTGTTCAAAACCAAACCTCACGGAGGAATCATATGCATAATCCTTAAAACTACATACAATATCAGGTGCCTCCTCTAAAAACTCCCCTGAATAGACCTCATGTTTTTTATAGACCTTATCTACCAATAAAATGCCTGACCCGTCCCTGATCTGCTTTAATCCTGAGATAATCTTATTAACGAGATTATTATAGTCTTTTTTATCAACTACCCCTTTTTCATACCTCCCTTTTGTATTGATATAGATCTGACCAAACTCTCCCATGGCAAATGCCTTTGTCTTTGACCAATTTATATCCTTAAAGGATATAAACGAGGTGGCAAACATCTCCTGTGCCTCTTTTGAGAGAAATCTCTTTATCCAGCCCAGCCCGACTTTTGATATCATCCTGTATGTCTTTGCTATAAGGTCATATTTACTTAAAAGATATTTTACCCTTAACATCGGTGAATCAAAGACACTGAGTAATCCCTCTCTCATCAGCCATCTATTAAGATATATCACGCCCTCAAGGCCTCCCCCTCCATGATCTGATACAACAAAGATGTTATCATCAGGCCTCCTTGAAAGCATATCACCCACTATCTCATCTGCCAAGGCATATACCTCTATAGCCAGATCTGACTCTTTTTCCACAAGCCGCCACAGTTTATGATGGAGATGGTCAAGCTCCATAACAACAAATATAGAAAAATCACAATCATATCTATCGAGGAGAAGGTTTATAGCATCCCTTTTTGCCTTTAGATGTCTCTTTAAGGTCTCTGCATATCTTCTTTCCTCACCTTTTGTATAGCCTACCTCTGCAAAGAGTTCATAATCTTTTATGTTGCTTAATAGATCATCTCTGAGCCCCCTGGGTCTTGTAAAATCAGAATCTTTACCTGGAGTATCAAAACCAGATACAAAAAAACCATTCACATCATCAGGGGGATACGTAATGGGTATATTAAAAACACCTGTTGTATATCCATATCGGTTAAGGATGCCCCAAAGCCTCTCTGCCCTGCAGTGAACTGAGGATACTATATCGTAATCATACCCATTACCTTTTCTAACAGACCAGTCAAAAATACCATGTTTTCCTGAATTCTTCCCTGTAGTTATACTTGTCCAGGCAATAGGGGTAATGGGGATAAAGGAGGAGTTGAGGGTGGCAAATACACCTTCTTCGCTTATCTTTTTCAGATTCGGCAGATAGCCTTTTTTTATCCAGTCCTGAACCAGAAAAAAGCCTGCGCCGTCGAGACCTATTACTGTTGTCTTATGTTTTACTGGCATAATAATTTTCAGGGGTCTATCTTATCAGAAAACCAAGGGAACCATCAATAAAAAAGCCTTCTTTTGCCATATCATGGGTATAAAATGTTTTTACAACAGGCTCCATATTAATTGCCTCTTATTTATACATACTTGAGCCATCTTTGCAAGCTATAAGAAAAATAATATAAAAAACAAAAAGAATGCATAGATATATCCCCAGAGGAGATTGACAGAAAAAAGTCTCTTTAACACAAAACCTTTAATAAGATTTATCATAAGACTAAGTGCAGCAAGAAGATAACAGAGATATGTAAGCCCCCCATATATTAAAGAAAGGGGTCCTATGAGAATGATGCCTGTTATCCTTGCAAGCTCAAGGTATAGAAGAACATTTGCATGCCTTGTCCCCTTCAGCATAGGGTCAAATAAAACCCTGAGGCTATCGAAAAAAAGTGAGATAGAGAGAAGATAGAATATATTCTTATGTATAGTATAGGCATCGCCATAGAAAAACCCTATTACCCTCTCACCCAGGAAATAAACGATTACAACCCACATAAACGCAGAGGTTATCGTAGCAAATAGCACAGAATATATCTTTCCCCTTGATCTCTCAAAGACATCCCTATCTCTGTAGACAGAAGATATAAAGGGAAATAGTGTGTCCATAACAGGCAACAAGAAGACCCACATGGTATTATTAAGGATAAAGCAGGCAGTAAATGCAGCAACGCCTTCAGGGTTCAAAAATCTCCCAATAATAAGATAGAGGACATTAGGTTGTATCCAGAATATAAGGAATGAGACATAGAGATAAGAAAAATACCTCAGTTTTTCTTTATCAAAAAGTATGCCTCTGTCTATCTCCATCTCAAAGGGCATATCCCTCCTCGAGATAAAAATCCTGTAGATTATATAAGAACCAAAAAGGGTTATATACGATGAGACAACAAAGACCAAAACAGCAGATTTTATATCAAGGGAAAAGAGATAGGTGGCAATCAAGAGGAGCACAAGCTTTATGGGTTCCCTTACCACCGAGAACAGAAAGGCATATTTCATGTTTTGAAAACCATCGGTTATTGCATTCCAGTATCTGATAATAGGGTATGGAAGTATGATTGGCGCAAGGAGGGCGGCATATCGAACAGGGAGATAATCATAGAAGATCCGCCAAAGGGGCAGGCTTATATAAAAAAACAATAAAAACAAGATACTTATAATTACTGTGGCACTGAAAAAATTCCTGATATGGACCCTGATATATGCTGTGTTACCAATGCCGTGATGTTCTGATATATATTTTATTGTTCCCTGGGACACACCAAGTTCAGAGAAGATAATAAATATATAAACAATACTTACAAGGAGTGTAAAGATGCCAAATTCTGCCTTTGGCAGATGGTTTATAAGGATAATATTCACAAGAAAAAGGGAGATATTGGTAAGGCATGATGCACCCAGGAGATAGACTATATTCTTTTCTATCGCTGGGGGAGCCATAACAGTAATCTCTTGACTGCTCCAGAGGAATATATCCTGTAAAGGCTATCAAAGACCTTTGATTTAAACGGCATTGATATATCCTTCTGGAATTTATCGAACCCAAAGGTTTTTGAGCCCCATTTTTCTTTGAACCATAAAAGATTGTTGTCCGAGGATTCAGTAAGCATGAAATCAAAGGAGCTGAAACCCTCTGAGATGGCACCCTCAATGGCATGGTAAAGGATAAAGTCGTTTGGTCTTTTGAGCAGGTATCTCCCATCAGAGGCACCTATAAAATAATGCATCATATCCTTTGATTTTATTAGCATAATCCCTGCTATAGGCTCATTCTCATACATGGCATATATGATACTGTATCTGTCAGGAAGCCTCTCTGTTATCAGTCTGAAGAATGTCTTATTCCAGTAAATAACCCCTTGATTCCTTTTAATTGTCTCCCTATACATCCTGTAATAATCAGTCAGGTCCTGTGTTCCGTTTATCTCCTTAATCTCAAGTCCCTCTCTTTTGGCACGCCTTATCTGGGTATTTATCTTGTATTTACATGCCTTTTTGTATGCATCAAGCCCCTCTTTGTCAAAAAAAAGGACTGTCTGATAGGTAAACACCTTTTTAAAACCCTCAGGGTCAGGAAAATTGTTTAAAAAATTTCTCGTTATATAGATTCGGTCTATACCATGACTCTTTAGGTCTTCCTCGAGATAGCACAAAGCCTTTTCAAAATATGAATAATCACCCCAAAAGCCACCATAGGGCATATTTGAATAAAAAATCTTGAACCAGCCAAGATTTATAATACTCCCGGAGATGAAGAGCTTCTTGCCATCCTCCTCAAATACATAAGAAAGTTGTTTGTAACCAAGAGAATCTCTTAGGAGCTCAAGCCACACATTCTGATAAAAGATGATGTTATGGTTATCTGCGAGGGGATCCTCAATTTTGCCGTGGGATATATTTATGTTCATCCGGTATAAACAAGCAGGTCTATTCTGTATCTATATGATTCTGTTCCCCATTGGGAATTCACAGGTTGTTTTATTGACCTTACCATACATCCATGATTTTTTATAAATGATATTACCTCAGAGACATTAAACCACTGCCACTGGGGACCACTGGTAGCATATCTCAGCTTATCTAAAAATTCTTTAGGTCTACCAAGGAGTATAAGAGCCTTTTTTATAGTAAGTAGATACTGCACCCATCTCCTTGACCTATCCGGGATATCTCCAAGAAGAAGCATCCCCCCTCTTTTTGTAACCCTTATAAGCTCTTCCACTGCCTCCTGCCAGGGCTCAACAAACTGCAGGACACTATAACACACAACCTTATCAAATGAGTCTTCCTTGAAAGGCAGGGCAGTAACATCACCAGTAACAGGCTCTATATGGATATGCTTTTTTCTCATGATCTCCAGATGCCTTATAGAAAAATCCATACCGGTTATGTCTGCACCCGTGAGACCTTCTAAGATCGAGGTGAATATACCGCTTCCGCATCCTGCATCAAGGACCCGGTCATTACCTTTTATCTCAAGTTTTTCTATTATATGCATGACTATCTTTTCAAGCTCTTTGATATCACCGTATCTGTGAACACTCGCCATCTCATCGGCATATTTATCTCCCCATTCTGTCCAGAAGGCCCTCTGGCTTATATTAGGGTCCTCCATAAAATCCCTTTATCTTATTAGATATCAAATGAACATCCTCTGTCCTCAGGTCAGGGAATAGAGGAAGGGTCATGATTTTCTTCCACACCTCATCGCTTATAGGCGTATCCCCCTTATATCCTCTGTAAATCTCATAATGATTGTTCGGAAAATAATGGACACTCGTTGATACACCCTCTCCTGCAAGGTATTGATTAAGCTCATCCCTTTTTTCTGCCTTTATTACATAATTATGGTAAGCGCTTTTTCTGTCTGGTTTAAGCACAGGCGTTCTGACCTCTGGGATATCCATGAGCAGCCTGTTATAAAGGCCTGTGAGCTCTTCCCTTTTCGCATTCAATCTCTCAAGTTTTGATAGCTGGACAATCCCTATGGCAGCGGCGATATCATTCATATGGCATTTATATCCCACCTCTGCCACATCGTAATACCATGAATATTTTGAATATCTGCCCCTCTCCCAGGTATCCTTTGTAATCCCAAGCCATCTGAGTCTTATAAGCCTTTCATAGTATCTCTCGTTGTCTGTTGTAATCATCCCGCCGTCGCCTGTGGCGAGATTCTTGACGGCGTGAAAACTAAAACAGCCCAGATCTCCTATGGAGCCCACCTTTTTTCCTCTGTATTCAGCACCGCAGGCATGGGCGCAATCCTCCACTATAAAAAGATTATTTTCCCTTGCTATAGCCACTATCTCATCCATATCACAGGGGTATCCACCATAATGGACCAGTAATATACACCTTGTTTTATTAGATATAAATTTTTTAATGGAATCAGGGGATATATTGAGCGTATCTGCATCTATATCTGCAAATACAGGAATTCCTTTATTATAAAGTATGGCATGGTTTGTGGATACAAAGGTCATCGGGGTTGTTATGACCTCAGCGTCCTCTATCTCCAGAACCTTTAAGGCAAGATGGAGTGCAGCAGTGGCAGAATTAACCGCAACGGCATATTTAACACCAATGTATGCAGCGAACTTCTCCTCAAACTCCTTTGTCTTAGGGCCTAGTCCTGCCCAGCCACTTTTCAATACCTCTTTAACTGCATTAAACTCTTCATCGTCATAGGATGGTCTGAATACTGGTATCAAATTAGCCTCTTAAGGAAATATCCTTCGTCTTTATACCATAAACATTTAGTAGTTTCAACATATCGCCCGTTGAAGCCAGCCTCTTTTGTTGGATCTCCCTTCTTTTCGTCAGCATCCTTGGCATGCCTTTAATCGCTGAGGCATATACCTTTAATAAAACCTCTATCAACTCTGTCTTTGAGTGCTCCCTTGAGAACTCCCCTGATGCACCCTTACCAAAAAATGCACCGTAAGCCTGATAAAAATATCTTGCAAGTGTAAAAAACTGTCCATAAATCAAAAGCAATAGAGGAAAAGACTTTATCTGAAGCCATATCCTGTTTCTCTCAACAAGGAATGCCTTAAACGGTGAGTATGTCCCTGCAGATGCAGAGTGCATGTGATATACTTTTGCCTTTGGTGTAAAAATACACCTCCACCCCCTAATCTGCGCCCTCCAGCCTATATCTGTCTCATCTGCATATGCAAAAAAATCACAATCATAGTATTCATCAAAAGTATGGAGTTTTATATCCTCAAGCATTGCCCTTCTATACATACAACAGCAATCGCTGGCACAGAACACCTCTTCTTCTTTATTGTAAAGATAACCCCTCTCGAGTCTGCCTCTGCCAATGGAGAGCCCATCTGGATATACAACAATACCTGCTGCATCGAGGGTGTCCTCCTCAAACTTCAGGTATATCTTTGAGGCACATGAACCATATTTTTCATCCTTTTCTATTGCCTTTTTCATCTCTGATATACAAGATTTATCAAGTTCAGTATCATTATTGAGCATCACAATATAATCACCGTGGGCATACTTTATACCTACATCGTTTCCACCGCCAAAACCAAGATTATCCTTATTCCTTAAAAGAACCACATCCTTATATTCGCTCTCTATCATATCGGGTGAGCCATCTGTTGAGGCATTATCCACTACTATAATCTCCATGTTTTTATAATCCTGACCAAGCACGCTTTCAATACACCCCTGTATAAACGCCTTGCCGTTCCAGTTGAGAATAACCACAGATACAAGTTCATCATACATCTGGCAGCCTCAATATCCTTACAAATTCATCCTTGTTATTAAAGGTTATAACGCAAGTCGTATCCTTCAGGCAGTCACCTTCTGTAATATCAATACCCTTTTCCTTTGCATATGCCTCGAGCACCTCATCGATAACAATATACCGGACCCCCAACTTTTTCAGGGTATCTACAAGTCCTCTACAATCTTTTGCTATCTTTATCTCCTCCACAATGTTTACCCATTCGCTCCTTGAATAGAATGAGACAAGGGGCATCCTTGAGGCAATTTTTTTACCTGAATCATAGGTCTTCATAAAAAGACCTGCCTTTTTATTTAGTATCCTCCCTGGATTCTGGGAGATAATACCCTGATAGATGGAAGAGGCAAAGATGATAAAGATTACTATCCAGAAAAAAACCCTGTTTTTCCTGAAACGTGCCAGATAATCCCCTATCCTCACAATACCTGACACACAGAAAACAAGGACAATGGGTATAAAACCTACTGAAAATCTCCTTGTGGAGGATGTCATAAGGGATATACTTATAACGTGGAATAAAAACAAGAGCACTGCCATCATTGCGAATCTCTTTGTAGTGCCTTTTATTCCAAGAAAACATAGGATGATAAAGGGGGGGAATACTGCCTCAAAGAAATGGTAGATTACCGAGGGGATGTTCTTGAGTGTATTAAAAAAAGATAAAACAGGAAAAAGATATGAATGTACTGAAAGGCCTTCTGTCTTCTGCTGCTTTGCCAGTATTGCCTTTTTGCTTATAACCCAGAGACCTGTATCGTACTTCAGATAAAGGATATATGGGAGGGCAACAACAAAAAAACACAAAATAAATACAATGAGCCCCTTAAATCTTTTTTTAAATAAAAGGATGAGGGACAGGGGCACAGGATATACAATATATTCAGGCCTTGTAAGATAGGCAAGACCAAGGCAGATACCGGAAAGGCCGATAAGATATAACCTTTCTTCAGTCCACCCCCAATAAAACAAAAAAACACTGAGGGTGAAAATAAAAATCGCTGTAGACTCAGATAATACCTGTGCTGAAAACCTAACGAGATAGGGATGAACTGCCACAAAGAATGCCATATACAGTCCATGCCTGATTCCATAAATCTTTTTTACAGCAAAATAACATAATGGGATCAATAGTATGCCTATAATAATTGACGCAATTCGTCCAGCAAACTCCAAATCATCTATAAAAAGATGAGCCAATCCTATTAAAAATGGATAAAAAGGTGGAAAGACCCCTTTTAGGGCATCCCTGAATTCACCCCTTGATATATGCTCTCCTGCATTGGCATAAAAGGCACCATCAAGCTCGATGCCAGAGGCGTTTATCGTATCAATTATGCGGGGTATTAAACCAATACAGATCAGTAAAATAAGAATAAGCCATGGTGCCAGTCTACTTCTTTCATCAACTTTTAGTTTTACCATAGCTTTTCTAAATCTTCGGGTCTATATTCATGCCCCCTTACCTCATAGAATGACCTTTTCTCGGGATTTCGTCTTAGATGCATGAAATCACCGTGGGTCATCCTATAAAAAAATGCGAGAGGGGTCAAAAAAACATAGAAGACTACTGTTAAGATAATCCTCGTGTTGATTATCCCAAGGGCATTTGCAAACCTAAGCCAACCTACCGCTATTATCTCTGATAGCCTGGAGAGAAAAAGCCCTATAAAAAGAAAAACCAGTGCAATATAAAGCAGGGTATTTATCTTTAAGATGAACCCTACTGCAAGGGCAACAAAGGCAAGGGTGCATATTGTCTGTAATACCTTGAATCTATCTTTTTTGATATCCCCAGTCATAGTTCAGTCATCTCTTTGAAATCTCAAGGTTTTTAAAAAAGTGTGTATATGAAAGGTGCAATTGCCGAGCTTGAGAATATTATAAAAAGACCGAGAAGAAGTAGCACTATAATCAATGGCAAAAGCCACCACTTCTTTCTCTCCCTCATAAACTGCCAAAGATCGCCCAGTAGTGACATATAACCTCCGGTTTATTTTAAAGGCTGCTTAAATGCCTTTAATCTCTCTTTAATATCATCCATTTTTTTGTCCTTTTCAGGGACATCGATGAGATTATTTTCTAAAATATATTCTGAAACCAATAAGCCTGCAAGCCTATTACCCTTTGAATTCCAGTGCCCATCTATCCTCCAGTAAAGGTCTTTCTCTGGGTCAAGCCATCTTTTGGGCCTCAAATCCGCATAAGACCTCATGGGTTGAAGAAGGTCAATATATCTGATCCCTTCCCTACTTAAAAATTCATGGAGTATCCTATTGGGCTGGGTTACATCTATCAACTTATCCTTCTGAAGATAATCATATACCTGAAACTTTGCAGGTATAATAACAATAAGGAGTTTTGAGTTTA
>JAGPMK010000025.1 GCA_018052995.1 Syntrophorhabdales bacterium | reverse complement strand
TTAGAAAGCATCTATATCCTCTCTTTTAGCCACTAATTATCACAGTTTTAAGATAAAATTGCAAACCCTTTTTAAATGTATATCACCACGTCATCAGGTAAAAAACAATGCTGTTTATATGTCTGTCTTATAGCTAACAGGTTGCATCTGATGTGCAACTTAAATATATTTACATTCCTACTTATATAGGTTATTTTGTTTAACAAAATCTTAATACACAAAAAAAGATAAAAATTATCGGGTGCTGCTAAAATGGAAAAGATCTTCGTAGGTAGACAGCCGATCCTTAACAAAAAAGGAAGTATATTTGGTTTTGAACTCCTTTTCAGGAAAGGGCACGCTGCATCAGCAGATGTTGTTGATGGCACAAAGGCAACTGCCACGGTTATTATCCATTCCCTTAATGATCTGGGTCTCAATAACTTAATAGGTAAAAAAAAGGGTTTTATAAATGTAAATGCCGAGATCCTGTCAAGCGGTTATCTTGAATTACTGCCCCGTGAAAATATAGTCCTTGAGCTCTTAGAGGATATAGAGATAAACAACAATGTAATAGAGATGTGCAAGGCATTAAAATCAAAAGGTTTTGTCTTTGCCCTTGATGACTTTATCTACAGGGAATCCATTGAGCCCCTCATAGGCATTGCTGACATTGTAAAGGTAGATCTAATGCTGGGTAAAAAGGATGGGCTCACTGAAACCGTAAAGGCTCTAAGAAGATATCCTGTCCAGTTGTTGGCTGAGAAGGTGGAGACAAAGGAGGAGTTTGAATTCTGTCGTGACCTTGGCTTTGAGCTCTTTCAGGGGTATTTTTTTGAAAAACCATCCATCGTAGAGGGCTCTGCAGCATCACCATCCCAGTTACTTCTTCTTGAGATATTCAATGAACTCTCAAGAGAAAGGGATATTGATGTTATCGATAGGTTATTCAAGAAGAGCCCTGAACTGGACATCAAGCTTCTGAATTTTATAAACTCGGCAGCATTCTATATAAGGCAGAAGATCAACTCAATCCGTCACGCCATACTAATATTGGGATACAGAAATCTCCAGAAATGGGTATCGCTCCTTCTCTTTGCAAAAACAGGTGTGGATATAAAATCAAATCCCCTTTTAGAGCGGGCAGCCATAAGGGGTCTTATGATGGAGGGGCTTGCATACAGGATTACCAAAAACAGAAACGAAGGTGATACGGCATTTATAACAGGCATCATCTCTATATCCGATGCCATGCTCCACATGTCTATAGAGGAGATAATTGAAAAACTCAACCTTTCAGAGGAGATAGGGAATGCCCTTTTAAAGAGAGAGGGATTACTTGGAGACCTCCTATCCCTCACCGAGATACTCGAAAGGAATGAGATCAGCAATGCAATATCGCTAGCAGAAAAATACAATATCACGCCTGAAGAGCTGTTCCAGCTTGAGACAAAGACAATCCTTAACTTTGAAAGCATGGAGACCCCTGACATATAAATTACCCATAGCCTAATGAACAGGCAACAAGGATGTGTCATAGATTTTAAAACGCTTGGCACGTCTCAAGTTTAGCAGGTTATCTGGCATGGGTATCTACATCAAGATTATATCTTATCTCTGCCTCAGACCTCCTGCCATAGATGGGCTTAACATCTGATCCCCCCATAGAAGGACCTCTTTTTAAGCCCTCCCTTATTAGAGACTCACCTGAGACCCTTCTAAAACCATCCCTTATTATCAAGATATCGTTTAGATCAGCAATAAAAGGTAAACACATATCAATCCCAGAGCCAAAACAGAGGCATGGTGTCCTAATATCTTTTACCGCATCCCCAGGCTTTTTTGATAGATAATCTGCCCTGCGATACATACTGTTATTCTTCATGTAATAAAGGGCTGAAAATACCTCACCCTTCTTTGCGTCAATGACAGGAAAGATATAATAACCATCCATAAAAACAAATGATGAGGCAAGGGCATCAAGGGTCGGTACACCAACAAGGGGGATATTCTTACCTGAGCTCAATCCCTTGCAAAAGGCAAGTCCTACCCTTATACCTGTAAATGACCCAGGGCCAAGGGTGACAATGATGAATCCTAACTCATCCACAGTATATCTGTTTTGTTCAAGGGCATCGAGGACCCTTACTGCAATTATCTCTGAAGGGGCACTGCTGCCTTTTATGTATCTTTCATCTATAATCCTGTCTTCTATGGATAAGATAATGGAGAGATATTCAATGGTGTTATCTATGGCAAGGATGAGCCTATCTTCCAAAAAACATCCTCGTTATATCATTGAAGAATGCAAGAGCCATAATAGCAATCAGAATGCCCATTCCTATCTTCTGGGATATATCTATGAAACGCTGGGACACCCTCCTTCTTGTGGCAAGCTCTATCAAATGGAATAGTATATGACCTCCATCAAGTATGGGTATAGGCAGGAGGTTTATTATTGCCAGGTTAATACTTATAATCGCCACAAAGTAGATGAGATTCTTTTTGCCCTCCTTTGCCTGTTTACCTGCCACCTCCAGTATCATGAGGGGGCCCCCTATCTGTTTCGGAGATATACTCCCCTCTATAAGCTTTATGATGCCAAGGACTGTAACCTTAGATAAAAAATAGGTCTGGTGAACAGCCTTTGGGATGGCACCTATAGGACTTTCCTTTTTCTTTAAAAACTCATTTGACGCTGTAACACCTATCACACGCCTTTTTATTGTTTCACCGAATATGTTTTTGCCCTCTATGACCCTGGGGGATATTATAAGGTCAAGTATCTTTTCATCCCTTTTTATGGTAAATCTCAGGGGTGTCTTGTCTGTCCTTGACATGACCTCCATAAGCTCACCCCACTCTGATACATCCTCACCATCTATCTTTATGATTACATCGCCCTGCTGTATCCCTGCCTCATATGCTGGATAACCCTTCTCCACACTACCCACCTTTGTGGACAATACATTATATCCACCAACAAAGACAACATAGAAGAGGATAAATGCCAAGACTATATTAAAAAAAGGACCTGTAAAGGCAATAAGGATCTTAATAAAGGGCGGTTTATTGGTGTATGCCCTGTGCATCTCCTCTTCCTTTACCTCATCATCCGGTGATTCACCAAGAAGCTTTACATAACCACCCAGCGGAACAGCAGATATGGCATACTCTGTCTCACCCCTTTTAATGCTTACAAGTTTTTTGCCAAATCCTAAAGAGAATGCAAGGACCTTAACGCCTGAGAGTCTCGCCACAATAAAATGACCTAACTCATGGACAAATATGAGAAGGCTCAGTGCTATTATCCCATAGATGATGCTTAAGACATTATCTAAATTTATCATTTTCTATCCTTGATTATTTTTTCTGCACATCCCTTTGCCCAGTCATGGATCTCCCAGACCCCCTCGATATCTTCAATAATAGGTCTCAAAGGATGCCTGTTAAGCACCTCCTCTATGAACACAGGCATTTCAGTAAATCTTATCCTGCCCTCAATAAATGCCTGTGAGGTAACCTCGCTTGCAGCATTGAGCGCCACAAGGGCAGAATCACCTGAATCCAGTGCCTCAAAGGCAAGCCTTAGAGAGGGAAACCTAACTGTATCAGGGGCATAGAAGGTCAACCTCTTCAATTCGTGAAGTCGCAGGGTTTCAAAGGGTAATCCCCTTATCTTTCCCTCATTTATGGCATAGGATATAGGAATCTTCATATCAGGGACCGCAAGATACGCAGTAAAAGAGCCATCGATAAACTCTACCATCCCGTGGATAATGCTTTCAGGATGAACTAAAACCTTTATCCTATCATGTCCTATATGAAAGAGCCATCTTGCCTCTATCACCTCGAAACCCTTATTCATCAAGGTAGCTGAATCAAGGGTAACCTTGGTCCCCATCTTCCAGGTGGGATGATTCATGGCCTCTTCAGGGCTTACATGCTCGAGGGCTTTTTTCCTGTGTTTTCTGAATGGTCCACCAGAGGCTGTTATTGTTATGGATTTTAGGTCATCGGGATTTATATTTTTCAACAACTGGTAAAGGGCTGAATGCTCACTGTCAATAGGTATCAACCTGCCGCCAGATTCACGGACAAGCCTTGATACAATCCTACCTGCCATCACAAGGCTCTCCTTGTTAGCAAGGGCAAGGATTTTACCTGACCTCAACGCCTCAATGGTTGGCATAAGACCTACGCTTCCAGGGAGTGCATTCACTACAATATCAGCATCAGTATTTATAAGTCTCAGTATACCCCCCATATCTGTGAACAATCTCTCTTTATCAAAATGGACATCCTTTTCCTGTTTTTTATTGAATATACACACGTGTCTTGGTCTAAACCTGGCTATCTGGGTATTTAAAAGCCTTATATTATCCCTGCAGGCGATCCCTGATACCTCGAAATCATCTATCTGATTTTCAATAACCTCAAGGGTTGCCCTGCCTATGGAACCAGTTGAACCCAATACAAGAACCTTTTTCTTCAAAACTTTATCTCCTGTTTTGTTTAAGGTATATCTTATTCTATAGCCTTATTCCTGTGATATAATGGTATAAAAAAGGTGTTGTAAAGATAAAACTATCTATCCTATCAAGGATCCCGCCATGACCTGGTATGAGACCGGATGAATCCTTGACCTCACATAACCTCTTTCCCGTGGATTCAAACATATCGCCTATCTGCCCGAGTACCCCTATTAAGGCACCAACCAAAAGCGACTCTGGTATACCAAGACCTGTAATCCTTCCTGATAGACCAATCACTATCATGCTCCCTACCGCAGCCCCTAAAAGACCCTCAACTGTTTTTTTGGGGCTTATGTGTGGCGCAAGGGGTCTTCTACCTAAAAACCTGCCAAAAAAATAGGCAGTTGTGTCACTTGCCCATATAGAAAAAAGGGCAATAAAGGGCAGATATCTGTTTATGCCCTTTAGAAAATAAAAATATATAAGGGGTAGCATGATAAAAATCTCACTAAAGATCAATACCACCATTGCCCTCATGATATCCCTGTATAGCCGCTGGCTCTGGGATCTGATTAAAAAGACCCTTGTGGCAAAATAAACAAGGATAGAGAATATAACCCACATAATATAGAGCTCATAGGACCTGATATATAAGGGAAAGGCAGAGCACAAAACAAGGAATGAAAGTAGAACACGCTCCTTCACCATTGCCATATTCAACACCTCAAGGGTTGCTATAAAGGCAATTACAACAAGAAAAATAAAAAACAAGGCAGGGGGCAGGAGATAAAATACCAATACTATCAAAGGTGCAAGGCATACCCCTGCTATTATCCTCTTTTTTAACTCCCCCACTCACGCTTCCTTTACTCTTCCAAATCGTCTATCACGTCTTGAATATTCTTTCAATGCATCGTAATATGCCTCTTGTCTAAAATCAGGCCAAAGGGTATCTGTAACATATATCTCTGTATAGGCAATCTGCCAGAGGAGAAAGTTGCTTATCCTCATCTCACCGCTTGTCCTTATAAGCAGGTCAGGGTCAGGTATACCCCTTGTCCAGAGATATCTTTTAAAGACCCTTTCATCTATCTTTTTTATATTCCCATCCCTATAATCCTCGGCAATCCCCCTGGCGGCATGGAGTATCTCTTTCCTGCCGCTATAACTTAAGGCAATATTCAGGCATAGGGCATTATTTTTTAAGGTCTTCTTCATAACATCTCTGATTTTTTTCTGTATGTTATCCGGAAAATCTGACAGATCCCCTATGATATTGAACCTTATGTCCTTCTCCATCATAAGAGGTAGCTCCTTCTCAAGATAGATAACGAGTATCTCAAGAAGCCCGTTCACCTCCTCTTTGGGTCTTGTCCAGTTTTCCTTGGAAAAGGCATACAGTGTAAGATAAGGTATTTTTAGATTTATTGTGGCAGTAATTATATTCCTTACTGATTCCATGCCTACAAGATGCCCCTCTATCCTTGGCAGGCCCCTCTGTTTTGCCCATCTTCCATTGCCATCCATTATTATTGCAACATGTGTGGGAAGCTTGATATCTTCAAGGTCAGACATTAAAAAATCATATCTCCATTATTTCCTTTTCTTTTTCAGCGTATACCTTTTCTGCCATCTCAATATACCTATCTGTTATCTTCTGAACACCCTCCTGCTCCTTATGGGCATCATCCTTTGAGAGGAGTTTATCTTTCTCCATCTTTTTTATCTTTTCATTTATATCCCTTCTTATATTTCTCATGGCAACCCTGGTGTTTTCGAGCATCTTACTACCGAGTTTTGCCAACTCCCTTCTTCTCTCCTCGGTGAGTTTAGGGAATACAAGCCTTATTGTTTTGCCATCAGACATGGGGTTAACGCCAAGATCAGATTTCTGTATCGCCTTTTCTATATCTCCAATTATTGTATTATCCCATGGCTGGATTGTTATTGTCCGGCTGTCAGGAACCCCTATCGTGGCGACCTGGTTTAAGGGTGTAGGCTGATTATAATAATTAATCTTTATCTCGTCGAGAAGAGAGATAGAGGCAACGCCTGTTCTCAATCTCGATAGGTCTTTTTTAAGATTTGAGAGAGTCTTCTTAAGTTTATCTTCAAGCTCTGCATTTATCTCGTTATTCATATAACCTCCCTTATTATTGTCCCTATAGCCTCACCAAGGACTATCTTCTTAAGATTGTCTTTTTTATTTATATTAAAAACAATAACGGGCAGATTATTCTCTCTGCATAGCGTTATTGCAGTGGCATCCATTACCCTAAGATTTTTCTCAAGAAACTCCTGGTATGAGATCGCACTGTAAAACCTGACATCGCTATGTTTTTCAGGGTCTTTATCATATACACCCTCAACCCTTGTTGCCTTTAGTAAGACATTCGATGATGTCTCTATTGCCCTCAATGCAGCAGCTGTATCTGTTGTAAAGTAGGGATTCCCTGTCCCTGCGGCAAAGATAACCACCCTTCCCTTTTCAAGGTGTTTTATTGCCCTTTTGTTGACATAGGGCTCGGTAACCTTTTCCAGGTGCAGGGCTGACTGAACACGGGCTGCTATATCATTTGCCTCGAGGATATTCTGAAGGGCAAGGGAGTTAAATATTGTTGCAATCATACCCATATAATCGCCCGTGATCCTTTTAATCCCCTGTTTTTCTGCCCTTAAGCCCCTGTAGATATTCCCCCCACCGATCACAATACCCATCTCTACCCCAAGCTCTTTGACCTCTTTGATCTGGGTGCATATATTTTTCACTGTCTCAGGGTCTATGCCAAAATCCTGTCTGCCCATCAGGGCCTCGCCGCTCAATTTTAAGAGTATACGATTAAACAACATGGTTTTATTATCCCTCTGATGTCTCCCCTAGCTGGAACCTTACAAATCTCTTTATAATAATATTCTCCCCGATCTTTACCACAAGTTCCTCTAATAGTTGCTTTATAGTTATATCGGGATTTTTTATAAATGACTGCTCCATCAGGCATACCTCCTGATAGAATTTCTCCATCTTCCCCTCTGCTATTCTGTCAACAATCTTTTCGGGTTTGCCCGAATCTATTGCCTGCCGCTTGTAGATATTCTTTTCCTTTTCCTTTACATCCTCCGGCACATCCTCTCTTTTAACATAAAAAGGATTTGCAGCGGTGATCTGCATGGCTATATCCTTTGCAAAATCCTGAAAATCCTTTGAATTGGCTGCAAAATCAGTCTCGCAGTTAACCTCTACAAGGACACCTATCTTTCCGCCTGTATGTATGTAGGATGCTATAACACCTTCAGAGGCAGACCTTCCGGTTCTCTTCTGAAGTTTTGCAAGCCCCTTTTCTCTTAAATATTCTATCGCCTTCTCCATATCGCCATTTGACTGCTTTAATGCCTCTTTGCAGTCCATTAATCCAACGCCTGTCTTTTCTCTTAGTTTTTTAACAAGCTCTGCATTTATCTCCATAATATTTATCCTCCACTAATCATTGTCGTAGTATTCTTCATATTTTGATTCAAGGATGCTTTCATCGATAAAGGGCTTGGGCTCTTCAGCAGTAGCCTCATCCTCTTTGCCCTGGAATTCCTCTACGTAGAGCTCTCTGCCCTCGAGGACAGCATCAGCAATCTTCATGGTTATGAGCTTTATTGCCCTTATGGCATCATCATTACCGGGGATGACATAGTCTATGTCATCGGGGTCACAGTTTGTATCAACTATTGCGACGATTGGGATGCCAAGCTTCTTTGCCTCTTTTACAGCTATATACTCCTTCTTGGGGTCCACAATATACAGTAGTCCTGGAAGTCGGTCAATACCCTTTATGCCGCCGATATTTCTCTCAAGCTTCTCTATCTGTCTGTCAATGCTTAGCCCCTCCTTTTTTGAAAGCATCTTATAGATATCACTCTTTTTCAGCTCCTCATATTTTTTCAGTCTTTCGAGGCTCTTTTCAATGGTCTGAAAGTTTGTCATGGTCCCTCCGAGCCACCTCTCGTTGACATAGAATGCGCCGCATCTTATCGCCTCTTCCTTTATAGCCTCCTGCGCCTGCTTTTTTGTCCCCACAAAGAGTATATGCTCATTGCGGGATGCCACATCCCTAACAAAGTTGTATGCCTCCTTGAACATCTTGAGGGTCTTCTGTAGGTCGATGATGTAGATACCATTTCTTGCCCCGAATATATAAGGTTTCATCTTGGGATTCCATCTTTTGGTTTGATGTCCGAAGTGAACACCTGCCTCGAGGAGTTGTTTGATTGTTAGATTAGACATAGGACCTCCTGGTTTAGTCTTCCGCCTTTCGCATCTTAAACAACAGACAGACTGAGCTGCACCCTGTTGTTAATTGAAAGGCGTGTTTTATAAATGCCTGTATTAATTATCATATAATATTAAATATTTCAAGAACTTTGAAAAAACCCGATAGGGGTTTAGATGCGTCTCTTAGTAATTTAATAACACCTTGAAATTCTTTTGCTTTATAAAATCACGAAGAAAGAGGTCTTTACCAGTCTCTGGTATAAGTTGGTTGAAGACCTTTTTAGGAGCCTAGCCCAGTAAGATCATGGGTATGTTGCATCTCTGATTTAGGTTTGATTTTTTTATACTTATATGTTATCAAATTCAATCCCATGGATGCAGGCTCAATAAAACCCTTCAGGGCTCTTTTATACAACAAAGATAAGATAGAAGATATAAGCACCTGTGTCTGCCCCCCCTATGATGTCATAACAGATAGGGATATCTACACAAAAAAAAATGCCTTTAATGCCATTAAAATAGAGCTGCCAGTTCCAAACCCGCCCCTTGATGAATACAATGCTGCAAAACAAACCCTTGATGAATGGTTAAGGGATAAAATCCTTATCCATGACAGTAAAGAGACTATCTATATCTATGAACAGAGTTTTGAATTCAATGGCTCATCCCTTATGAGAAGGGGTTTTGTTGCGCTAAACAGACTTGACAGAGACAGGATACTCATCCATGAGGCAACAAGGGCTAAGGCAAAAAAAGATAGGGAGAGATTAATTACCACCCTTAAAACCTATACAAGTTTTATTTTTGGTCTCTATGAAGACAAAGAAAACCACATCGAAGACCTCCTTGTTAATGCAGAAAGGGAGCTCGTCTATGATCTAACTGATGATAATGCTATAGAAAACAGATTCTACAGGATAACCAGCAGAGACCATCTCCAGGACATCTGCAGGATGATGGAGGACAAAAAGATCTATATTGCCGACGGACACCACAGGCTCGATGTATCATACAGGCTGGGTCTTGATTATATACCCATATACCTTACAAATATGTATGGCACGGGGATTGTCGTGTGGCCATACCACAGGATTATAAGGTTTAAGAGAAAAAGAACCCTTGCAGATATACTGGATACCCTGAGCAATTATATGGATATTGAGAAAACTGCTATATCCGGCTCAACATCCATAACTGGTGCCGTTGATGTTATTGCCTCTGAGAAAAAACCAACATATGCCATCTATTCAAAGGATGACACAGCAAACATCTACATAATAAAACAAAAAAGGCCTGTTATATTTAAAGAAGGTATCCATGATGTCTTAAAAAGGCTTAAGGTAAACATACTCCATTCAGGGATACTCAACAATATTCTTGGCATCGAAGAGGATGAGATATCCTTTACCCAGGATCCCTTAAGCTTTATTGAATCAATAAAAAATGGTAGTATTGACCTCATGGTGTTTCTGCCAGCAACAACAGTGGAAGAGGTAAAGGATATAGCAGACAATTCCCTTTATATGCCCCCTAAATCAACTTTTTTCTATCCAAAGGTGCTGACTGGCCCTATTTTTTATAAATACGGCTAAGGATAATCTGACTATATTTTTATGGAAATTACAGCTGTAGATGAGACCCTTGACATATTGTGCAACAACAGGCTGAGAATGATTCAAAAAAAAAGGGGGTATAGATTTTCTATTGATGCCGTAATACTTGCAAATTTTATAACCCTTAAAAAACATGAAAGGGTTTTAGATATCGGGACAGGCTGTGGTATTATACCCATTTATATGGCAGTCAACGGAAAAACAAACAGTATAATAGGGGTAGAGATACAGGAGGAACTATTTGAGCTTGCCAAAAAAAACAAAGAGATTAACAGTTGCGATAACGTGGATTTTATAAAAGGTGATGTAACAGAGATAACAGATAGGCTGAAGGACATGCATTTTCACGTCATAATCTCGAATCCCCCCTACACAAAGGAGAGGTCAGGACGAAAATGCCCTGCAGGGTCAAGGCTACTGGCAAGATATGAATCTACCCTTTCCCTTGAATCCCTTCTTATGGCTGCCTCGACCATACTGGACAATAAGGGTAGGCTATATCTCATATTCCCGGCAAGAAGACTCGGAGAGTTTATATATACCGCCAAATCAAAGAGATTAGAGCCTAAAAGGATCCGTTTTGTTCACCCCAGATATAGTGAAAGGGCAAATCTCTTTCTTATCGAGTGTATAAAAAACAGCGGGGTCCATATGATTGTGGAAAAACCTCTTTACATCTATGAAGATATTTATTATACCCATGAGATAGAAGGTTACTACCAAAAGAGGGCGTGATATGGAGAAGATACTTAAACTTATAGAAAAAGATTTTAATAAACTTGAGCTTGCCATAGATAGCCTTGACTCCACAGATGTGAAGATCATAAAAAAGATAGTAAACCACATAATAAAGTCAGGGGGGAAGAGAGTCAGACCCATACTTGTGATACTCACGTCAAAGCTATGTGGCTTTAAAGGTCAAAGGCATATAAAATATGCAGCAGTTATTGAATTTATCCATACAGCAACCCTGCTCCATGATGATGTGATTGACAATGCAGAGCTCAGAAGGGGTTCCTCCACCGTAAATACCCTCTGGGGTAATGAGGCAAGTGTTCTTGTTGGTGACTTCCTATATTCAAAATCCTTTGAGCTAATGTCAAAGGATGGCAACAGTAGGATTATTGAGGCCGTATCAAGGGCAACCACTATCCTTTCTGAGGGGGAGATATTAGAGCTACTTAAGACCTCTGACCCTGATACAACAGAGGATGAATACTTTGAGATAGTCTATAAAAAAACAGCCATATTGTTTTCTGCGGCATGCGAGATAGGTGCCATACTTGCCAGGGCAGATACCAGGAAAAAACAGCTTTTAAAGGAATATGGGAAAAACCTTGGCGTTGCCTTCCAGCTTGTTGATGACCTTCTTGATTATACCTCCTATGATAATAAATTAGGCAAGCAGATAGGCACAGACCTAAAGGAGGGCAAGGTTACACTGCCCTTAATCCATACACTCAGGTCTGCTGATGCCGCTGAAAAAGAGCTGATTAAAGAAAAACTGGCAGAAAGGTCAATGTCTCCCTCTGACTTTGAAAAGATAAAGGGGATCATGGAGAAATATGGCAGTTTTGAATACACTTACAATACGACGAGGCAATACATAGACGAGGCAAAAAGATGCCTTGATGCTTTTGGATCATCACGTTATAAGGATGCCCTTCTTTCTCTGACAGATATGATGCTCACGAGAATGGCTTGATAACAACGGTGAGTCCAACGAATCTCAAGGTCTTTGCGCATTCTTATAACGATTCCTAAATATAAAATAAATCCCTACTAACATAATGAGGCCCCCAACCATCACACATATAAACCAGTCACCATATCTCACATAAAAGGTCCTGCTATTGGATAATAAAAAATCACCCTTTAGAACTGCATCTTTAAAGATACCTGTTTCTGCCCTTATCCTCCCCCTTGTGTCAATAATTGCGCTTATCCCTGTATTTGCCGCCCTTATGACATAACGTTCTGTCTCGATAGCCCTGAATACATAAAAGGAGAGATGCTGATAGGGGGCAGATGTCCTGTCATACCATGCATCATTGGTTAGGTTTACAAGGACCTGGGCGCCTTTTTTCACAGTATCAAGGGATATACCAGGAAAAATACCCTCATAGCAGATAAGTACACCAATATCCCCGAAAGAAGAATGTATGGGCATGTGGGTTCTTCCGGCTGCAAAACCTCCACCAACAGCAGTAATCTTTGATAGGAAAGGGATGTAATCAACAAGGGGCGTATACTCACCGAATGGGACAAGATGCACCTTATTGTAAATACCTGATATCCTTCCTTCTTTGTCTATAAGATATGCAGAATTATAAAAAATATCACCATTTTCCATATGGACTGTCCCGAACAGGAGGTCTGCATCTAAGGATACTGTTAGAGATTTCAAGGTCCTTTCTATATTCCTTGCAGTATTGATTGCAAAGGGTATTGCTGTCTCGGGCCATATAACAAGGCTTGAACCCTTACCATTATCAAGGGTCATCTGATAATATTTGGTTACTGTCTTTGCCTTATAATGCTCATCCCATTTCATGTCCTGGGATATATTCCCCTGTATCACAGCTACAGCAACCCTCTCCCCGGACAGACTATTATTATCACCCTTAAGCCTCATATATCCATACACAATAGATGATAGAAATAGAATTATTGTTATAAGGATATAAAGGATAGGTATTTTTTTCTTTGTCCATATGTAATAAAAGATGCAGTTAAAAGCTACAACGATAAATGATATAAAATATATGCCTGTGATAGAGACAACCTGTATGAATGGCAAAAAATTATGTTGTGAGTAGGCAAGGAGCGCCCATGGAAAACCGGTCATTAAAAAACCCCTTATATACTCAAGTATAACCCAGACAAAAGGGGATGAGAGATAAAGGGGTATGTAAAATTTCTCCTCCAAAAAGGTTATGGAATAACAGAATACGCCTGTGTAAAAAGACATATACAGGACAAGAAGCAGCATGATCAGAACGCTCGATATAAAGTCAAGTCCACCATATCTATTCATAGCCACTACAACCCAGTATACTGTCCCCAGGTAACCCACAATACCGGCAAGCAATCCAGCGAGAAAGTTCTGATATAATCTGTTTTGTTTCAGAGACGCCAGAAGGGGCACCAATGTAATAAAGGCAAGGGGGAACAGTGATAGGGGCGGCTGTATCAATACAGTGAGGATACCAGAGATAATAGGCAGCATTATATTAAACTCAGGGGTAAGTATCTTTATAGTTTTAAGGTATGGCCTTTTGTATTGCTGCTTAGCCACTGTCTTAATGCCCATGTTTAAGGCTATCCTTTAGGATTAATCTCCTGTATCTTTCGTGCCCCATGATATATCTTAGAAGTTTTTTTTCTTGATACCTCATCCTTCTTGCCTCATTGCCTCCTCTTTCATGCTCAAAACCCTTTATGTGGAGAAGCCCATGGATTATGAGTGCCATAAGCCTCTCATGTAAATCACATCCAACCTCCTCTGCCTCTTCCACGGCTTTCTCCAGGGATATAATAATATCACCAATTACCTCTTCATCTATAGAAACCCCTATATTCTTGGCAACCCCCATATCCTCGGCAGTCATATATGAAAAGGATATGACATTTGTAGGCAGATCCCTTCCAAAAAACTGCCTGTTTAACTCCCTTATTTTTTTATTATCAGTGAAAAGAAGACTTACATGCCTACCCTGCAGCCCTGAGTATGTCAGTAATACCTCTATCAGGCTTTTTATCTGTCTTTTGTCTATCTTCAAAAGTCTTTGAGTGTCTCTTATCAACACCATTATGGTCTGTCCTTTCAGGGTATTCTATTCTATGATGAAAGATCCCTAATAAAATATTGACGAAGCTCTTCTGAATTGCATGAAGATCTTTTAGGGTCAATTCACATTCATCGAGCTGTCCATCAAGGAATACCCTCTCCACGGTATCCTGGACATGTTTCTCTATCCTTTTGGGTGTAGGTTCACTAAGTATCCTTGAAGATGCCTCAACAACATCAGCAAGCATTACAATGCCGGCCTCTTTTGTCTGTGGTTTTGGACCCCCATATCTGAAATCCTTCTCGTCTATAGTGTATAGATCAGGGTCTTCATTTTCTTTTGCCCTGTTAAAGAAATAAGTCACCAGTGAGGTTCCATGATGTTCCTGTATTATATCCTTTATCTTCTTGCCAAGTCTGTATTTATCTGCAAGCTCCGCACCCTCCTTTACATGGGAAAGTATAATAAGGGAGCTCATGCTGGGCGTGAGGTTCTTGTGGGCATCCTCAAAACCCTTTCTGTTTTCTATAAAATAGTGGGGCATCTTGAGCTTCCCTATATCATGATAGTAAGATGCCACCCTTGTCAGAAGGGGATGTGCACCTATACTCTCTGCTGCAGCCTTGGAGAGATTTCCTACTATTATACTATGATGATAGGTCCCGGGCGCATTCACCATCATCTCTCTGAGGAGTGGGTTATCAAGATTGGCAAGCTCAAGAAGCTTTATATCTGTTGTGTAATCAAATACATACTCAATCACGGGGAGTAATCCCAGTGCGATAAAGCTGCTTGCTATACCATTTATGAGTATTAACAAGACCTTAAGGGGTATATCTGTCAAGGAGTTGCCTGTCATTACATCAAAGACCACTACCAAAAAACTAACAATAAATGCTGTAAATATGCCTGCCTTGATTATGGTATTCCTGTCCTCGCATTTTCCTGAAAAATAAGATGCAAGGATATTCCCTGCAAGGACAAATATAAAGGCAGACATACTCATGTCAAACATTATGCCTATAACAATGGCGATTAAAAGAGAAAATATAATGGCAGCCTCTGAAAAAAGGACAATCCTTACTATTATCCCAAACATGAACACAGGGGCTAAATACATAAGGCTCACGTTGTTTCCCTGCCCTATATGGCTTAAAATCAGCAGTATGGTCTTCATTATCAGGACTGTCAACAGCATAAGGGAAGAACAAAAGATCATATCCTTATCAGAGAGACTGAATTTTTTAATATTTCTTTCAGCAAACTCGTATAAAATTAAGCTAATGGAAAAAATAAAAAGAAATAGGGACACAAATCGCTTCACACCAAAGGCATCCCTGGAACCCATCTCCTTTATAGCAGAAAGCTTGGAGATATGTTCCTCCCTAACCCTCTCCCCTTCCCTTATAACAATCTCACCTTTTTTTATTGTTATACCAAGGGACGGCACAGGGGTCTCATAGGGTGATTTTATGTTACTCCTTGCTATATCGCCAGGCCTATAATCCGGTATACCACCCTGTAGCCTGTATGTCACAATTATTGTAAGAACCAGGGAAAGGATAAAAAATATGGCTAAGGTCCTTATACTGTAATACGATGGAGGTTTATCATTTCCGTTCAGCATGATTGCCTGTCACCTCTGACAAAGTCTTCTTCATCTCATATGCCCTTATTATCTTCTGAACAAGGGGGTGTCTTACTACATCCTTTTTTGTGAAGTATACAAATTTTATCCCCTTTATACCCTTGAGTATACCCTGTATCTCCACGAGTCCGCTTGACTTTTTATCTGTAAGGTCTATCTGCGTTATATCCCCTGTTATTATCGTTTTAGAGGAAAAACCGAGTCTTGTAAGAAACATCTTCATCTGTTCAGAGCCTGTATTCTGTGCCTCATCGAGTATTATAAAGGCATCATTCAGTGTTCTCCCCCTCATAAAGGCAAGTGGTGCTATCTCTATAACACCCCTCTCTATCAGCCTTGTTGCCCTCTCCATATCCACCATATCATAGAGGGCATCATATAAAGGCCTGAGATATGGGTTTACCTTCTCATACATGGTGCCAGGGAGATACCCCAGCTTTTCCCCTGCCTCTATGGCAGGTCTTGTAAGTATAATCCTTGATACCTCTTTTCTGAAATATGAAGAGAGCGCCATTGCCATGGCAAGATATGTCTTGCCTGTCCCTGCAGGCCCTATACCTATAACCATATCATATCTTTTTATTGCCTCTATATAATCTTTCTGATTTTTTGACTTTGGTTTTATTGTCTTTTTAGATGGAAAGATATAGATATGGTCTTTCTGGATGTCCTCCGGTATACTGTGACCATGGGAAACATGCCTTACCGCACTATCTATGTCTGATGAATTAACAACAAAACCTTTTTTAATGATTGTCCTTAACTCATCTATAACCCTGCTTGTATTCTCTATCTCACTTTTTGTCCCTACTATGGTGAGATGGTTGCCCCTAACGCTTGTCCTCACATTAAAATATTTTCTCAGATATTTTATATTCTCGTCACGGGGTCCAAAGAGATTACGGGCAGTGTTTATATCATCAAAGGCAAGTTTTAAAAACTCTTCTTCGGTCTTTGCGTCCAAGTGTTTAAATCATTCCTCCCTATTGTCTGATCAGTATAGCATAAAAAAACCTTTTAAAAAAGAATATGCAAAAACCCTTCGGCTATTCCACTGTAACGCTCTTGGCAAGATTACGGGGCTGATCCACATCTGTGCCAAGAAGATTCGCTATATTATATGCCAAAAGCTGTAATGGGATTGCTGATAAAAGGGGCTGGAGTTCATATATGGTGTCTGGCATGGTAAAAACACTATCAGCCCTGTCTGCCATGTCATGTGCTGGGGTATCAGTAAATAATATCACCTTACCCCTTCTTGCAAGGACCTCTTCTATATTGCTGCATGTCTTCTGGTATGTCCTGTCATGGGGTGATAGGACAGCAACAGGGAAGTTCTCATCTATAAGGGCAATGGGCCCATGTTTCATCTCCCCTGCAGCATATGCCTCAGCATGGATGTATGATATCTCCTTTAACTTCAATGCCCCTTCCATTATAGATGGATAATTTATGCCCCTGCCTATGTAAAGAAAATTTTTATATGTCATGAATCTCCTTGCCATCTCTTCTATCTGGGCTGCCTCATTCAGTATCGACTGCATCTTGTGGGGTATTCTCTTTAATTCAGCTATCATCACCCTTGTAGTCTCCTTATCCATGACACCAAGCAGCCTTCCCATATAGAGCATAAGCATATAAAGCACTGATATCTGGGTTGTAAATGCCTTGGTGGATGCAACACCAATCTCTGGACCTGCATGGGTGAAGATTACCCCATCGGACTCCCTTGCCAGCGTGCTGCCAAGGACGTTACAGACAGAAAGGGTATATGCACCATTATTTTTACCCTCTTTCATTGCTGCTATGGTATCTGCAGTTTCGCCTGACTGGGATATGAGGATAACTATATCCTTGTTATCTATTATAGGCCTCCTGTATCTGAATTCAGATGCAATATCCGTCTCTACAGGCATCCTCAGACACGATTCAAATATATACTTGCCTATGAGACATGCATGATAGGATGTGCCACATGCCACCATCCATATCTTTCTAACATCTTGAAGATTTGGCAGTTTTAATTCATCGAGGTCTATCTGTGCCTTCTCTTCCCTCACCCTGCCTATAAGGGTATCGGTTATAGCCCTGGGCTGCTCGAATATCTCTTTTAGCATAAAGTGTTTGTATCCACCCTTCTGTGCCATGGCACCTGTCCAGTTTACATTATGAGGGGGGCGTTCTACCCTATTGCCATTGATGTCTATAATATTAAAACCCCCTTCCCTGAAGACTACAATATCGTTGTCCTCAAGAAAAATAAACCTGTTTGTCATATCAATGATAGCTGGGGTATCACTGGCAAACACAGATTCGCCATTGATTATACCTACAATCAAGGGGCTCTCTTTTTTTGCAGCAATCATTATCCTTTCTTGTTGCCTCATTATACCCAGGGCATAAGAACCCTCAAGCTCCCCTAAGGCGAGCCTCACTGCATCCACAAACTCCCTGCCCTCTTCAATATAACTATTTATAAGATGGGGTATTACCTCTGTATCTGTATCAGAGGTGAACCTGTGTCCCCTTTTTTTTAATCTCTCTTTAATCTCCAGATAATTCTCTATTATGCCATTATGGACAACCACAATATCCCCTGCCCTATGGGGATGGGCATTTCTTTCTGATGGAATGCCATGGGTAGCCCACCTTGTATGTGCCAGCCCCATTGTCCCCCTGGTCTGTCTACCTGATGCAGCCCTTCTTAAGTCATCAACCTTGCCTTTTCTCCTTATTATCTCAATGGATTTATCGTGCCATATGGCTATACCAGCAGAGTCATATCCTCTATATTCAAGCCTCTTTAAGGCATCAATAAGTATATTAAATGCCTCGTTCTTTCCCATATAACCAACTATACCACACACTGCCACTGCTCCTTTCTGCTTACCAAAGCAGAGTCAATTTTATAGCTCTGTTCATGTCCTTTAATACCCATTAAAAACCTAATCAAATCTAAATAAACCAGTCTCTATGCCTTTACTCTTTTTTCAAATGCCTCTACCACATTACCCTCTTCCACCTCCACACCCTCTATGGATGCAAACCCCTTTAAAATAACATGGCTATGGATTATGGAATTCTTTATTACTGTATTGGGGCCCACAATTACATCACTACCTATCATGGTTCTACCCATTATATATGTATCTGGGTATAAGACAGTATCCATGCCAATCACCACATCGCTGTCTATATAAACATTTTTGTCTATAAAGGTCACACCATTTCTGAGGTGAAGCTGGTTTATCCTATCCCTCATTATAACATTCGCCTCCAATAGCTCTTTCCTGCTATTTATACCCAGGACATGGGAGGATACAGGATAATGAAACCCCCTGACCTTTATCTTATTCTCTTCCGCCACCCTACATATGTCCGTGAGATAGTATTCACCCTTTCTGTTATCATCCTTTATCTCTCTCAGTAGCCTTAAGTGCCCCTCAGGGATTATACAGATGCCTGTATTTATCTCATTAATCTTTTTCTGTTCAGATGTTGCATCAGCATCCTCAATAATTGCCTTTATATCCTCACCCTCCATGATGACCCTTCCATAGCCTGAAGGGTCGTTTACAGATGTGGTCATAAAGGTGATAGTCCTCTTTTCCCTATAAAAATCAATAAAATCCATCAAGGTAGAGGTATCCATGAGGGGAACGTCACCGTAAAGAACAAGGAGATCGCCTCCCTTAAGGGCGTTTTCAGCACACAAGACAGCATGGGCTGTGCCTTTTTGCTCACCCTGGATAGAAAAATCAACATTGTAATTACTCAACAAGGGTATGACCTTCTCCCTGCCAAAACCCACTACCACTGATATATTTTCAGGTTTGAGCTCCTTTGCCCTCTCAATTACATAACCAATCATTGGCTTACCCATAATCTCGTGTAAAACCTTTGGTTTTTTTGACATCATGCGCTCGCCCTTGCCTGCTGCAAGTATTACCACATTAAACCTGTCCACTATCTCTCACCTTCTTTCCGGATAACCTTATAATCAGGATACTTAATTCAAAAAGCCCCCACAGGGGTATTGCCATAATAATCTGACTTGTAATTTCAGGGGGTGTAATAATGGCGCTTAAGATAAATATACCTAAGATAGCATATCGTCTCTTACTTGAGAGTGTCTTGTAGTTTACAATGCCTGCCCTTCCAAGATAGAATGCCATTAAAGGCATCTCAAATATCAGACCAAAGGTGATAAGGAGCTTGAGGGTAAGGTTCATATAGCCCTTAAGGTCAGGCATGGGGATAATAAACTCGGCTGCATAGCCCACAAAAAAACTATAGATAAATGGCATTACTACAAAATAGCAGAAGAGGGCGCCGCATATAAAACAGATGCTGCCATAAAATATAAAGGGAAACACATATTTTTTTTCTTTTTCATACAAACCAGGTGATATAAACATCCATATCTCATATAGTATGACAGGCGATGCAGCGAATATCGCTGTTACCAGAGAGATCTTAAAGTATGTAATAAATGCCTCTGTGACATAGGTAAAGATAAATGAGCTTTTATCAGGCATAACCTTTATAAAGGGCTCCATGAGAAAATAAAAGATTTTTTCCTTGAAACAATAGGCAGCAATAAAGGTGATGCCCACAGCTATAATGCATACAACGAGTCTGTCTCTCAATTCCTTCAGATGTGATATAAGTGGCTGTTTTTCTTCTGATTTTATCTTTTTTGCCATGGACTATCTGTTATAACTCAGGGGTATCTTTTTTAGGGGGGTTGGTTTTTTCATCACCTATTGTATCCTGTGTTGCCTCATGACTATTGTCTTCGGTGTCTTCGGGTGCCTGTTCCTTTGTTACCTCCTCTTCTATGGTCTCCTTAACCTCATCTGCCATCCTCCTGAACTCACCAAATGCCTTTCCAATAGACTTTGCGAGCTCAGGGAGCTTAGAGGGACCCACCACAAGGAGTGCAACTACGAGTATAACAATAAGTTCAGGAAGACCTATACCAAACATAGATGTAAATTAACACAAATCCTTTCAAATCAAAATAGAATTATTATATTTCAAGATGTAAATCTCCACTTGCATAACATATCCTCAGTTCCATACAATCCCATTTTTTAATTCCCATCATGTCTTAATCAGTAACACCATAAAATCTATTCATCCTCCTCTTTTAGCCCCCTGTTTTTTATATCCCTTATGGATTCCAGTATGTTTTTATCCTCATATACAATCCTGTATAACTCCTCTGTGAGAGGCATGGCTACATTCATCCTCTGCGACATGAGATATGCTGCCTTTATAGTAAAATAACCCTCCACAACAGCACTCTGAGAGCCTATAATCTCGCCAGGTCTATGCCCCCTGGCAAGCTCCACCCCGAATGCCCTATTTCTGCTTAAGGAACCATAGGATGTGAGGATCAGGTCACCCACACCTGAAAGCCCCAAAAACGTGGTATCCTTTGCCCCTAATGCCCTTCCAAGCCTCTTTATCTCTGCAAGGGCACGGGTTACAAAAGCAGCCTTTGTGTTTGTCCCAAGGTCAAGGCCCTCAATTATACCTGCCCCTATTGCCATGACATTCTTCATAGCCCCACCGAGCTCAACACCTATAACATCATCGCTTGTATAGACCCTAAAGTTATCACTATGGATAAGCCCCTGGAGATATCTGGAGAGACCCCTGTCTCTCGATGCAACAGTAACAGATGTAAACCGTCCCTCTGCCACCTCCTTTGCAAAGGATGGACCTGAAAGCACGGATATAAGCCCTTCGCTGCCAATCACAGATGCGGCTACCTGGCTCATAAATCTTAATGTGTCTGTCTCTATACCCTTTGTAAGCACAACTATCCTTTTATTCTTTAATAATGTAGATATCTTCTCCACAATTGTTCTTACGGCAAATGAGGGGGTCGCTATAATAACATTATCAGAAAAGCCTGCCACCTTTCCTAAATCATTTGTAAAATCAATACCTTCGGGGAGGATAAAACCAGGGAGATACAGTCTGTTTTCTCTAAAATTTTTTAGGATTCCTAAAAGTTCCTCCTCATACACCCAGAGCAGTATCCTATTGCCCTTTCTTGCAAGGTGCATGGAGAATGCCGTGCCCCATGCACCAGCCCCTATAACACCTATTCCTTTTTCCCCTCTATCTGACTCCATCATAAAAAAAGGATACTATCCCCCCTTATTAATCCTGTTCTGCGATAGCAACACTGCTTATCTTTTCACCATCCTTGAGGTCCATAAGTTTTACGCCTATACCGCCCCTTTTCTGGACAGGAAGGTTCTGGGCATGAAATCTGATAGTCCTACCGGTATCTGTTACAAGTATGACCTCATCCTTGCTATCTATCTTCTTTATGTATACAACCTCACCGTTTTTCTTTGTGCAACGGGTATTTATTATACCCTTACCACCCCTTAGCTGCTCCCTGTATTCTGAACAGGGGGAGCATTTTCCATACCCCTTGTCCGTAACAGTAAATATCACTGAGTCATCGTGAACTATCTCTGCTGAGACAACCTCATCATCATCCTCAAGGGTAATACCCTTTACACCATATGCCTGTCTTCCCATCTGCCTTATCTGTTTCTCATGGAATCTAATGGCCATACCCTTCTTTGTCCCCAGCATCACCTCATTTTCCCCATCTGTCTCAAGGACACCTACCAGGCTATCCCCCTCAGGGAGGTCTATGACCTTTATACCTGTTGATCTGAGATTTCTCAATTCGCTGAGGCTTATCTTTTTGACCTTCCCTTTTTTCGTGATAAGGAATAGATACCGGTCATCCACAAACTCATTGGCATGGGCAACAGCTGTTATCTTTTCGTTCTTTCCTATGCTGATCAGGTTTAGAACAGGTTTACCCTTTGATGTAAGGGGTGCATCAGGTATGGCGTATACCTTAAGTATATAAGCCCTACCATTATTTGTAAAAAATATTATATACGAGTGGGTGGATGCAATATAGAGGTGGTCTACCACATCCTCATCCCTTACAACGATGCCTATCTTTCCCTTACCGCCTCTGAGCTGGTGTTTATACTGATCAAGGGATGTCCTTTTTATGTAACCTTTGCTTGTGATTGTGACTACCACCTCTTCTTCCTTGATCATATCCTCTATGGTTATCTCTGGCAGTTCATCCACAATCTCTGTGAGTCTTTCATTACCGTATCTGTTCTTTATATCAATAAGCTCGTCCTTCACGATCTTCAGGAGCACCCTCTCATCGTCAAGGATATTCTGTAGCCTTTTTGTCTCCTCTCTTGTAGATTGTAGATCCTCTATAATCTTTGTCTGCTCTAAGGAGGTGAGCCTCTGGAGTCTCATCTCAAGGATGCTTGTTGCCTGCTTCTCAGAAAGGCTGAATCTCTCTACGAGGGCTGCCCTTGCCTCAGGTGTATTCTTTGATGCCTTTATGATGGCGATGACCTCGTCAATATGGTCAAGGGCAATCTTGAGACCCTCGAGGATATGGAGTCTCTCTAATGCCTTATTCAACTCAAAGATAGAACGTTTTGTTACAATCTCCTTTCTGAATTTTATAAACTCATTGATTATGTCCTTGATATTAAGAACCCTTGGCTGATTATCAACAATGGTGAGAAAGATAATCCCAAAGGTAGTCTGAAGCTGGGTGTGCTTATAGAGCTTGTTGAGGATCGGTGTAGCCATTTCACCCTTTTTGAGCTCTATAACAATCCTCATACCCTCCCTGCTTGACTCATCCTTCATATTGGAGATACCCTCAATCTTCTTTGCGTTTACCAGTTCCACAATCCCCTCTATGAGCCGTGCCTTGTTTATCTGATATGGTATCTCTGTTATTACTATCCGCTCCCTTCCATCCCTTTTCCCCTTCTCTATAACAGCCCTTGCCCTAAGTATAATATGCCCCTTGCCTGTCTCATATGCCTCTTTTATGCCCTGTCTGCCATAGATTATAGCCTTGGTGGGAAAATCAGGGCCTGGAATAATCTCTGTCAATGCATCGATGGTAATATCTGGATTATCTATGGCTGCCACTATGGCATCAACTACCTCATTGAGGTTATGGGGTGGTATATTGGTTGCCATCCCAACTGCAATGCCTGATGAACCGTTGATAAGAAGGTTTGGGATCTTGGATGGTAATACTACAGGCTCTAAAAGTGATTCGTCATAATTAGGCCTAAATATTACTGTATCCTTCTCTATATCCTTCAGCATCTCCTCTGCTATCCTCGATAGCCTAACCTCTGTATATCTCATGGCTGCCGGTGCGTCACCATCAATGGAGCCAAAATTACCCTGTCCATCTATGAGGGGATAGCGGAGAGAGAAATCCTGAACCATCCTTGTTATGGCATCGTAAACAGCCTGGTCGCCGTGGGGATGAAACTTACCTATTACATCGCCTACTATCCTTGCGGATTTCTTATATGGCTTATCATGGGTATTCCCAAGGTCATACATGGCATAAAGTATCCTTCTATGGACAGGCTTAAGCCCATCCCTTATATCAGGTAATGCCCTACCTATGATAGTGCTCATGGCATAATCAAGGTATGACCTCTTCATCTCCTCTTCAATGGGAACGGTTACAACAGATTGGTGCATAGATGTTGCCTCCTGGGAATATACTGCTTTTTTTGCTTTAATCTAACATAAACCCTTTGCCTGTGTCAGCTAAAAACATGGCTTGAAACCTTGAACAGGCAGGGTGGTAGGTAGGCTAAAAGCTGGCTGGCTTGTTAGCTGGCAAGCCCGTGTCAATACAAAAGCCTTGAGATGGTATTTCTCTGGATCTTGCTTGTCCCCTCGTATATGGATGTTATCCTCACATCCCTGAGTGCCCCTTCAAGCCCCTGCTCACGCATATAACCATAACCGCCAAATATATCAATACACCTGTTAAGGACATTGATGGCGGTCTCAGGGATGGTGAGCTTTACAAGAGAGGAATATCTTTTTGATTCAGGGTCACCCCTATCATAAAGCCAGGCTGCCCTGTAGAGTATGTTCCTGCATTTCTCTATATCCACATACATATCCACAAGGTCATGTTCTATGGATTGAAATTTTATTATAGGTCTTGCAAATTGTTTTCTCTTTTTTGCGTGGTTCACTGCCTTTTCATAGCCATACAGCATAGCGCCGAATGCCTGGGCGGCAATGACAATCCTGCCCAATTCAAATCCATCGAGGACCATCCGCATACCCTTACCCCTTTTGCCTAATATATTTTCCTTTGGTATGGAGAAATCGCTGAAGACAAGCTCCCCGGATGTGGTGGTATTGATGCCCATCTTCCTCCCAAGATCAGTTATCTCAAAGGAACCAGGTCTGTTCTTCCCTATGAGCTCCCTATCTATTATAACTGCCGTGAGGTTGTTTTCATCCCTTGCCAGGAGCGTATAGAAATCCGCATACCCCGCATTTGTTGTAAAGAGCTTTGTGCCATTAAGGATAAAATAATCCCCCTTTTCCTCTATCCTTGTCTTTATGCTGCCTATATCGCTTCCGCTATCCGGCTCTGTTACACTTATGGCAGAGATATACCTGCCCTCTACCATGGGTCTTATGTATCTCTCCCTCTGCTCTTTAGAGCCATAGACATCTACGACAAAGGCAGGTATGTAACCGAGGCTCAGTGCCATGCCCATGCCAGGGAGGCTCCTGCACATCTCTTTTACAGCAATAACATGTCCCATGGCGCCGTATCCTGCACCGCCTATATCCTCAGGAAAACCAGTACCGATAATACCAAGCTCCCCTATTTTTTCGTAGAGACCCTTTGGGAATCTGTGCTCATCCTCAAGCTGCTGGAGATTCTCCAGGTCAAACTCCTTTGCACAGAATTCACCTACCGCCTTTTCTATGTCCTTTAAATCATTGTTAATATCAAAAAACATGATAGCCCTCTAATATCTTTTTAATGACCCCATAAAATTCAGTGAGTCTATTTTTTATCTCATCTATTGCCTTCATTGCCTTAGCTTGCTAAATCTTAATTGTTAATTGTTAAACATTAAACAATTATAACACCTGAAACAACTTAAGCCTTTCTGTGTTTCTAGCACTGGAAAACCAAATACTTTATTGTAATCTTTCCTTTACGGAGGGGGTTGCGTCAGATTATAATATTTTTATTGAGACATCTTCAAGGTAATTTTCAGTTATTGGCATGGGGGAATAAGGGGCATCTTCTGGCGCATGGCGAGGGAATATCTTTTGACGGAAAAAAGGTTAGCGATCTAAATCCTTCCAAGATAGACAACCCTTCTTAGACTCATATTCTGTGGGTGACTTACCTTTGCCTTGACAAAGAACAAAAGGGTATATATTTTTTAATACATAGGAATTATTGGGGGTGCACATGAATCACATCAAGACCTTTTTTTTAATGGCGGTTCTCACGATCATCTTTGTTGCCATAGGTGGCATGGTGGGTGGGAGAACAGGAGCCTATATTGCCTTTTTTATTGCCTTTCTTATGAATTTTATAAGTTACTGGTTCAGTGACAAGATAGTGCTGAGGATGTATGGGGCACAGCCTGTATCCCAGCAGGAGGCACCGGAGTTATACAGGATTATCTATAATCTGAGTCAGAAGGCATCCATACCCATGCCAAAGCTGTATATCATTGAGAACGACAGCCCCAATGCATTTGCCACAGGAAGAAATCCTGAAAACGGTGTAGTTGCAGTGACCACAGGGATATTACGTATATTGAGCATTGAAGAATTAGAGGGTGTGCTTGCCCATGAGATATCCCATATAAAACACAGGGATATCCTCATCCAGACTATAGCAGCGACCCTTGCAGGGGCAATCACAATGATTGCCAACTGGGCGAGGTTTGCTGCCATATTTGGTGGAGGTAGAGGCGGTGATGACGATGATGGCGGCAATATCTTCACTATCATAATCTTCTCCATATTCGCAGCCTTTGCCGCAATGTTAATCCAGCTTGCCATCTCAAGGTCAAGGGAATATCTTGCCGATGAGGGAGGGGCAAGGCTTTCAGGCAACCCCTTATATCTCTCCAATGCCCTTAAAAAACTCCATGCAGGCATTACCCGTAGACCCATGGAGGATGCCAATCCATCCACAGCACCTATGTTTATAATGAACCCCTTTAGCGCAAAGGGCGTCCTTGCCCTATTCAGCACCCATCCCCCTGTAGAGGAGAGGATCAGACGACTGGAGGATATGGCATATAGAAGATAATCATGGAAAAACCCTGAGGACCCTTTCAATAGGCATAATCGATGAGGTAGAAAAAGGCAGCCATTTAGATCAGGTAATCAACAGATATTTTACAGGCAGCACAATAGACCATCGCTATCGCGGCATCATATACGAGATAACCTCAGGCACAATAAGATGGAGGGCATATCTCGACTGGGTTCTATCCCAGTACACAAACAAGACAATAAAAAGAGATATCCGATATCTTTTATGGATTACCCTCTATCAGATAACCTTTATGAAAAAAGCATCCTATCATGTAGTTAACGAGGCGGTGGAATATGCCAAAAGGACAGGGGGAAGGTATACAGCAGGTTTTGTAAACGCCATACTAAGAAGATACATAAGGGAGTTTATAGAAGATAATGAAAAGAGAGGACTGGATGCCCATGGTCCTTATGGCCTGAGGGTCCTAAGGACTATAAAATCTAACATCCAGAGGCTTGCCATCATACATTCCTTTCCTGAATGGCTCATCAGGAGATGGGTTGAAAGATTTGGGGAGAATGAAACAGAGGGGTTATGCTCTATCTTAAATAGGGTGCCTGATTTTACATTGAGGATAGACAAGACAGGGATGAATATCGAGGATGCAGGGGATTATCTTGAAAAAAGGGGGATAAAAACCCAAAAAGGCAGGTATCTGGACAGCGCTATAAAGGTGGACAGGCTTGCCCCTATATTAAGGGATACCCTGTTTCAGCAGGGCCTCATGTATGTCCAGGACGAGTCTTCACAGCTTGTAGGCATAGCAGTTAAGCCTGAGGATGGAGACTTGATATTAGATGCATGCTGCGGTATGGGGACAAAAACCGGGCATCTTCAGGAGCTTTCAGAAAATATAAGGCTTTTCTCCATGGATATGGACCTAAAAAAACTAAAATTAATGGGCAAGAGGCAGTATGTAATAAACGGCGATGTCCTTCAGAATCCATTCAGAGAAAAGACATTTGATAAGATACTCCTTGATGCCCCATGCTCGTCTATTGGCATTATAAGAAAACACCCTGAGATAAAATGGAGATTAACGGAAAAGGATATAAAGGAAGCCAGCAGAAAACAGCTTGCCATGCTTAGCTCACTCTGGGGTTGTCTAAAGGATAATGGCTGCCTTATCTACAGTGTATGCTCCTTTGAGCCTGAGGAGACAACAGGTGTCCTCTATGAATTCAGCAAAGAAAATAAGTTTATAGTTGAAAATCCCCTGCCTGTTTTGTTTAATAATATTGAATATTTTTTGTCTCTGCCCCATAAAACAGGGTTAGATGGTTTTTTCATAGCAAGGCTCAGAAAAATATGAGGTTTATCCGGATCCCCATATATATATTTATAGCCCTTCTCATATTCATCTTTTCCACATATCTAACCATGAAGGTCATACTTAAATCACAGAGGACGGTCTTGTGCCCTGATGTAATAGGGAAAGAGGTTCGTGAGGCAAAGACACTGGTAGAGTCAAAGGGTCTAAATTTTCACATAGTTAGATATGAAAAAAGAAATGATGTCCCCTATAATCACATAACTGTCCAGAAACCAGAGGCTAATATACAAACAAAAAAAGGCAGGACAGTAATGGTGATTGTCTCTGACGGTCCTGAGCTCTTCATAGTCCCTTCCCTGGTAGGTCAGGTTGTGAATACTGCCTATGAAGTGCTCAAGGAAAAAAATATCCCTATCGAGAGGATCATATATGTCCCCAACATGGATAATGAGGGGAAGGTAATTGCCCAGATACCAAAGGGGGGAGAGGGACTGCTTGAGGGGAAAGGCATTGTCATATTTGTAGGGGCAAAACCTAAAAGATATGTAGTGATGCCTGATGTAACCTCGCTTGAACTGAATGAGATAACAAGCGAACTGGACAGAAAAAATATAAAATATAAGATTGTGTATACAAATGATATTAATATAGCAAAAAAGGATAAAATAACAGCATCTGTGGGCACTGGACAGGTCTTTGATGCTGATGAGGGTCTTGAGCTAAAAATAAAAACAGGGGCAGGAGAGATAGATGAATAAGATTAAGATAGCGCCTTCAATACTGTCATGTAATTTTCTTAAACTGGAGGGGGAGATAAGGGCAGCCGAAGAGGCAGGTGCGGATATCTTCCATATAGATGTCATGGATGGACACTTTGTCCCTAATATAACCATAGGCCCCATGTTTGTGGAGGCAATCAAAAAGATTACAACAAAACCCCTTGACTGCCATCTCATGATAAGTAATCCATCAATGTTTGTTAATGATTTTATCAAGGCAGGTGCGGATATTATAACAGTCCACATAGAGGTAGATACCCACATCTTCAGGACTACAGATGTCATAAGGGCAGCCGGGATTAAGGCAGGGGTAACACTCAACCCATCAACACCCCTGTGTTCCCTGGAACATATCATAGATAACGTGGATCTACTCCTCATTATGACTGTTAACCCTGGCTTTGGTGGCCAATCGTATATCCAATACATGGATAAAAAAATAAGGGATGCAAGGGAGATGATAGACAATACAGGCAGGATGATAGACCTTGAGGTGGATGGTGGCATAAAGGCATCGAATATAAAAAAGGTAGCAGAGGCAGGTGCGGATATAGTGGTCATGGGCACAGAATTCTTTCACAGCAGTGATTACCATAAAAAGGTATCTGAGATAAGGGATATCCTCGGACAGACAGGTTAAAATATTATGGAGCTAAAGAAACAAAAGGTCTATAAGCAGGTATTTGAGGATGCCTGTAAAAGACTCCTTACCACAGATCAGGAGGGACAGCTTGTTAAGGCAGGGCTAAACTATACGAAAACAGCCAAAGGATATAGCATAGAGATACCCTATTTTAATGAGGTAATACTCCTTACAACCCCTGATTTCTCTTTCAAGGGTTTAAGCGGTTCAAATGTAACGCTTGTCTCTAAGATTATCATCCTCCACTATATAAATTTTGCCTCCGGGAGACCAAACAGCAATGAGCTGATACCCTACGAGGACATACCTGGATGCAGGCACTATAAACCTGTATTTGAAAAAAGGGTAATAAAGCCATTGGCAGTTGCCTTTGGGACAAACAGGGATGCCTTTAGAGAGGCAGGGGAGATGCTCAATGGAAGGATAGAGGATTACGGTGATGCATCCTTTACCATCTTGCCCCTACCAAGGGTCCCTATTACCTTTATATTATGGGAGGCTGACGAGGAGTTTCCACCCTCTGTCAGGGTCCTCTTTGATACATCCATCAGCTCATATCTACCCCTGGAGGATATCACAGTTATATCAAAGCTGGCATCCTCAAGGATTATAAAGGCAGCAAGGCTAAGATATGCAGAAGAGTTTGGAGAATAATATAGGTGAATACCAGGCCTTAAGATACAATCCAGACAATAATAGAGCCTGGTTCAATGGGATTAAATAGGCTCATGAAAATCCTCTATTTCCATTTAAACAAAAAAATCTGTTGACTTAAATGTTATAATGCTAGAGCATAATGACAAATAACTGGATGATGGTATGCTGGCGGGTATTGTCAAAGCTTTCATGAAAATGTGTCTTAAAACATATGGAAATTATAAAAACCCTCTCCTTTGTTGGCTGAGATAGTTTTCTTCCAAGGCTGTGTTATAGGGCTTGAAGTATAAAAGTAACCCTCCCCTCTTGTGGGAGAACATAAAAGTAACCCTCTCCCACAAGGGGAGAGGGAAAAACTATTGATAATATATATGTTAGAGGACAAGGATATAGGCAGGGTTGTGAAAGAGCTGAGGGGAAGGCTTAACCTCAGCCAGGAGGAGCTGGCGGCAAGGCTCGGTGTCTCCTTTGCCACGATAAATCGCTGGGAGAATGAGAGGATTATCCCCCGGGGGAAGGCAAGGGAGGCTATCCTAAGATTAATGGAGGAGACAGGCATCGAGGAAGAGGAGATTGAGAATCCAGAAGGAACCGGCATCAATCACAAGAGGTGGCGTCGAAGGCTATCCAAAGAGGATATCCTCAGCACAAAATCCATGGAGCAGATGCTCTGGAGTGCGGCCTGTTCCATCCGTGGAGAAAAGGATGCCCCAAAATTTAAGGACTACATCCTGCCCCTCGTCTTCATCAAACGCCTCTCCGATGTCTTTGAAGATGAAGTAGAACGCTTATCAGAAACCTATGGCGATAAGGAGACAGCATTAGAGGTCATTGAAGCAGACCATCAACTCGTGCGGTTCTATATCCCCCCTGAGGCACGCTGGCCGGTTGTAAGCGGCAGGGAAAGGTTTGACTGGCCAGAAGACCGCAGGCCAAAGACATTGGGCGAACAGCTCACCATGACCGTCCGCAGCATTGTAAAGGCAAATCCATCATTGAGCGGGGTCATCGACATCGTGGATTACAATGAAACCAGAAGCGGCGAGAGAGAGATAAGCGACGCCGCGCTCTCTGGGGTCATCGAGGCATTATCTGACCCGCGCTATCGTTTGGGACTCTACGATGTGGAGCCGGACTTTCTTGGCCGTGCCTATGAATATCTCCTGCGCAAGTTTGCCGAGGGGCAGGGACAGAGCGCAGGCGAATTCTTCACCCCCACAGAGGTGGGATGGTTGATGGCATACATCATGCGGCCCCGGCAGGGTGAGGAGGTGTATGATTTTGCCTGCGGCTCAGCAGGCCTCTTGATCAAATGTGAACTCGCCTTGCAGGAACGGGAAGTCAAGGTGCAGCGGCCATTGAAGCTCTACGGCCAGGAGCTCACCGGTTCCAGCTACGCCATCGCCCGGATGAACATGGTCATCCACGACATGGAAGGGGAGATCGTTCGGGGTAATTCCATGACAAACCCAAAATTCAGGGACTCTGACTCCAGCCTGAAGAGATTCGACATTGTCGTTGCCAATCCCATGTGGAACCAGCCCTTTGACCCTAATGTCTATGAAAACGACCCCTTTGACCGTTTTGAATCCCAGGGCGGCATCACCACAGGCAAGGCAGATTGGGCATGGCTGCAGCATGCAGCTGCGTCGCTCAACCCTCAGGGACGCGCTGCTATTGTTCTCGATACCGGTGCGGTTACACGTGGCAGTGGGAGTAAGAGCGAGGATCGAGAAAAGAAGATCCGTCAGTGGTTCGTAGAAAGGGACTGGATAGAGGGCGTGATTCTACTACCGGATAACCTTTTCTACAACACCACCGCTGCCGGCATCATTATCGTATTAAACAAGGCAAAGCCAAAATCACGTCAGGGCAGGATCGTTTTGGTGAACGCCAGTAGGGAGTTCAAGAAGGGCAGGCCTAAAAACTACATCCCTGAGGAGGGCATCCGCAAGATCGCCGATGCCTTTATCAAGGCCGAGGATGTAGAGAAGTTTGTTAAAGTCATTACAACAGCTGAGGCAGCGGAGAACGACTTCAACCTCTCGCCATCGAGGTATGTGGATGTGAATGAGGG
>JAGPMK010000024.1 GCA_018052995.1 Syntrophorhabdales bacterium | reverse complement strand
AAAAAAGACATATCATTTATTAGCGACCGAACATCAAACCCTTTCAAGTAAAGGGATAAAAAGGATGAAAAGGGCAGGCGTACGGTTGTAAGAAACGGTTTCCTTCCTGAACGTTCTATTCTTACAGGTATTGGGCCTATAATAGTAAAGCAGCCCAGGGTAAGGGATAAACCACCACCGACATAGTCGGTGGTGGTTTATTTAAATCTTTTTTGGATTATAGGCCTATGCCATCTATGGGTGAGTTACAGAATATACAGGCACCATTTTTTATATTATATTCCGATATGGTGTAGCCAAATCTTTTTATAACCACCTTTTTACAATTATAGCAATATGTATGCTCGCCCTCTGAGCCTGGGATATTTCCCTCATACACATAACGTAGCCCTGCATCTATACCTATTTCACGGGCCACTTTCAATGTCCTTGGGGAGGTCCTTTTCACATTTAAAAGCTTATATGTGGGATAGAAGGCAGTTACATGCCAGGGGGTTTCACGGCCAATCTCATTCTTTATAAAATATGCTATGCCTTTTATCTCTTCTTCGCTGTCATTTAGGCCCGGGATAATAAGGGTTGTTATCTCTATCCATATGCCAAGGGATCTGTATGCCCTGATTGTTTTAAGGACATTTTCAAGCTCTGCCTTGCACTGTTTTCTATAAAAGTCCTTATTAAAACCCTTGAGATCTATATTTGCCGCATCAAGATACGGTTTTATTTGTCTCAAAGGCTCATCTTCTATATAGCCGTTTGTCACAAAATTATTGTAGATGCCCTTCTGTTTTGCCAGTTTTGCCATATCAAAGGCATATTCATAAAAAACTGTTGGTTCTGTGTATGTATACGATATGCTCTTACAGCCAGAGCCCTCTGCCATATTTACGGCATCCTCAGGGGAGAGCCTTTCTCCTGATATTCTTTTGATCTCTTCGGGCATCTGGGATATCTCATAGTTTTGGCAGTGGAGGCATTTGAAATTGCAGCCTACTGTGGCTATAGAGAATGCCCTTGAACCTGGAAAAAAATGAAAAAGGGGTTTTTTCTCAATAGGGTCTATATGATATGAACAGGCAAGGCCATAGACAAGGCTATAAAGGACGCCGTTCCTGTTCTCCCTGATACCACATATGCCTGTCTTTCCAGATGTTATTGTGCAGTGGTGTCTGCACAGGGTGCATCTGACCTTATTATCCTCAAGTTTTTGATAAAAAAGTGCCTCTTTCATCTGCCACCAAATACAATATTAATCACCTCATCCATGCTTTTAACGGGGAGGAATTTAAGATTTTTTTTCACATAAAGGGGTATCTCATCAAATTCCCTGGTATTTTCCTTGGGTATTATCACAGTCTCCATCCTCGACCTAAGTGCAGCGAGGGCCTTTTCTTTTAGTCCCCCAATGGGCAGGACCCTGCCTGTAAGGGTAATCTCGCCTGTCATTGCTATCTTTCTTGGAACAGGCCTTTTAGATATGGCACTTATCATGGCAATAGCCATTGTAATACCTGCAGAAGGGCCATCTTTTGGAATAGCACCCTGGGGGACATGGACATGCATCTCAAGGTCATCGAATATGTTATCCTCTATGCCGAGTTTGTCTGCATTAGATTTTATATAGGTCATGGCTGCATGGGCAGACTCCTTCATCACATCACCCATATTTCCTGTAAGTGTGAGGTCTTTCTTACCTTTTCTGCATGATGCCTCAATGTATAGGACATCGCCACCGAATTCAGTCCATGCGAGACCGCTTGCAATCCCTATGGTGTCCCTATCCAGGTCCTCCTCTGGAAGATATTTGGGGACACCTAAAAACCCCTGGAGATTCTTGGTCGTGATTATGGTCTTACCCTTGCCTCCTTCTGCTATCTTCCTGGCAACCTTTCTTATTACGGATGCTATCTCACGTTCAAGATTCCTTAAACCTGCCTCTCTTGTATATTCCTGGATAATCTTCACGATGGCACGGTCTGTAAATTTGATATAAATTTCGCTCATCCCGTTTTCCTTTAATTGTTTGGGGATGAGATATCTCTTTGCAATTATTAGCTTATCTTTTTCTGTATAGCCCTCAATATTGATTATCTCCATCCTGTCTCGAAGTGCCGATGGGATTGTATCTATCCTATTTGCCGTGGTGATAAACATGACCCTCGAGAGGTTAAATGGGACATTAAGATAGTGGTCGCTGAAGGAATGGTTCTGTTCAGGGTCCAACACCTCAAGGAGTGCACTTGCAGGGTCACCCCTGAAATCTGTGCCAATCTTATCTATCTCATCCATCATAAATACCGGGTTATTTGACCCTGCCTGCTTCAGGCACTGGATAATCCTCCCGGGCATGGAACCTACGTATGTCCTTCTATGCCCCCTTATCTCTGCCTCGTCCTTCATGCCGCCAAGGGATATCCTTGAAAATTTCCTCCCAAGAGACCTGGCTATGGATTTCCCGAGGGATGTCTTGCCAACACCAGGGGGACCAACAAAACAGAGGATAGGACCCTTCATCTCTCCCTTGAGTTTCATTACACTTAAAAACTCAAGTATCCTCTCCTTTACCTTCTCGAGGTTATAATGGTCCTCATCAAGCACCTTTTTTGCAAGGTTTATATCCAGATTATCCTTGGTGGATATGCTCCAGGGCAGCTCAACGAGCCATTCGAGATAGGTCCTTACCATGGAGGATTCCACTGCATCGGGGTGCATGAGGTCAAGACGCTCAAGCTGTTTCTTAGCCTCTTTCTCCACCTCTTTGGGCATCTTTGCCTTCTTGATCCGCTTTTGTAGATCCTCTATCTCATCAGTCCTGTCATCGCCCTCCCCAAGTTCATTCTTTATTGCCTTCATCTGTTCTCTCAGGAAATAATCCCGCTGGCTCTTTGTCATCTCCTCTTTTGCCTGGGAGAGTATCTTTGCCTGCATGTTTAAGAGCTCTATCTCTTTGCCGAGAATCTCTGACAATTTTCTGAGTCTTTCAATGGGATCAATTATCTCGAGGATCTCCTGCGCCTTTTCCACATTTAATCCAAGATTAGCAGCGGCTATGTCTGCAAGCCTTCCCGGCTCATCTATGGTGTCGAGGACTATAAGGATATCAGGCGGAACCATCCTGCCCATAGAGACAACCCTTTCCATCTCCTCCTTCACATATCTCATAAGCGCCTCGATCTCGAGGGTAATCTCTGTTATCACAGGTTCCTCAATCACCTCTGCACTCACAAGAAAGGTGGGCGACTCCTGTATATATTCCTTCACCCTTGCCTTCTTTAATCCCTGAATCAATATCTTGACCCTGCCGTCAGGAAGTCTCAGCATCCTCATTATCTGGGATACCACACCTACGGAATAGATCCTGTCAGGCAGGGGGTCCTCATCCTTTAAATCCTTCTGTGCTGCCACTATTATGAGCCTGTCTTTAGAGAGGGCTTTTTCCACTGCATTTATAGACATGTCCCTGCCTACAAAGAGGGGTAGCACAACAGAGGGATACATTACCATATCCCTTACAGGAAGTAGTGGTAACACCTCGGGTATCTTAATCATCTCTTCTTCAAGCATTTAGCTAAGCCTCCAATTTAACAATATGATAAGATTAACAGAATAACCATGTCGAGTCAACATGCAGCACATCCAGTACAGCCTTCATGCCTTCCATGTCATGTAAGAAGGAAAAAAGCGCCACACACCCATATCAACGATAAGATACTGCATATACAATAATATTCTTTGAATAGGATCTGTAGTCCCCATTGACTTGTTTCTTGAGCAGGGGCCTGTAGCAGAAGATTATGGTAGGCATGGCAATTTGAAAAAGTCTTACCCTTTCGAGATTATGCTGTAAAAAGGTTATGTTTCAAGGTATATTGGGGATTGGGGCAGGCATTGTAGATTATGAGTTACCGTGAATGCCTTCTCTGGTGATAGATTTTTTTGCATCTATACCTTCATCAACTGACTTTTTAACCCTTGTGGCACCTATATAGGTCCTTGAATAAAACTCAGAGGAAAGCGAGTCTATCTTGACACCTATCCTACCGTGACCCGAGGAGGAGTGTATAAAATAACCATCTCCTATATAGATACCCACATGGGTGGGATACTTTATGTACCGCTTTGTCCTGAAGAATACAAGGTCACCTACAGCTAGCTCTCCTCTGTCTATTTTTGTCCCTGCATGAAACTGTTCCCTTGCACTCCTTGGAAGCTGGACATCAAAGATCTCATATATCTTTCTTACATAGGCAGAACAGTCAAGGCCCTGAACTGTATTACCGCCATATTTATATGGGGCGCCTATAAAACTTTTTGCCACCTTAACTAACATATATTTTTCATCACTGGTCTTCCAGGCCTTAATGTTCCTATTGGTTGGGAGATCAATAAACCCCTCCTTATCATTCTCTGATACTGTCCTTGGAATAAGAACCAGTGTGTTTGGAGAGAGCCTTGTATCTTCTTTCAGGTTGTTGGCATCGAGTATGTCATTCATATCTACATTAAATCTTGCTGCAATCCTCTCGATGGTGTCGCCTCTTTGTGTTTTATACTCAATAAACTCGCCATCAGTCTCTGCAACGGGAACCTCATGAATAATTCTCTGTTTAGATTTTTTCTTTTTGATTGTTTTATTTTTTGCATCTCTCTTGGCTATCACAATATTTTTCTTTTTTTTACTGGTTTCAAATCGTTGAGTCTTTTTATCTGTATTGTTTTGTGTCTTTTTCTTGCCTGTGGCTTGTTGGGAAAAAACATCTGTGTTCCAGACAAAAAATATAAAAAAAGTTACAAAAACAGTAAGTAATGTTTTTTTCACTAACTAACCCCTCTAAGAGATATTAAAAATAAGCTATGTAGTATATGCATTTTTTATTATCAAAATAAACGTTATCGTGTCAAGTTTTTTTTAAATATAATTATCAATTCTCAGTGAATATTATTCATCCACCTTCTCTACCCCTTGAGAATTACTGAATATAATACGCAACAGTTTATCAACGATGTATGGTTACCAGACAAGACATAAAAGGCTTTTTATATTTAAAGGGGCATAAAAAAATCAGGAGGTATAAGGAAAGGGTATTGATAAAATATTATGGGAGGAGCAACAATTTAACACTAAAAATGAAATCTCCCCTCTTTAAATAGCCTAATACATGCCTCCACCACATCCCTATCATATAAGATACCCTTGTTTATCTCTATCTCCTCAAGGGCTGCCATGACACCAAGGGCAGATCTATAAGGCCGGTGGGATGTCATTGCCTCCACCACATCTGCAACAGCAAGTATCCTTGCCTCTATAAGAATCTCGTCACCCTTTAGACCCTGAGGATATCCAGAGCCGTCAATCCTCTCATGATGTTGGAGAACTATCTGGGCAATAGGCCATTCAGACTCTATATCCTTGAGTATTTCATAGCCCTTTTGGGGATGCAGCCTTATCAATTGTAACTCAAAATAGGTTAGTTCTCCGGGCTTACTGAGGATATCAGAGGGGACTGAGATCTTGCCTATATCGTGGATGAGCCCTGTCATGTGTATACCGTCGATGACATTATCAGGTAGATTCATCTCCTGGGCAATTGCCCTTGCGAGCTGTGATACCTTTAATTGGTGACCTGCTGTATAAGGGTCTCTCGACTCAACTATCTGAACAATTGTCTGAACAGTAATCCCTATTGATCTTCTTAATCTTTCCAGGGTTCTGTTTAACCTTTCCTCTACTGTTTTTCTCTTTGTAATGTCTTCGATGGTTCCCTCATAATACAAAACATTTCCAGCGGTATCCCTCACAATCCTCGCACTAATAGATGCCCACAGGATACTTTTATCTTTCCTGTAAAATTGTGTCTCAAAGCCACGGACAATACTATCTTTTTCAAGCAATTCCTTTAGATGTAAACGGTCATCGGGATTTACATATAGCTGTGACTGTATATCATCTTTGGCGGCTATCAGCTCCTCAGGGTCAGAAAAGCCATACATCCTTGCCAGGGATGGATTGACATGAAGAAACCTGCCCGAGGGGGTTGACTGAAAGATCCCCTCCACTGCATTGTCAAATATAGAACGGTATCTCTCCTCTGATAATCTTAATGCTGTCTCTGCCTCTTTCTGTTCTGTTGCATCATGATATACACTTAAGAACATGGTTTTTTCCTTATAAGGGATAAGACAGGTAGACAAAAGTATGTGTTTTTTGATGCCCTGTTTTGTGGTAAATACTGTCTCTACATTCCTCATCGTCTTTTTATCCTTTAGTGCCTCCAGCCTCTCTACGGCTTTTATGTATTCTTCGTTGTCGGGATAGAGGATTGTCATAAAGTCCTTGAATGAATTTGCCTCTTCCATGCTATATCCTGTAATCCTTTCCATCTCTGAATTATAGACATAGAACCTGCCCTGTTCATCGCTGAATGTTATACCATCCTGAACTGTTTCAATTACTGTGCTTAACTGCTCCATAGTCTCATGAAGTCTTTCCTCAAGCATCTTTTTTTCAGTAATATCTAATATAACGCCAAGCCCGGAGCGTTTTCCCTGATAATTCATTGAGGTAATGGTTGCCATAACCCATCTTACCCCTCCATCTTTTCTAACAGCCCTGAATTCATATGGGGTAGATTGCATCCCCTTAATTGTCTTGATTGCCTGGAGCCTGCACCTCTCTCTGTCTTCAGGATAGACAAGATCCTCATAGTGAAAACCCATAAGGTCCTTCGCGCTATAACCGGTAAGCTCCTCAAATTTGGGGTTTACAAGGACAAGCATGCCTCTTTGCGTAACAAACATGCCTATAGGGGAGAGCAAAAAAAGGCCCTTAAAGATTTCTTCATCAGTGCTACACATAAATAATTTAGTTACAATATTTAAAGTTTAATTGCAATGATCTCGATACCTTAATTATGGGAAAATATATAGATAGCAACTACCTCAAGCCCCCTATCGGCTGCTCACAATCTGAAACACTACAAAATTTTCATTGACATTACGAGATTCGAAATTTAATATGAAAAATAAGAAAGGGGTATATGTCTATGGCGCTTATTGAATGGAATAGTAATATGAGTGTAAATGTAGAGGAAATAGACAAACAGCATCAGAGGCTTGTGGCAATGATCAATGAATTAAACGAGGCTATGGCAAAAGGAAAAGGGAGGGATGTGGCAGGCAAAATTATAGATGGGCTTGTTTTATATGCCACAACCCATTTTGCCACAGAGGAAAGATATTTTGATATGTTTAAGTATCCAGGTGCCTTAAGCCATAAAAAAGAGCATGCAGATTTTGTAAAAAGGGTAGGTGAGTTTCAAGAAGGATTCAATAAAGGTAGCCTCGCCTTAACCATTGAGGTCATGCATTTTTTAAAGGACTGGCTAACACAACACATCCTCGGAACAGATAAAAAATATGGTCCATTTTTCAATGAGAAGGGATTAAAATAATCTGTCTGATTATATTAGCATTGATTGAAAAGATGGGCTAAAAAAGGAAAATATATGCCGGCAGAGGAGATTAGCAAAAGTGCATTGGAAACCCTGATCAACTCCTTTAAGGAGGCCGCCCTTATAGTAGATAAAGAAGGCATAATCCTTTTTGCAAATGATGTCTCGGCAAAAAGGATAGGGAAGACAGTAAAAGAATTAGATGGCGCCAGTTTTTGTCAACTGTTTCCCCCTGATATTGCACAAAGAAGGAGATCCCATATAGAGCATATCATAAGAACAGCACAGCCAGCCTCCTTTGAGGATGAGCGTGATGGTAGACGCTATATTTCCTATATGAGCCCACTCACAGATACACAAGGTAATGTAGAGAAGGTCTTGATTATAGCCCATGATATAACTGAGAAAAAGAAGCTGGAAGACGAATTGATGGCAGAAAAGGAAAAGCTTTTAATCCTTACAGATAATGCACCCTTTGGCATGGCACTTATCGATGCAAACGAAAAATACCTCTACATTAACCCTAAATTCAAGGAGATGTTTGGCTATGATTTAGATGACATCCCAGACAGGGACACATGGTTTAAAAAGGCATATCCTGACGAAGAATACAGGGAAAAGGCTATCTCCTTCTGGAAACAGGAGATAGAGACATCCCAGGTTGGTAGATCCACCAAAAGAACATTTACTATAACATGCGAGGATGGCACCAAGAAAAGGGTAGAGATTGCCTCGGTGATTCTGGCGGCAGGGCTGTCTTTGCTGACCTTTGTTGACATAACAGAAAAGGAAAAGATTGAGACAAGCTATCGTTCCATTTTTGAAAATGCCACAGAGGGGATCTACCAGACAACAGTAGATGGAAGGTTTGTTATCGCCAATCCTGCCTTGATAAAAATCCTTGGCTATGATTCCTTTGAGGACCTATCTGAGAACATAAAGGATGTGGCGACCCAACTCTATGTGAATCCCTATCAGAGGGAGAGGCTATTGGAGATTATAAGAGGTGGTAGTGATGTGAGGGGATTTGAGACCGAGGTCTACAGAAAAGATGGGACAAGGATATGGATCTCTGAAGGCATGTCCGCGGTATATGATGAAAACAACAACATCATGTATTTTCAGGGGATAATTGAAGACATAACAGAGAAAAAGAGAAAAGAAAAAGAGCTTGAACGTCTAAGAGAGCAATATAACCATGCCCAGAAGATGGAGGCAATAGGGACACTTACAGGCGGTATTGCCCATGATTTTAACAACTTTCTAACGGCAATCATGGGGTATACAACCCTATCCCAGATGAAACTAAACCAGGATAGCCATATAAAGAAATATCTCGACCAGATAATATCTGTATCCAACAAAATGGCTGATCTCGTTAAAAACCTCCTTGCCTTCAGCAGAAGGCAACCTATAAACCTACAACCCCTAGATCTAAACAATGAGATTAAAGAGACAAAGAGGCTATTAAAACGCCTCTTAACAGAAAATATAGAGATTAAGATTATTGCCTCAGAGAAAAATCCCACTATAATGGCAGACAAAACACAGTTAAGCCAGATGCTATTTAATCTCACCACCAATGCAAGGGATGCAATGCCTGATGGAGGAAGATTTACGCTCAAGATAGATACTGCAAAAATAGATGAAGATTTTATAGATACCCATGGCTTTGGTGAAAGGGGTGATTATGCATTGATAAGTGTCTCAGATACAGGCTGTGGGATAGACAGGGAGATAATGGATAAGATATTCGATCCCTTTTTCACCACAAAGGAGACAGGTAAGGGCACAGGCCTTGGTCTTGCAAGCGTCTATGGCATTGTGAAGCAGCATAGTGGTTTTATAACAGTGGTTAGCAGCCCGGGGAAAGGGGCAACATTTAATATTTACCTACCACTGGTAGATATGACAACCAGAGAAGATTTAAAGGAAAAAATTGAATTTCCAAAAGGCAGGGGTACCATACTAATTGGGGAAGATGACGAAAACGTAAGAGGTTTTTTAAAAGACGTGCTGGAATACCATGGATACAAGACCATGGATGCCCAGGATGGGGAAAAACTCGTTGCTATCTTCAAAGAAGAAGATAACATTGACCTTGTGATTACAGATCTTATCATGCCAAAAAAAGATGGTGCTGATGCCTATAATGAGATAAGGTCAATAAAAGAAAACACAAGGTTTATCTTTATAAGCGGATACGATAGAGACATGCTTTCAAAAATCCCCCCTGATGATAAAAATATTGCCTTTATCTCCAAGCCCATATCAGCAGAGATGCTATTGAGGATTATAAATGAGATGTTGCCTCAGCTACAAACCCGCACCCCTGAATTTTTAAAAGAAGACTAACCCCACCTTATAAGCGTAATAAATGCTCTAATCTTAAACCCACAGCAGGTTTTTTTGAGGTCTTCATGCCTTGTTATTCCTTGACTTAACATCATGTAAACATATATAATTAGTGACTTTTTAATGGAGGCAGACATTGAGGGATAAATATTGCGGTAATGTTAATGCTGAGGATATAGGGAGAGAGATGCTCCTTGCAGGATGGGTCTATAGGAGAAGAGACCATGGTGGGCTTATTTTTGTCGATCTGCGCGATGTGACAGGGGTTGTGCAGGTTGTATTCTCCCCTGAGATATCAAAAGAGTCCCATGAAATGGCAGGGGATATTAAACAGGAATACGTAATCCAGATAAAAGGTCGTGTAGAAAAAAGGCCTGAAGGCACAGAAAATCCTAACATCCCTACCGGGATGGTTGAGGTCCTTGTAAATAACCTCAATATTCTCAATACCTCCAAGCCCCTTCCATTTCAGCTTGATGAGGATGAACCCAATGAGTTAATAAAACTGAAATATAGATATCTTGACATGAGAAGGCCTGTGGTGCAGGATATCTTTGTTAAAAGAAGCAATGTATACAAGGCAGTAAGGGATTATCTTGCATCAGAGGGTTTTTACGAATTAGAGACCCCTATGCTTACAAAGAGCACACCTGAGGGGGCAAGGGACTTCATTGTGCCAAGCCGTTTGAATCCAGGGGCTTTTTATGCCCTCCCGCAGTCTCCCCAGTTATTTAAACAGATACTCATGGTAGCAGGTTTTGATAGGTATTTTCAGATCGTTCGGTGTTTCAGGGATGAGGACCTAAGGGCAGACAGACAGCCTGAGTTCACCCAGATAGATATGGAGATGAGTTTTGTGGATGTCGAGGATGTGATAGATATGGGAGAGGGTCTTATAAAGGAGATCTATAGGTCTGTAAAAGGTGAGGTATGGGATGAGCCTTTTTTGCGCATGACCTATGATGAGGCAGTAGAGACCTATGGGACAGACAAACCTGATCTAAGATTTGACCTGCCCATTATTGATATTACAGATATATTTAAAAACACAGATTTTGGGGTTATAAAAAAGGCAATCGAAAATACAGGCAGTGTAAGGTCTATGGTGCTGAGCGGCAAAAATCTTTCAAGAAAAGACTTGGATACCTCGGTAGACGTGGCAAAGCAGATAGGCGCAGAGGGGTTAATCTGGATAAAAAGGGATGGTGATACACTTCAATCCCCTGTTGTGAAATATTTCAAGGATGAAGAAAGATCCTCTATAATTAAAAGGCTTGATGTGAAAGATGGCGATGTCATCTTTATAATGACCGGAAACAGGCAGAAGGTGAGCGACCTTATGGGTCGATTCAGGCTATATCTTGGAGAAAGATATGGGCTTATCCATAAGGGCCTATATAAGTTTCTATGGATTACAGATTTTCCTCTATTTGAATACAGTGAGGAGCAGAGGCGATACGTGGCATGCCACCATCCCTTCACAGCATCCAAGACTGATATAAAGAGGTTTGACGGGCATTATGAATCACTGAAATCAAAGGCATATGACCTTGTCTTAAACGGTGTTGAGATAGGAGGTGGCAGTATAAGGATCTATAGGAGGGAGGAACAGGCAGAGATGTTTAAACTCCTCAATATAGATGAGACAGAGGCAGAGGAAAAGTTCGGTTTTCTCCTCGAGGCGCTGGAGATGGGTGCGCCACCCCATGGCGGCATAGCATTCGGCTTTGACAGGATACTCATGATGCTTATGGGACAGGAGAGTATAAGGGATGTCATACCGTTTCCTAAAACACAGAAGGGCGTATGTCTTCTGACAGATGCACCATCAAGGGTCAGTCAGAGGCAACTAAATGAGTTAAAGATAAGGGTTGTCCATGAAAAATAGAGGCAGAATCAATCAATTATCTGTTTTCCCCTGAAGTGTTCCATCTTTTCAACATAATAATCTTTAAAGGCAGGTGTCTATGAAAAAGAAAAAGGGTTTTATATTTAAAAATGATTTAAAATTTAAGAGGTATCCCCTTATCGATGTGGAAGAACCCCAGTTATATAAGGATATCTTCCCTTTTACCGAGGTATGCAAGGTAAAGTTTGACAATAAGATAGAGCTTATAGACCCCCCAGAGGAGATCTATATCACTGATACCACCTTCAGGGATGGACAGCAGTCGAGGCCACCTTTTACTGTCAAGCAGATAGAGGATCTTTTTGACTTTATCCATCAGTTAGGCGGGCCAAACGGCGTGATAAGGCAGTGCGAATTTTTTCTATATACGGATAAGGACAGGGAGGCACTGACAAGATGCCTTGAAAAGGGCTATAGATACCCTGAGATAACAGGCTGGATAAGGGCTAACAGAGAGGATCTGGAGCTCGTTAAGGAATTCGGTTTAAGGGAAACCGGTATATTGACCAGTGCATCGGATTATCATATCTTCATGAAGCTCAAAAAGACCCGCTCCCAGGTATTGAAGGAATATTTAAAGATTGCAGAGAAGGCACTGGAAAATAATATTGTCCCGAGATGTCACTTCGAGGACATAACAAGGGCTGATATATACGGTTTCTGTGTGCCTTTCGCCCAGGCGCTTATGGAATTATCCCAGCAGGCAAAGATGCCTGTGAAGATAAGGCTCTGCGACACCCTGGGGCTTGGGGTTACATACCCCGGTACTGCCCTACCAAGGTCTATAGGAAAGATAATAAGGGCCATGATAGATGATGCTGGTGTCCCTTCAGAATACCTCGAGTGGCATGGTCACAATGATTTCAATAAGGTTGTAATAAACAGTATAAGCGCCTGGCTATATGGATGTGCATATGTAAACGGCACCCTACTTGGCATAGGGGAGAGAACTGGCAATGCACCTATTGAGAGCCTTATAATGGAATATATATCCCTCATGGGCAATGACAATGGCATCCAACCGCAGGTAATAACCCAGATAAGAAACTACTTTGAAAAAGAGATAGGTCATCACATACCTAAACAACAACCCTTCATAGGGTCTGATTTTAATGCCACATCTGCTGGTATACACATAGATGGACTGGCAAAAAATGAGGAGATATATATACCCTTTGATACAAATAAGATCCTCAATAGACCCATTGCCATAAACATCACGGATAAATCAGGTCTTGCAGGGATTGCCCACTGGATAAACTCCTATTTTGCCCTAACAGGTAATGATAGGATTCAGAAGACACATCCGGGCGTGGCAAAGATAAACAAGTGGATAATAAGACAATACGACGAGGGAAGGGTTACATGTATCTCAGAGGAGGAGATGGAACACTTAAGTCGTAGATACATACCCGAGATATTTGTATCTGAATTTGAACTTATAAAGAAGAGGGCATACGATATGGCAGCCCACCTCATTGAAAGGTATATAGAAAATACCAAGATAAAGAGTATGTCTCCTGAACAGCAGGAAGAGGCGCTGAAGGGCATAGTAGGGGAGTATCCATTTGTTCAATTTGCTTATATAGTAAACAGTGAGGGTGTAAAGATAACTAAAAATATCACCCAGGTAGTGGACAGGGCAAAATACTATAAAATAGGCCTCCATGAAGACTTCTCTGACAGAGATTGGTTTATAGCCCCCATGAAAACAGGGCAGATCCATGTTACAGACCTCTATTCATCGAGGATCACTGGCGCCCTATGCGTTACCGTGTCAGGCCCCATAAGGGATGAATATGGTGAGATTGTAGGTGTGTTAGGCCTGGACATAAAATTTGAGGATCTCACAAAGGTAGAGGAGGGTTAATGTAATGGGTAGGACCTTAGCAGAAAAGATTTTGAGCACAAATACTAAAAAAGATGTGAAGCAGGGTGATTATGTCACTGTCCATGTGGACAGGATACTGCTTCAGGATGGGACAGCCCCTCTTGCTATTAGGCGGTTCAGGGATATGGGCTTTAAATCCCTCTTTGAAGGTAGCCGCGTAAATTTTTTTATTGACCATGCATCACCCAGTCCCAGAAGAGAGCTATCCAATGACCATATAACAATAAAGGAGTTTGCCAGTGCCCATGGGGCGAATATCTTCGATGTGGGCGAAGGCATATGCCATCAGATAATGACAGAACAGTTTTTGTGTCCTACTGAGCTCCTTGTTGGGGCAGATTCCCATACATGCACAGGTGGTGCAATGGCCGCCTTCTCCACAGGCATGGGCTCAACAGATATAGCAGTGGCAATGGGTCTTGGTAGGACATGGATGAGGGTACCTGAATCATTCAGCTTCCATCTGACCGGGGGTTTTCAAGAGGGTGTTGGCTCAAAAGACCTTATCCTTAAGATAATTGGCATGCTTGGTGCTGATGGCGCTACCTATAAATCCATGGAGTTTACAGGTAGCGCACTGGATAAAATGGATATGGAAGACAGGATGACCATTGCCAATATGGCAGTAGAGGCAGGGGCAAAGTGTGGGCTCTTTCCCTCTGATAAAATAACCCTTTCCTATCTGGAGGGTAAGGGGAGGGGAGAATCATTCAAAGCACTGGAACCAGATGATGATGCCATGTATGAAAAGACCTATGAGATAGACCTAGACAGTCTGGCCCCACATGTGAGCATGCCACATCAGGTAGATAATGTTGTGGCGTTGGGTGAATATGAGGTAAAGGATATCATGATCAATCAGGTTTTTATAGGTTCGTGCACAAATGGCCGTATAGAAGATTTCCGTATAGCCGCCAGAATCCTTGATGGAAAAAGAAAACATGATGGGGTGAGGCTTCTGGTCTGTCCAGCATCAAGGGCCATCTACTATCAGGCGCTGAAAGAGGGTATCCTCACAAGGCTTTTTGAGGCAGGGGCAACAATACTTGCGCCGGGCTGCGGTCCTTGCATAGGGCTTCATCTTGGCGTGCTTGGGGATAGAGAGGTGTGTGTATCCACATCTAATAGAAATTTTCTTGGAAGGATGGGTAATCCTGAATCCCAGATAATCCTTGCCTCTCCTGCAACAGCAGCAGCAAGCGCACTAAAAGGTAAACTCACAGACCCCAGGGAGGTTCTATAATGATAATCAAGGGCAGGTCATGGCGATTCGGCGATAATATCTCAACAGATCATATAATACCCGGTAGATTCTATCACCTAAGGTCAAACCTCGAGGAGCTGAAAAAGTATGTATTCGATGATATAGCGCCAGGATTCTATAGCAGGATATCAAAGGGTGATATAATAGCAGGTGGTAATAATTTTGGTCTTGGTTCAAGCAGGGAGCATGCCCCTCTTATAATAAAGATGGCAGGCATTGACGCTATAGTTGCAAATTCATTCGCCAGGATATTTTATAGGAATGCCATAAATGTTGGGCTTGCGGCAATAATCTGTAATGTCGATGATATAGATGAGGGTAATTTGCTGGAGATAAGGGTAGATGAGGGGGTTCTGTATAATATTACAAAGGGAACGTCAAAGAGATTTCCCCCATTGCCTCCGATTATGATGGACATACTTAGGGAGAAGGGGCTTGATAATTATATAAAAAAACATGGAGGGCTGAATATCTGATGGAATGTATTGATATACCCTATATTGAGGGTGATGGCTCCGGTGAGGACATATGGAATGCCTCAAGGCCTGTCCTGGAAGAGGCTATATTAAAGGCATATAGCGGAAGAAAGACAATAAGATGGATAAATCTTCTTGCTGGACAGAAGGCGCTTGATAAAACAGGGCAACTTCTGCCAGAAGAGACCCTTGAAAAGGTAAGGACATACAAAACAGCTATCAAAGGACCCCTGACAACACCTGTAGGGGGAGGATTCAGGAGTGTCAATGTATACCTGAGGCAGGTATTTGATCTCTATGTATGTATGAGGCCCATAAGATACTTTCCAGGGCTTCCAAGCCCTCTCAGATCCCCAGAGAATATAGATTTGATAATCTTTAGGGAGAACACAGAGGACCTCTACAAGGGCATAGAATGGAGAGAGGGCACAAAAGAGGCAAGGGATCTTATTGATTTTGTCCGTGATAAGGCAGGGATTATCCTGCCTGATGATTCAGGGGTGGGCGTAAAGCCTATCAGTAAAAAGGGGACACAGAGGTTTACAAGATGGGCTCTAGATTATTCCATAAAGAATAAGAGAAAGACCATAACCATTGTCCACAAGGGGAATATAATGAAATACACAGAGGGGGCATTCAGGGAATGGGCATATGAGGTAGCAAAGGGATATGGGGATAAGATAATCCTTGAGAATAACAGACAAACGGGCAGGGATGGGGAAAACAGAATAGTATTAAATGACAGGATTGCAGATAATATGTTTATGCAGATAATACTTAAGCCCCAGGATTATGACATCCTTCTTTGTCCCAATCTAAATGGTGATTACCTATCTGATGCATGTGCAGGGCTAATAGGCGGGCTTGGGGTAGCCCCGGGCGCAAACATCGGTGATGGGGTTGCCATATTTGAACCAACCCATGGCAGTGCACCAAAATATGCAGGCAAGGACATGGTAAACCCCACATCATTTATCCTCTCTGGCGCTATTATGTTCAGATACCTAGGTCTTGATGATGCATCAGTTTTAATAGAGGATGCTGTAGAAAAGACAATAAGATCAAGGATAGTGACCTATGACCTGGCAAGAAATATGGATGATGTGACCCCTGTGGGGTGTTTCCGATTTGGCGAAGAGGTGACAAAGAGAATAGGAGATAAAGGCTCAGATTAATCTTCTGAGAAAAAGGTGATTTATGTTAGAAGAAATAAGACAAAAGATAGATGTCCTCAGAGAAAGGATAGAATCCTTAAGAGGTTATCTTTGACCCCCCCTCCCTCCAGAGAAAGATAGATGCATTGGACAACGAGATAGCAAAGGAGACATTGTGGGAGGACCAGACAAAGGCTCAATCTATAATGAAAGAGAGGTCAGCCCTTATTGAAGAGACAGAGAGATGGAGGGATAAAGAGAGGGAGCTTGAGGAGATAGAGATACTATGGGAGATAGTAAGCTCTACTGATGACCCCGATGATGTAAAAGAGCTTATAAAAAGGGTTGAAAATCTTGAAAACATGATTGAAGGCTATGAGATAGAGAGAATGCTGTCCGGTGAGAATGACAGCGAGAATGCCATAGTCTATATAAATGCAGGGGCTGGGGGGACAGAGGCGCAGGACTGGGCAGAGATGCTTCTCAGGATGTATCTGAGGTGGGCTGAGAAAAAAGGTTTTGAGACCCAGATAGTGGATATGCTTCCTGGAGAGGAGGCAGGTATCAAGAACGTTACATTTATTATAAAGGGGAAGTATGCCTACGGATATATGAAGTGCGAGTCCGGCATCCATAGGCTTGTTCGTATATCACCATTTGATGCCAATAGCAGGAGACATACATCCTTTGCATCAGTATATGCCTATCCTGAGGTGCCTGAAGATATTCATGTTGATATCAGAGATGAGGATCTAAGGATTGATACCTTTAGGTCAAGTGGACCAGGGGGTCAGCATGTAAACAGGACAGAGTCGGCCATAAGGGTTACCCACATACCCACAGGCATTGTAGTCCAGTGTCAGAACGAGAGGTCTCAGCATAAAAACAAGGCTATAGCCATGTCAATCCTTAAGGCAAGGCTCTATGAACTGGAGAAGAAGAGGCAGGAAGAAAAGATGAACAACATCAATAAAGAGAAGAAGGACATTGCCTGGGGAAGCCAGATCCGATCCTATGTCCTCCATCCATACAAGCTTATAAAAGACCACAGAACTAAGGTGGAGGCACACAATGCCGAGGCGGTCCTCGATGGCTCTATAGATGAGTTTATAAAGGCATACCTTTTATTCTTGACTTTTAAACAAAAAATGGATTAATTAATAGAATATGGAACTGTTTAGCGACAACAAGATAGATGAACTTGAAAAAAAGATTGAGATGCTCATTAAAAATTACAAAACCTTTAAGGAAGAGAAAGAGCAGCTTTCGGCAAGACTCCACACGCTTGAAAATGAGAATAGGGAACTGAAACAGAAACTCGATGAAACAGCGGCAGAGAGAAGGCTGGTGCTTGAAAAGGTTATGGGTATCCTCGAAAAGGTCGAGTCAGTTGATTTTTAAGGATATAGATGGATAAAAGGGTTGAGGTAAATATACTTAATCAACCATTTGTTTTTATAGGCCAGGACGAGGATAGGATAAAAAGATTAGCAAAGTTTGTTGATGATAAAGTAAACCACGTGATAAGTGACTATGGCATCATCAACACCCTGAATGCAGTTATAATGGCTATGATGGAACTAACAGATGAGTATCTTGAATTTAGGGAACAGGCTGAGAGATTTGAAGGTAGGGCCTTAAAGCTTTTAAGAAAGGTAGAAGAGATTGAAGTTCCCTGCGATGTTCGTGATAAATGGTAATCTTAGAGCCAACACCTCTTTTTTGGGGGCCTTACACTGCTGGAGTGTGCATGCTCGCACAATAAGCGAGAAGCCTGAACCAGCAAATAGGCACCCACTTTAACTAGAGGTTCAAGAAATACTGTTTACACGGCATCCGCGGGGTTTTTATTTTTAAGGGGTAGTAGTAGAGGAAACTAAGGTTTGATATAAATATTTTAGAATAACCGGAGGTAATAATAACCGCCTTATTTATACATAATAATTGGACTTTCCTCACTATCTAAACCCCTTTTATATACAAGGGGGCACTTTGAACATAATAATATACATAATAATCTTTTTAGTTGCCTTTTTTATGGGTCTTGTTTTTGCAAGATTTATCCAGAAAAAAAAGATAGGCGAATATGAGAAGATAGGCAGAAAGATTCTGGAGGATGCAAAAAAAGAGGCTGATGTTGCCATCAGAGAGGCATCTATCCAGGCAAAAGACATAGCTATCCAGGCAAAAAATGAGCTTGAACAGGAGATAAAGGCAAGGCGTTATGAGTTACAAAACGCAGAAAAGAGGCTTGCCCAGAAGGAATCCAGCATCGACCGGAAGATTGATGTTCTGGATAAAAAAGAAGAGGAGCTATCCAAAAAAGAAAGAGAGCTTACCAACAGACAGTCAGGCCTTGAAAATAAAATAAAGGAGTATGAAGACCTTCTGGCAAAGGAAAGAGAAAAACTGGAGAAGATATCGGGGCTCACTTGTGAGGAGGCAAAGAAGATACTGATCCAGATGATGGAGGATGAGGCACGTTATGAGGCTATAAAGATATGTAAAAGGATAGAAGAGGAGGCTAAGGAAAAGGCAGACAAGAAGGCAAAGGAGATTATAGCAACCTCTATCCAGAGATACGCCGGGGAGTATGTGGGGGAGAGCACTGTATCTGTAGTAAACCTGCCCAATGAAGAGATGAAGGGTAGGATAATAGGTAGGGAGGGAAGAAATATCAGGGCACTTGAGGCTGCAACAGGTGTGGATATAATAATAGATGATACACCCGAGGCAGTTATACTCTCGTGTTTTAACCCTATAAGGCGTGAGGTTGCAAGGATAGCCATAGAAAGACTGATAAGCGACGGAAGGATACACCCTGCAAGGATAGAGGAGATAGTGTCAAAGGTTGCAGAGGAGATGGAGGCTAAGATTAAAGAGGCCGGTGAGCAGGCAGTGTTTGACCTGGGGATTCATAATGTCCACCCTGAGATAGTAAAACTCATAGGCAGATTAAAATTCAGAAGCAGCTATGCCCAGAATGTATATCAGCACTCCCTTGAGGTAGCCTTTATCTGTGGCATTATTGCCTCTGAACTAAGACTAAACGTAAAGCTTGCAAAAAGGGCAGGGCTACTACACGATATTGGAAAGGCCGTTGACCACGAGATTGAGGGCTCTCATGCCTTTATTGGTGCTGACCTTGCAAAGAAATACGGTGAGGATGATGAGATTGTTCATGCCATTATGGCGCACCATGAGGATGTGGAGGCGATAAGCATCCTTGATGTGATAGTCCAGGCAGCTGACGCCTTATCTGGTGCAAGGCCAGGGGCAAGAAGGGAGATGCTGGAGACATATATAAAAAGGCTTGAGGAGCTCGAGCGTATAGCCAATAGCTTCACTGGGGTGGAGAAATCCTACGCGATCCAGGCCGGAAGGGAGATAAGGATTGTTGTAAGTAGCGACAAGGTCACTGACGAGAACATCTTCATGCTATCAAAGGAGATTGCAAAGAAGATAGAGACAGACCTATCTTACCCCGGTCAGATAAAGATAGTTGTCATCAGAGAGACCAGGGCAGTGGAATATGCAAGATAATGAGATAAGGGTCTTTTTCCTTGGGGATGTTATCGGTAAACCAGGGAGGAAGGCGGTTGAACAGTTCATAAAGGGGTCTGATCATGACTTCTTTATAATAAACGGTGAAAACCTTGCGGGGGGCATAGGTATAACACCCAAGACAGCCCTTGAGATCCTCTCGCTCGGGGTAGATGCCATAACAACAGGTAATCATGTGTGGAAGAAAAAAGAGATCATACCCTTTCTTATGGGAGAGCAGAGGGTTATAAGACCACTAAATTACCCCAATGGAACCCCTGGCTTTGGATACAGCCTCATAAAAAAGAATAATAAATCTATCTACATTGTAAATATAGAGGGCCGTGTTTTTATGAATCACCCAGAATGTCCCTTTCGCACCATGGAGGACTTCCTGAACAATATATGGATAGACAGGGAGTCGCCGGTCATTGTTGACTTTCATGCCGAGGCCACTTCAGAAAAGATTGCCATGGGGTGGTTCCTTGACGGAAGGGTATCTGCGGTTATAGGAACACATACCCATGTTCAGACATCAGACTGGAGGGTGTTGCCCTGTGGGACAGGCTATATAACCGATGCAGGGATGACAGGAAGTGTAAATTCCGTTATAGGCATGGATAAAAAGGCTGTTCTTGAAAAATTTATAACCCTTCTTCCTCAGAAATATGAGGTAGGGAAAGAGGATGTAGAGGTGCAGGGCGTAGTTGTCACAATAGACAGGCAGACAAAAAAGTGCCTTCAGATAGATGCAATAAGAGAAAAGATATAGGGTGGGATATCTATGGATATAGAAAAGCAGATGGAGATTATAAAAAGGGGTGCCGTAGACCTTATAAGCGAGGAGGAGTTAAGGAGCCGGCTAAAAAGGGCACAGGCAGAAAAAAGACCTCTGAGGGTAAAGCTTGGTTTAGACCCTACAGCACCAGATCTGCATCTTGGCCATACGGTAGTTTTACAGAAATTAAAACAGTTCCAGGAGCTTGGACACACAGCTATATTCTTGATTGGCGATTTCACAGGCATGATAGGCGACCCTACAGGCAGGATAGAGACAAGGCCTGCCCTCTCAAGGGAGGAGCTCCTCGCCAATGCAGAGACATATAAGAAACAGGTCTTTAAGATACTTGACCCGGATAAGACAGAGATAAGATTTAACAGCGAGTGGTTTGAGGCAATGAGCGCCTCTGATATGATAAGGCTATGCGCCAAATACACTATGGCAAGGATGATGGAGAGGGAGGACTTTAGAAATCGTTTTCAGAACAATATCCCTATAAGCATCCATGAGTTTCTATATCCCCTTGTCCAGGGCTATGATTCTGTGGCACTGAGGGCTGATGTGGAGCTTGGTGGCCATGACCAGATATTTAATCTCTATGTGGGCAGAGACCTACAGAGGTCTTATGGTCAGGAATCACAGATTATAGTCACCGTCCCTTTACTTGAAGGAACAGATGGCGTGAACAAGATGAGCAAGAGCTATGGAAATTATGTGGGTATAGATGAGCCACCAGATGTCATATTCGGTAAACTCATGTCCATATCAGATGAGCTTATGATGAAATACTATGAACTCTTAAGTGACATAACAATAGATGAGCTGAAGGCATTAAAAAACGGTATAAAAGACGGAACAATCCATCCTAAGGATGCAAAGATCCGATTTGCCAAGGAGATTATTACAAGGTTCCATAATAAAGAGGCAGCTGATAATGCCCATGCAAACTTTGAGAGGGTCTTTAAAGAAAGGGAGATACCAGAGGATATCGAGGTGGTGAAGATAAAAGAGGACGATATAGAGAGATGGCTTCCCAGATTTCTTTTAAATATAGGTATGGTTCCTTCAACAACAGAGGGCAAAAGGATGATAGCCCAGGGCGCAGTGACCATAAATGGGGAAAAGATAAAGGCAGAGGAGACACCTGTTAGTAATGAGCTTATTATAAAGGTAGGCAAAAGGAGATTTAAAAAGGTTATAACTGTATAACAATAATAGAGCCAGCCAGATTAGCCCCCGATAATTATTTGAAAAATAGGTCCATTTTTTGTAGACTATCCACACTTTTGTGAAAAAATAGGAGGTATTTTGAAGGATAAAAAAACCAGATTGACCCATCTTGCATTGAAGATGGGGATAAACAGACTCCATATGCTGAACAGGCAGGTGCCCTGAAGGATATGGCTGAACATGTTTTTGAAGACAAAAAAGAGAAGATAAATGTCTTAATTCTGCAGGCTCTCCTTGATTTGCACCAGATCTCGCATGAACCAGCTAAAAACATTAAGAATTTTATTGTTGAAAAATGTATTGAGATCACAGGAAGCAAATTAGCCTATGTAGGCTTTATAAATGAAGATGTAGCAGTCTTAAAGACAACCTTTTGGTCAAAGAATATAGTTGAGATGTGCAAAATAGAACATGATGGCTCATTAGAATTTAATATAAAAGAAGGTGGTCTATGGGCTGAGTCAATAAGACAAAAAAGACCAATCATTATCAACGATTACGATGGACCAGATCCTTTAAAAAAAGGTATGCCTGAAGGCCATATCCCCATAAAGAGATTTATGGGGATACCTGTATTAGATAAAGACAAGGTTGTGATGGCAGGATGTTTTGCCAATAAGGAAGAACCCTATGATGAAAACGATGTAAGACATGCAAAGCTATTGCTCCAGGGTTTCTGGAACTACATTAAACTTAGCAGGGCACAAGAAAATCTCCGTGAGAGCGAGCTGAAATATAGGAGCCTTTTTGAAAATGCAAATGATGCTATTTTTTTATTAAAAGGAAACAAATTCATAGACTGCAACACCAAGGCGTTTGAGATGTTTAGGTGCTCAAAAGAACAGATTATAGGTAAAACACCTGATGAATTTTCACCACCCCAGCTCCCTAATGGAAGATATTCCAATAAAGAGGCATCTGAAAATATTAGGCTTGCCTTAAAAGATAAGATCCCGTCATTTGAGTGGGTGCACTCTACGCTCGATGGGACACCTTTTTATACAGAGGTAAGTCTGAGCGGACTGACTATAGGAAAAGAGACATATATACTGGCTCTGGTTCGTGATATAACAAAACGAAAGAAGGCAGAGGCACAGCTTAAGCACGAAAGAGGGAGATATTCCTTGCTTGTGGAGCATATGCCCTATGGTCTGGTGCTTTTAGATAAAAGGGGCCGGTTCATATATGTCAACAATGAGTGGGTAAGGCTCTTTGGCTATGCGCAAGAGGAGCTGCCGGATGGAAAGACCTGGTTTAAAAAGGCATATCCGGATAAAGATTACAGGCGGATGATTATAGAGATGTGGCTGAAGGATATGAAGAATGTCCAGATTGGCGAACGCATACCAATGGTGTTTAATGTAACCTGCAAAGATGGCAGTGTAAAGATTATTAATTTTATAGCAGTGCTTGTGGAAAATGATCTATTTATTACCACTGCCTATGACATAACAGATTATAGGCGTATAGAAGAACAATTTCTGCAGGCACAGAAGATGGAGGCAATAGGGAGGCTTGCAGGGGGTATTGCCCATGATTTCAATAATATGTTGACGGTAATACTCGGACACACACAGCTTGCACTGCTTAACCTCGATGCAACCAATCCATTGCATCATAGGTTTCTGGAGATTGAGAAGGCAGGTCAGCGTTCTGCAGAGCTTACAAGGAATCTCCTCGCCTTTGCAAGGAAACAGACCATATCGCCTACAGTTATTGATTTGAATAATATTATAGATGATATGCTAAAGATGCTACACAGGCTTATAGGCGAAAATATAGAGTTGATATGGATTCCGGGCAACAGACTATGGCATGTAAATCTTGATCCTGCCCAGTTAAACCAGGTTATCGTAAACCTGATAGTCAATGCAAGGGATGCAATAAAAGACATAGGCACCATAACCATAGAGACAAATAATATTGTCCTTGATCAGGTCTATTGCAAAAGCCATCCGGGATTTGAGCCTGGTGAATATGTTATGCTGGCAATTAGTGACAATGGTATAGGCATGGGAAAGGATACCCTTGAACATATCTTTGAACCCTTTTTTACTACAAAGGATGTGGACAAGGGTTCTGGCCTCGGGCTTCCTACGGTCTATGGTATTATAAAGCAGAATAACGGCTTTATAAATGTATATAGTGAACCAAAAAAAGGCACTACCTTTAAGATCTACATCCCAAGGCTTGAAGGCGATACCGCAGGGAGTCAGGTGAGCGAGAACACTGATATAGCGATGAGCAAGGGGGAGACTGTCCTGGTTGTAGAGGATGAAAGGGATGTATTGGATTTATGTGTCTATATGCTCGAGGAGTTAGGATATAAGGTAATAGCCGCCAATAGACCTACAGAGGCAATAAAAGGTATAAGAGATTACAAAGGGGATATACATCTTTTAATAACTGATGTAATAATGCCAGAGATGAATGGCAAAGAGCTTGCTACTGCCATTAAGGAAATAAGACCTATAATCAAATGTCTATTTATGTCAGGCTATGCAAACAATGCCATAGTCCATAATGGTATTATTATGGATGACACAATATATCTCCAGAAGCCATTCACATTCCATGACCTTTCCTTTAAGATAAGGGAGGCGCTGGGCAGATAAGATCAAGAATCAGAATCCACCTGTCCACACGTCAAGCTTCACGAGCAGGACCACTCAACTGGCTCCTCTAAAAGGTAGTATCTATCTTATGATTCCTTTGCCTTCTCCCGTTCTATCTGTATCCTCTGCATGGATGCCCCCTCAATAGCCTTGATGGCAATATCCTGAACCTGTCTGCCAGCCTCATTTGCCTTCTCTGTAAGCTGACGGATTAGCTCATCCTGCTCCTTTATCTTTTTCTCAAGGGCAGCTATTATCTGCTGGTTCAGCCTTCTCTCTCCCTCTATCTCCTTCATCAGGATCTCTGTCTGATGTTTATGTTTAAATTCAAGACGTTCTGTTACAGTTTTTTCTGTATCCTTTACTGCCTTTGCAAGTTCACTCTGGAATGCCTCTACCTTTGACTTCATCTCTTCATAGTCTTTCTCTCTTGCTGATATTATGGACTCCCTCTCAGCAAATTTCTTTTCAAGGGCTGCCTGCTTATCAATAAGCTCTTTTTCAAGAGCTGCCTTTTTCATTTCATAGGCATCTGCATCCTTTTTCCTTGCCAATTTAAGATTATAGCTATATTCCTCTTCCTCTCTCTGTCTCTCTTTCTTTAATTGTGTCTCCCTTTCCTTTTTTTCCTGTTCATATCTTTCTTGCTCCCTCTTCCATTCCTGCCTCTTCTGAACCATCTCTTCGTCAAATTCTGCCCTTTTTGTTGCTAATTCCTCATCAAAGGCAGCCTTCTTTTCTTTCTGGAGGGCAATCAGCGCTGTTAGGCTCTCTGCCTCTGCCTTAATCTGGTAAAGCTCTTCCAGGTTCTTGTTCTCAATCTCTGTTGCCTTCCTTAGATCGCTTAATTTTTTAAACTCATCAATGAGCAATTTTTCCAGTCCATCCATGGCAGTGACAATGTCAAGCTTCAGGCCTGCAAGCCTTTTTACTATATCCTCAATGGATGAAAGGGATGATGCCTTGACGATCTCCTTTTCCTCTGTCTCTTTTTTAACCGCCTTTGCATCCATTGCTTTCTGTTCCTTCATCTTTGTTACCAGTTCATTATACGCCTCGAGTATCTCTGTTTTTGTACTTTTATCTGAGACAGCCTTCACCATAATCTCAATCCTCCTTCTTTTTTATTCCCAATCCCCTGCATGGTTTTGTAAGGTCTTATCTTAAAAATCACCGAGCACATTCAGATGGATCTCCTTTTACCTTTGAAAGGGCATGGGGTATCGCACCAAAAACAAAGGAAAGGCATTCCGTTGCGGCCCTTGGGCTTCCAGGAAGATTTATGATGATGCTTACACCCCTGATACCACTGATACCCCTTGAAATAATGCCGTGGGGCGTAATCCTATAGCTCTCCAGCCTCATTATCTCTGAAAAACCAGGTAGATCTTTTTCTATCACCAACCTTGTTGCCTCTGGGGTTACATCCCTTTTCCCAACACCTGTGCCGCCTGTGGTCACTATGAGGTCTACTTTCTCTTCATCCACAAGACGTTTTATTGTCTCTGCAATGATATCCACCTCATCAGGGATAACCTCTGTCCTCACCATCTCATAGGAGTCCTTAAGCATGCTTACGAGCGCAGGTCCGCTTGTATCAATCCTCTCGCCCCTCGAACCCCTGTCGCTTATTGTAATCACCGCTGCCCTATATCTCATCCTATAACCTCTATATCATCACCAACTTTAACAACCCCATCCTCCAATACCTCGGCAAAAACACCCTCCCTTGGCATTACGCAGTCTCCTACCTGTCTGAATATCTCACATCCCTTATGGCATTCCTTGCCTATCTGGGTTATTCTAAGGATTATCCTATCGCCTATCTTAAGCTTTGTCCCCACAGGCAGAGACACAAGGTCAATACCCTCTATGGTAAGATTCTCAGCAAAATCCCCATAGTTTATATCTAATCCCTTTTGTTTCATCTTTTCTATACTCTCTATTGCAAGGAGGCTTACCTGTCTGTGCATAAATCCAGCATGGGCATCATCTTCAAGACCTTTATCTTTAATCAATCTGCATACCCCTATATTGTGTTTTTTTTCGCCTTTGTCCTTACTGATATTTACTGCTAAAATCTTACCTTTCATAAATCAACCTTTCATCTTTTAATGTTTTATGATTACGCTGGTTAAGGCCTACGGCTACCAGGCCACTGTGTTATTCCCTCTCATAGTGTCCGCTCTTGCCACCTTCTTTTTCGAGAAGATAGAAAGGACCAAGCTCGATGCCTTTATCAATGGCCTTACACATATCATAGATAGTCAGACAGACATGGGTTGCACATACAAGTGCCTCCATCTCCACCCCGGTCTGCCCTGTGGTCTTTACAGTGGATATTATCTCCACATAATACTCATTGTCATTAAATCTGAAATCCACATCAATGTGGGTTATAGACAGTGGATGACACAGCGGGATAAGTTCATGGGTCTTTTTTGCAGCCATTATCCCGGCTATCTTAGCCACAGAGAATATATCGCCCTTTGGTCCATATCCTTCTCTAATAGCCTTATACGTATCCCTAGACACCTTTACCCTTCCATATGCCCTTGCCATCCTACTGGTGGGTTTCTTATGGGTAATATCCACCATCTGTGCCCTTCCTTTTTCATCCAGATGGCTAAATCTCAATAATCTCACCCCCCTATATATTAAGACAAAAGACCTCTGCAAAACCCTGCGAGGGTTTTTTTATTCATCCTTTCCACCAACTATGAGCTGAACCATATAATCAAGGTCTAGATATCTCTTTGCCACCCTGTTTACATCAGTTCTCTTTACCGCCTCTATATGCTTTGGTTTTACCTTAAAATAGCCTGGCCCCAGACCATAGATCGTATCAAGACACATATCCGTTGCTATATTCATGTTTGACTGCATGTGGATAAGGTTATTGCCGATGAGGCGATTCTTGGCATTTTTCACCTCTTCCTCTGTAAATCCTTCTTTTGCTATCCTTTTCAGTTCCTCTATGGCTATCCTTTCTACATCCTTGAGATACCTGAAATCAGTTCCAATGTAGATACCCATGCTCCCTGTTTCATAATCATTCCTGTTAAAAAATGTAAGGGCATATGCATATGGATTCTCTTCCCTTAATACCCTATGGATTCTTCCGCCCATACCTGAGAGGATAGCACTCATGACCATTACAGGATACCTATCCTTTGAGATTATCCCTGGTCCCAGAAAACCAAATATAACATGCCTTTGAAGCATCTGTCTTTCCACATTTACAGTTTTTTTCCTTGGTTTTACTGGTATTTTCTTTAATACGTTTGATGATCTGCCCTTCCATTCAGAGAATAAGCCCTCAAACATAGCTTTAATCTCTTTCTCATCTATGTCCCCTGATATGGCAAGGACTGACCCTGAAGGCGTAATATATTGCCTATAAAAGTCTTCAATGTCGTTCAGGCTTATATCTTTTACATCCCTCTCATCTCCATCAGGATCTCTGGCATAGGGGTGACCCTCGAACAAAGACTCTCTGAAGCGGAGAAATGTATATGCAATAGGGTCATCATGCTTCTGTCTTATCTCAGATAATACCTCGTCTTTTACCTTGATGAATTCATCCTCTTTAAATGTAGTTGTTGTAAATAATTCATGGATGAGCTCCATAACTGCCTTTATATCTTTGCTGAGGAATCTCCCTGAAAGACCAAAGGTATTATTACTGCTGAAGGGTGTTATATCCCCTGCCAACATATCAATCTGCCTTGCTATTGTGATGGCATCCTTCTTTGATGTCCCTTTGAGCATCATCCTTGAAAGGAGATTAAATATACCATTTTTACCCTCAGGCTCATCCTTAAGCCCTCCTACAAAACCTATTTTGAATGCAAAACTCGGAGAGGCACTATTTTTATTAACTACACACCTCATATTATTTTTTAATATGAACGTATATGGATTTTCTGCTTTTTTTGAAGGCACGATTGCAACGAGCCATTTCTCTTTTTCGAGGATATATTTTTCGAGGACCATCTTTATATCCGATTCGCTGACCATATTAATCTTCTTTAGATATCTATCTACGAACTCCCTGTCTCCTGTTAGGGTAAGGTATTTGCCTATCTGCATTGCCCTGCCCTGAACAGTCTCTCTGGAATATATATAAGAGGAGCTTATGATGTTTTTTGCCTTTACAAGCTCCCATTCACTAATACCCTCCTTCATTAATCTCTGTAACTCGCTGTCTATCCCATTTAGTATTAGGCTGTAATCACTACCGGTAAATGTCGAATATATGACAAGCATGCCATCATATCTTGGTGTGAAAAGTTCTACATATATGCCTGTGACAACCCCCTGTCTATATTTCAGGGCTTCATTAAGACGTGAACTCTCCCCATCCCCCAGTATTGTGGCAAGGACATCAAGGGCCGGGATATCCTCATGGGTTATTGAGGGCACCCTGTATGAGACAGCAAGGTATCTCTCCCTTACATCCATTTCAATGACTTTTTCTTTTATATCTGACTGTTTTTTTATTCCTTTATCACCGGGCTCTGCCTCGTGCTTTTCCCCCCTTCCTGAAAAAAGTTTTTTTATGAGTCTTTTTGCCTCTTCTTTATTAAAATCACCTGTTATTACAATAACCATATTATCTGGCGTATAGTGATCTCTGTAGTATGTAAGGATATCCCTTCTCTCAATACTTTTTACCGTATCTTCAAAACCGATTATGGGTCTTCCATAGGGTATATCATTATAGCTCAATAAAAATAGCTCTTTAAAAAGCCTCCTCTGTGGGTCATCCTCGCCCATCTTTATCTCTTCAAGGATAACCTGCTTTTCCTTTGCAATCTCTTCCTCTGGAAAGGCAGGATTTTTTACTGCATCTGCAAGGAGTTCAAATCCCTCTCTGAATGCCTTCGAGGGTATGGTAACGTGATAAACAGTATTGTCATAAGATGTAAAGGCATTAACACTGCCTCCAAGGGCCTCAATCCTTGCAGGCATCTCGTTTGCCTTCACCTTCTCTGTGCCTTTGAATATAAGATGCTCAATAAAATGGGTGACACCAGCTATATTGTCTGTTTCATGCCAGCTGCCAACCCTTATCCATACTTGAATGGCAACAACGCCTGAACCTTTTCGCTGGTCAAGGATATACTGCAGTTTATTGTCCAATGTATAGGCCTCCATAGAATATACCATTTTAGAAACAGAGAGAACGAAAAATATGGCTATAAGGATCTTGTGAAAAAAGGGGAAAGGCCCCCTTTTAAAGGGCCTTTCTTCCTTCATAGAATGCCTTGACATTGAGGTCATGGAGTTTTGGTGCAAGCAGTCCTTTGATGGCATCAATGAACTGCTCTGGTTTGATCTCAGGGAAGAAATTGGAGAATGCGCCAACAAGGACAACATTGGCTGCCTGGATGTTTCCGAGACCCCTTGCTATCCCCTGTCCGTCTATAACCCATACATTGTCTTTGAAGAATTTTTTAAATGTCTCTTCCACATCACCAGGGTATTTCATCTGACCAAGATTAACTGCTGGCGGATATATCTCCTGTTTATTGATAATAATCTTCCCCTCAGGCTTTACCCAGTTGACATAGCGCACTGCCTCAAGAAGCTCAAAGGAGAGAAGAAAATCTACATCGCCGTATTTTATAAGGGGGGAATATACCTTATTTCCAAATCTGAAGTGTGTTGTAACATCGCCGCCCCTCTGTGCCATCCCGTGCACCTCTGCTTTTTTAACGTCGTATCCGGCCTTGAGAAAAACCTCAGCAAGGATATTACTGGCAAGGATTGTTCCCTGGCCACCAACACCTGAAAGAAATATATTTGTCGTTTTTCCATTATTTTTCATTGCCTACCTCCTCACTTTGTGCCCGGGACTACGGCATCAAATTTACATACCTGTGCACATATCTCGCAACCTACGCACTGCTCTCTGTTTATATAGGCTGTTCCTTTTCTCTTGTGACCATCCTTTGTCTGTCCCTCTCCTTCTCTCCAGCTTATAGCAGGACAGTTTATCTCGAGGCACATCCTGCAGCCCCTGCATTTATCTGTATCGACAACATAGAAGGGATGCTTAAATCTTTCAAGGGGTTTTGCCCTTCGTAGCAGCATACATGGACTATCCTTACAGAGTATCAGAGATGGCTCATCCTTATTCATCTCCTCCTTGATGACCTCCATAGTCTCATTTATATTGTATGGGTCCACATAGCGTATGCTCTTTACACCAAGGGCCTTACCCAGTTCTGCGTAATCTACCATGTTTGTTGGTTCCTGCCTTGCGGTGAAACCAGTTCCTGGGTGCTCCTGATGACCGGTCATGCCTGTGATTCTGTTGTCAAGAACAATTGTCGTTGAATTCCCTTTGTTGTAAACCACATTCATAAGGGGTGTTACACCACTGTGTAGGAATGTAGAGTCACCGAGGACCGCAACGGTCTTGCCGAGCCATTCCTTGCCAAGTGCCTTCATTGCACCATGCGCCTGTCCTACACCTGCACCCATACATATAGTTGTATGCAATGCCAGAAGTGGTGGCGCTGTTGCAAGGGTATAGCAACCTATATCACCAAAAACAAATGCACCAAGCTTTTTAAGGGCATAGAAGATAGGTCTGTGGGAACAACCTGCGCAGAGGTTTGGTGGTCTCTTTGGAAGCTCATCAGGGTTTACCCTTATCTCTGGTGCCTTATATTGATCCCCTTTTAGAGATTTTTCAACAATCTCAGGTGATAGTTCATACATATTGGGGATTACATCCTTGCCATGCCATATCTTTATGCCCATTGCCTTTATCTCGGTTTCAAGGAAGGGGTCAAGCTCCTCAACAATGATAACCTTTTCCACCTTACTTGCAAACTCTGCAATGAGTTTCTTTGGAAGAGGCCATACCATCCCTAATTTCAGGTAGGACCATTCCGGGAATACCTCTTTGGTATACAGGTAAGATACACCGCTTGAGATAACACCTACGCTTGTGTCATTCATCTCCATGATATTGTATTTAAATGTATTTGCGTATTCCTCAAGCCTTCTCATCTTCTCTTCTACTGCCTTACGCCTGACACGGACGTTAACAGGCACCATAACATATTTAGGCGCCTCTTTTGGGTCAAGCCCCGGTACAACCTTTGATTCTACCCTGTCTTCAAGGACAACAGGAGAATCAGAGTGGGCAACCCTTGTCTCTGTCCTTAAAAGCACAGGTGTATCAAACTCCTCACTTATATCAAAGGCAATCTTGGTAAAATCCTTACACTCCTGGGCATCCCCTGGCTCAAGCATGGGAAGCTTACCAAAACGTGCCCAGTTACGGCTATCCTGCTCATTCTGTGAGCTATGGACATTCGGGTCATCTGCCACCACTATAACAAGACCACCCTTGACGCCTGTATACGAAAGCGTCATCACCGGGTCTGATGCCACATTCAAACCTACATGCTTCATGGATGCCATTGCCCTGACCCCTGCTATGGCAGCACCGCTTGCCACCTCAACCGCCACCTTTTCATTGGGAGACCATTCTGCATAGATCTCAGGGTAGTTTTGAGCATACTCTTGTAAAATCTCACTACTTGGTGTCCCAGGATAGGCAGCCGCAACCTTTAAACCTGCCTCCCAGGCACCTCTTGCAATTGCAGCATTTCCTTGCATTATCTCTTTCTTCATATTTCCCCCATCTGGCTTTATGCCTGTATTTTTAGAATAATTAAGTCCTCACCTCCTTCTTCTGTTTTTCAATGTCTTTTTTATGGCTTGTTAATAAATTCACTTAACTATTTTCTACAGAAACATACTATTTTGTCAAGATTTTTTAAAGAATAATGTTAGTCAGAAAATCCATTACGCTGGCTTGGTCAGGGGTTCGATAATGGCAACAAAGAGCCCCTTCATCTTCTGGAAGAGCCAGGATGGCGCCTTTCCCATAGTGAAGGGGGAGGGATGTTATCTGTCTTCTCATGTGGGGCCTTTTGTCTTTCTAATGCAGGATAGATTTTGTAATACCCCATAGTTGGTTCAAAGTCAAGAGAGATACAGGGGCA
>JAGPMK010000023.1 GCA_018052995.1 Syntrophorhabdales bacterium | reverse complement strand
GACAGACATATAAACAGCATTGTTTTTTACCTGATGACGTGGTGATATACATTTAAAAAGGGTTTGCAATTTTATCTTAAAACTGTGATAATTAGTGGCTAAAAGAGAGGATATAGATGCTTTCTAAATCTTCAAAAAGGTGAATTAGATGGTTGTTGTAGCAAAGCATTCCAACGGTTGCGCGATGCGCCCCGCTTAACTTTTGTGTCAAAATTATATTCTACAGAAAGGCTATGACTAAGTATAGAATAAGATTCCTACCCCTTGATTTTTCATATCCAGCAGAAGATGGGGAAAACCTTCTTGAGCTTGCCATGAAGGCAGGGGTTTATATAAATGCCTCATGCGGTGGCAATGGGACATGTGGTAAATGCAGGGTTAGGCTTGTAGAGGGCAAGGTGGATTCTGTTAGGCACCCTGATATCAGCGAATCAGAATACAGAGAGGGTGTCATGCTTGCCTGTCAGACATCTATTAGAGGCGATGCTATCTTTGAGATACCCCTTGAATCCAGGGTGGATAGGTCTCTACTAAACAGACAGAAGGGCCCCAATGTTCTGTCTGTTCCCCATGTTATCTCAGCCTTTAGCTCAGTCCCCCCTGACCCTCTGGTATTAAAATTATATGTGGAGATAAAACCCCCTGATACAGAGGATAATATGGCTGATACAGAGCGTCTTCTAAGAAGCCTGAAGGAGGAGATACATGGTCAGAGGGATATAAAGGCAAACCACGGGATAATAAGAAGACTGCCTGGGCTACTCAGGGATTCAGGCTGGAAGGTAACAGCGCTGATATCTGATATGGGTTGTGGCCATGAGGTTGTAATGGACATTCAGCGAGGAGATACAACAGAGAGGCAGTATGCGGTTGCCCTGGATATTGGTACCACAACGGTCTGCAGTAAACTCATAGACCTCTCAGGAGAAAAAGGGGGTGACTCGAGGGTTATTGGAGAATCCGCTGATTATAATGCCCAGATAGGCTATGGCGATGATGTAATAACAAGGATTATGTATACACGAAAAAAAGGGGGTCTGAAAAGGCTACAGGAGGCCGTTACAAAGACAATAGACCGCTTAATAGAGGATCTTATTGAGAGGTCAGGTATTGACAAGGGGTATATATCCCATATTGTTGCTGCTGGTAATACGACCATGACCCATCTTCTTGTTGGTGTAGAACCCCGATACATAATGATTGCGCCTTATACACCTGCATTCCTCTCACCGCCTTTTATGACTACAGGGGATATTGGAATAAGGACAGGGGGCGATATGCCTTTATATATTTTTCCCTGTGTATCTTCCTATGTGGGTGGTGATATTGTCGCTGGTGTCCTGGCATCAGGTATGGCAGAGGGGGATGGGATAAGCCTTTTTATAGATATAGGGACAAACGGCGAGATAGTCCTTGGCAACAGGGATTGGCTCATGTGTGCCTCCTGCTCCGCCGGTCCTGCATTTGAGGGAGGCGGTATAAAAAACGGGATGAGGGCTACCTATGGTGCCATCGAGCAGGTAAGGATAAATGAGAAGACATGTGAACCCATGATATTAACTATTGGTCATGCAAAACCATCAGGGATATGTGGTTCAGGATTGATTGACTGTCTTGCTGAGATGGCTACAGCAGGCATTATAACCCAGAATGGAAGATTCAATAGAGACCTTTCCGCCAGGAGAATAAGAGAGACGGATAATGGATATGAGTATGTCCTATGCTATAAAGAAGAGACGGAGATAGGAAGGGATATAACCATTACAGAGATCGATATAGACAATTTAATGAGGGCAAAGGCAGCTATGTTTGCAGGTTGCAAGGTTCTCCTCGACAGCGCAGGGTTATCTTTTAATAACCTGGAAAAGATAATAATTGCCGGTGGATTTGGACACTTTATAGACCCTATTAAGGCACAGGTGATAGGGCTTCTTCCTGAATTACCATCTGCTGAGAGATTTATCTTTATCGGAAACTCATCCCTTGATGGTGCATGCCTTTATGCCTTTTCAAAAAGATATGTGTCTGAGGCAAAGAGGATAGCAGGGATGATGACCAACATAGAACTTGCCAATAACAACAGTTTTATGGAGGAGTTTGTGGCAGCAATGTTTCTGCCTCATACTGATCCAAGGCTTTTTCCAGAGACATTCAAGGGGCTGGCAAAAAAATGATGATAAATAAGATAGTCAGGAATGGAATCTGGGGTTATGGAACCAGAGGTAGAGGGTTGATATGGGAAGTGCGCAAACTATGAAAATGACACGCCTTAAGGAGAGATGAATGTTTAAGGTTATTGCCATTGCAGGAAAAGGCGGCGTAGGAAAGACAACGCTTGCAGCTATGCTTATCCGCTATCTAATAGAGGAGGTGAAGGCCTCGCCTATCCTTGCTGTAGATGCGGACCCTAATTCAAACCTCAATGAATTGCTTGGTATCGAGGTTAACTCCACAATAGGTGAGATAAGAGAGCTTATGAAAAAGGATGTCCCTCCAGGGATGACAAAGGATGTATGGTTTGAATATAAGGTTCACCAGGCAATCACAGAGGGGAAGGGTTTTGACCTTATTGCAATGGGAAGACCTGAGGGTCCTGGTTGCTATTGTGCCGCCAACAGCCTTGCAAAACAGTCCATTGAGATGCTAAAAAAGAATTATAGATACATTGTGGTGGACAATGAGGCAGGCATGGAGCATATGAGCAGGCTCGTAACCCAGGATGTAGATTATCTGTTTGTTGTATCAGACCCAACACCAAGGGGGCTCCAGACTGCAGGGAGGATTAGGGGGCTGATAGATGAGCTGAAACTGAATATTAAAAATGTCCATATTATTGTCAACAGGGTCAAAGATGGCAGCGAGGGAAGGGTTGTGGCTGAGGGGGAGAAGAAGGGCATCCATATAGACAATATGATAAGAGATGATGATGTCCTTGCTGAGGGCGATTTTGATAGTGAGGATGTATTTAGGCTTGATAGGTCTTCGTTGGCATTAGGGGATGCATACAGGGTATTTGAAAAGACCATCATTAAATCGTCTTAATTCAGTTCAGGGGGTATAAAAGGTGACAGCAAGGATAATAAGCGGGACAGAGGTGGCATCGCAGATAAGGGAGGAGATTAGAAGAGAGGTAGAGGTGTTGAGGTCTGCCAGTGGATTATCCCCTGGGCTTATAACAGTGATTGTGGGCAGAAACCCTGCCTCTGTTAGCTATGTAACCGCCAAGCAGAAGACAGCAAAGGAACTCGGTTTTTATTCTGTCCAGGAGGACCTGCCAGAGGATATATCAGAGGCCGAACTCCTTGCATTGATAGATAAATACAACAGAGACCCGCGCATCCATGGTATACTTGTCCAGTTGCCTCTGCCAGGGCATATAAATGAGACAAGGGTGATTTATACCATAGACCCTGATAAGGATGTGGATGGTTTTCATCCTGTAAACATGGGTAGGCTAATGATAGGTGAGGCATTGTTTTACCCTTGCACGCCTTATGGTATCCAGCAGTTGCTTGTAAGAAGTAACATAAAGACAGAGGGGGCAGAGGTGGTGGTGGTAGGGAGAAGCAATATTGTAGGAAAGCCACTTGCCATGATGCTATGCCAGAAGGCTCAGGGAGCCAATGCAACAGTTACAATATGCCATACAGGGACGAGAGACCTCGCTGCACATACAAGGCGGGCAGATATCCTTATAGTTGCAACAGGCAGACCTAAGGCAATAACAGCAGATATGGTCAGAGAGGGGGCTGTTGTTATAGATGTAGGGGTGAACAGGATAGGTGTAACCCCTGAAGGAAGGGCAAGACTCTGTGGGGATGTGGATTTCGATGCTGTAAAAGAAAAGGCGTCTGCCATTACACCGGTCCCTGGTGGTGTGGGGCCTATGACTATAACCATGCTCATGCTCAATACATTGAATGCTGCAAAGAGAGGCATTAAACTGAAGAACTGTCTTTAGTTTATAACTTAAACTTTGATTTAATACGGGGATCTTATGGCTGAATATAATTATGAGGAAAAACAAGATCTTGATGGGAAAGAGATAAGGGTTTTTTCAGAAACCTTTGATGAGGGTAAGCCTGAGACGCGATATGACTGGACAGCCAAGCTTGCCACAAGGGATGACAGGATTAAATATTTGAAGACAGCGCTTCGTTACTGGTATAGTAATGAATGGTATGGAAGTGAAAAACCAAAACAGGGAGGATAGATGGCTTTTAGTATTCCAAAGATAAAATACACAGGGAGGATTAATGAGGTCACCATCGGAACTGGTGAAAAGGCAGTGAGGATTGGTGGTGAAGGATGCTATCCCTTCTATACCTTTGAAGGCGAGATGCCCAATCCCCCGAGGATTGCCTATGAGGTATGGGACATGGAGCCTGATGACTGGCAGGATTGGGCATTAGAGCCCTTTAGGGATGTCATCCATGACCCAGTTATGTGGGCAAGAAAATGTATAGATATATATGACGCAGAGATAATAGCCCTCCAATTAAGGAGTGCGGATCCCAATGGTGCAGACAGGGATGTAGAGGATGTAATCAAAGTGGTCGAGAAAGTGGCGGATTCTATAGACTGCCCTCTGATAGTCTGGGGGACATCAAACGATGATAAGGATGCTGTGCTTTTAAGAAGGGTTGCAGAGGTCTGCGAGGGAAAAAATATTGCCATTGGGCCTGTCTCTGAAAAGAATTATAAGCAGATTGGCGCTGTTGCGATAGGTTATAACCAGATAGTTATGGCATCCACCCCTATCGACGTGAACCTTGCAAAACAGTTAAATATCCTTCTTGGTAATCTCGGGGTTAAGGATGACAGGATTATTATTGACCCAACGTCAGGTAGTCTTGGATATGGCCTTGAATACACGTATTCTGTCATGGAGAGGGACAGGATGGCAGCACTGACACAGGAGGATACAAAGCTCCAGTCCCCTATAATATGCCATGTTGCCCAAGAGGTATGGAAGACAAAGGAGACAAGGCTAACGAAAGAAGATGATCCGAGGCTAGGCGATGAGAGGAAGAGGTCAATACTCATGGAGTCCATAACAGCCATGACCTTGCTTCTTGCAGGAGCTGACATAGTGATTATGAGGCACCCTGAGAGTGTCATGCTGATAAAGGATATGATAAATGAGCTTATGGGGTCATAGGATTCCATGAAGGGTATAAAAAGAATCGGTATCCTGAATCTCTTTAAAAAAGGAGTCACCCCATGTCTGAGGAAATAATAAAGAGCATGGATAGGGCAACAAATGAGCTTATAGATAAGGCAGAGAGGGAGAATATTAGCACTGTATTTTCCCGTGCCGTAGAGATAAGACCCTGTCCCATAGGCGTTGAGGAGAGCTGTTGCAAGATATGTGCTATGGGACCCTGCAGGCTACCTCGCACAAAAAAGGAAGGTCTGAGGGAAAGGGTAGGGGTCTGCGGTGCAACAATAGATACCATTGTGGCAAGGAATTTTGCCAGAAGGATTGCCGCTGGGGTGGCTGCCCATTCTGACCATGCAAGAGAGGTAGTAGAGACATTTTTGAAGACAGCCCGCGGAAAGACTCAGAGTTTTTCCATAAAGGATGAGATAAAGCTCCTGGCAGTTGCCCTTGATTTCAGCATAGAGATTGAGGACAGGGATTCAGTGGATATAGCTATTGAGCTTGGCGAAAGGGTGCTGGCAGAGTTTGGAAAACAGGAAGGAGAGCTTACATACATAAGAAAGGCACCCACAAAGAGGCAGGAGATATGGAGAAGGCATGGTGTTGTCCCCAGGGGTATAGACAGAGAGGTTGTAGAGGTCATGCACAGGACACACATGGGCGTTGACCAGGATTACAGACATCTACTTCTTCAGGCAACAAGATGTGCCCTTGCAGATGGTTGGGGTGGTTCCATGATATCCACAGACCTTCAGGATATTATGTTTGGGACGCCGGTGCCTGTTCTGGGCAATATAAACCTTGGTGTTCTAAGGGAGGATGAGGTGAATATTGTTGTTCATGGACACGAACCCCTTTTACCAGAGCTACTGGTTGTGGCAAGCAGAGAGCCTGATATAAAAGGTCTCTGTGAAAAGGTGGGTGCAAAGGGTATTAATCTTGCTGGCATGTGTTGTTCGGCAAACGAGATTCTTATGAGGCACGGCATCCCATGTGCAGGGAATTTTCTCCAGCAGGAATTAGCCATTATCACCGGGGCAGTGGAGCTCATGACTGTGGATGTCCAATGTGAGATGCAGGGGCTTAAAAGTGTATCGGAGTGTTTTCATACAAGACTAATAACCACCTCGGACAGGGCAATGATTGAGGGTGCAGAGCATATAGAGTTTCATCCTGAAGATGGCCTTGATACTGCAAGGAGGATACTGAGACTTGCCATAGAGAACTATCCCAATAGGAGACACGGGATTTATATACCTCAATATAAACAGGATACGGTCGTTGGCTTTAGCCATGAGACAATAAATTATCTCTTAGGTGGTCTTTTCAGGGCAAGCTATAGGCCTTTGAATGATAATATTATAAACGGCAGGATAAGGGGTGTTGCCGGTGTGGTGGGTTGCAACAATGTAAGGACACCCCATGATTCTGGTCATCTCACCATGATTAAGGAGCTTGTAAAGAATGATGTCCTTGTCCTCACCACAGGATGTGCTGCCATGGCATGTGGCAAGGCAGGCCTTTTAACCCCAGAGGCAGGAAAGGCATATGCAGGTTCAGGCCTTGCAGAGGTTTGCGAGGCAGTGGGTATCCCGCCTGTTCTCCATATGGGTTCCTGTGTGGATAACTCAAGGATACTTGTAGCAGCCACAGCCATGGTAAAGGAGGGAGGGCTTGGTGATGATATAGGTGATCTGCCTGCTGCAGGTGCAGCACCTGAATGGATGAGTGAGAAGGCCCTTGCCATAGGGCATTATTTTGTAGCATCGGGTATATTCACTGTTTTTGGTACCACCTGGCCTACTTCAGGCAGTGATAGGGTAACAGGCCATCTTTTCAAGGACTTTGAGGAGATTTTCAGGGGCATGTGGGCTTATGAGCCTGACCCTGTGCGGGCTGCACAAAAGATGATTGAACATATCGACAAAAAGAGAAAGGCGCTCGGCATTGATAAGGCAAGGGAGAGGGTGCTTTTTGATATGGATATGAGAAGGGCACTGGGATAAAAGGGAGGTTATATGTCCAAGATAATAGCATCTGCAGCTATAAGGGGGGCACATAAGATACTTGACAGGGCCTATAAAAGATACAGGGATGCCCTTGATAGATACGGTCCAAAGCAGGAGATAGGTTTTCCAAACACCGCCTATTATCTGCCTATAATATATGCTATTACCGGTATAGCTGTATCAAGGATAAAGGATGCCGGCAGGGTCCTTGAGGTCTGCTCAAGGCTTATCCCGCCCCTGGTAAGGGAGAATACGCCCTTGCCCTATCTTGCCCCTGCCCTTGATGCTGGTATGGCAACCCTTTTTGCAGAGGAGATAATAGAGGCAATAAGGTATCTTGAAGAGCCTGGATGCTATCTCGCCAATAGCGAAGACACAGAACCCTTAACTGGTAGGATATGGCTTGGTGCAGCAAATGATGTTATCTTCAGGAAAAGGGGTGTGGAGTTTGTTGATGGCACAGCCCCGGGGTTTGCTGCCATAGTAGGGGCGGCCCCGAATAAGGAGACTGCCTCAAGGATTGCCCTAGAGCTTCAGGAGAAAAATCTCTATGTCTTTATGTGTGGAGAGAATAATGGAAAGAGGTTTGCCGAACAACTCATAGAGGCGGGTGTTCAGATAGGTTGGCCCACAAGGCTTGTTTCTTTTGGCCCTGATATATCTGCAGCGGTTTTCGCTATAGGTTTTGCCTGCAGGGTTGCCATGGCATTTGGTGGCATAAAACCCGGTGAATACAGAAAAAACCTTATATACAATAAGGACAGGACGTATGCCTTTGTTCTTGCCCTGGGCGATGTAACAGACGAGTGGTATGCCAATGCAGCAGGGGCTATAAACTGGGGATTTCCAACCATAGCAGATACCCCTATTCCACAGATCCTTCCCACAGGTATATGCACATACGAGCATGTTGTATCCAATATCCCCCATGACCAGATTGTCCAGAAGGCAGTGGAGGTGAGGGGTCTAAAGGTTCAGGTAACAAGGGTACCCATACCCGTATCATATGGACCTGCCTTTGAGGGGGAGAGGGTAAGGGGTGAGGATATCTATCTCGAGATGGGTGGAGGCAGGACAGTAGCAGTGGAATGGACCACATCCAAGAGGATGGACGAGGTAGAGGACGGCAGGATTGATATAATAGGAAAGGATGTTACAGATGTAAAGCCAGGGTCAAGACTCCATTTTGCTATGGTGGCAGAGGTGGCGGGCAGGAATTTTCAAGAGGACTTTGAGCCAATTCTCGAGCGGCAGAACCATCACCTTATAAATCAGGCACAGGGGATAATGCATATAGGCCAGCGTGATATTGCATGGATCCGTATCTCAAGGCAGGCAGTTGAAAAGGGTTTCAGGCTTGAGCATATAGGAAGGATAATACATGCGAAATACCATCAGGACTTTGGCGCCATATTTGATAAGGTGCAGATAAAGATATATACTGATGAGGAAAAGGTGAGGCAGATACTGGATGCAGCGCGGGCATCCTATGCCTATAGGGATGCAAGGATAGAGGGCATGACAGATGAAAGCGTGGATACCTTTTATTCCTGTATACTGTGTCAGTCCTTTGCGCCGAGCCATGTGTGTATTGTGAGCCCAGAGAGGACAGGTTTATGTGGGGCATATAACTGGCTTGACTGCAGGGCTGCCCATGAGATAAACCCAGATGGTCCTAATCAGCCTGTTAAAAAAGGCGAGTGCATTGATGAGAGATATGGGCAGTTTAGGGGCTGCAATGAGTATGTCAGTAGGGCATCGAGACAGAAGGTGGAAAGGGTGAGTCTCTACAGCCTTATGGTAGACCCCATGACAACCTGCGGTTGCTGTGAGTGCATTGCTGCCATACTGCCTATGTGTAATGGTATAATGACAGTTGACAGGGATTTCAATGATATGACCCCCTGCGGTATGAAGTTCACAACCCTTGCGGGCTCTGTAGGGGGCGGTGCCCAGACGCCTGGTTTTTTAGGCCATAGCAAATATAACATAACCCAGAGAAAGTTTCTAAAAGGGGATGGGGGTCTTTTGAGGCTTGTCTGGATGCCGAAAAGATTAAAAGTGGAATTGATGGATAGACTTCAGAAGAGGGGAGAGGAATTAGGAATCCCTAATCTTCCCGATATGATAGCTGATGAGACTGTGGCAAAGACAGAGGAGGAGGTCCTTGAATACATAACAGCAAAGGGGCATCCCTGTCTTACCCTTGAATCACTTTTATAAGACTCTGTATGATCCGTCGGGCATTTTGCTTGGCATAACCAACAAGAGGGGTTAATCAGATAAATCTAAAACCTAAACCCTCTTTTTTTAAATAAGTTGATACATATATCTGTAACACCTACATCATAGAGAACACCGCGCCCTTTTTCTATCTCATTGATTGCTGATTCTATGCTAAACGGTGATCTATGAGGTCTTTGAGATGTCATTGCCTCTACAACATCAGCAACAGCAAGGATTCGTGCCTCAAGGAGTATGCCCACACCCTTTAATCCCTTTGGATAGCCGGAGCCGTCAAGTCTCTCATGATGCTGTAGAACGATTTCAGCAACAGGTTCGGGGAGTCCAGCATCTTTTATCATATCATAGCCTGCCTTAGGATGGGTCTTTATCAAACTATATTCAACCTCATTTACTTTTTCTGGTTTACTCAGAATCTCAGCGGGGATAACCAGCTTACCTATGTCATGGATCATGCTTGCTATACCTATTATCTCAATCATCTCATTGGTAAGTCCCAGCTCCTCTGCTATTGTCTTTGCAAGAGAACAAACCCTTCTCTGATGACCCTTTGTGCCAGGATCTCTTGTCTCGATTGCCTTACATATTGTCTCTATTATCCCGTTCAGTGTCTTTTTGTGTTTTTCTACCTCTTCCTCTGAAAATTTTCTCGATGTTATATCCACAAGCATTCCCTCATAGTAGAGGATATCTCCAGAATTATCCCTCACTGCATGGGATGTTACTGAAACCCACTGAAGGCTTGAATCCTTTTTTCTCATTAATATCTCAAAGTCTTTTACAAAGCCATCCTCTGCCATACGTCGCTTCAGGTCCGCCCTTCTTCTAGGGTCAACATAGAGCTGATGGGCTATATCAGTAACGGTTGCCATCATCTCTTCGGGGGATGCAAAACCATGTATCCTTGCAAGGGCAGGATTAATACTCAGATACCTCCCCTCTGGGGTTACCTGAAAGATTCCCTCTGCAGCATTCTCAAAGATGTTTCTGTATTTTTCCTCAGATTTTCTCAGCTCTTCCTCTGTTTTTTTGCGGGATGTTATATCCTCCAGTGTCCCTTCATAATACTGAACATTTCCGTCTTCATCCTTAACAGCCCTTACGTTCAGGGAACCCCAGAGTAGTGTCCCATCCTTTTTGTAGAATTGTGCCTCAAATTTCTCCACAATGCCTTTTTCCTCTAGGATTTTTTTAAAGAGATGCCTCTCCTCAGAGCAGGCATATAGCTGCCTGCCTATGCTCTTGACATTCTTTAGCATCTCCTCTTGGGAGCTATAGCCAAAGATCCTTGCCATTGTTGGATTTACTGTGATCAACTTGCCATCTGGTGTGCTCTGGAATATCCCTTCCACTGCGTTCTCAAAGATACCTCTATATTTTGCCTCGCTAAGCTGTAGAGCCTTCTCTGCATTTTTTCTCTCTGTAATATCTGTAAACATGGCAAAAGAGCCGATGAATACTTTATTTGCATCAAGGATGGGAGTTGCTGACACGAGTGCCCACATGAATGTCCCGTCTTTTTTTCGAAGCATCCTCTCATATCTTCCTGATAAACCCTTCTTCCTCCTTATAGCCTCTCTTTCAAAATCATGTATCTCCTTTTCGTGAACAAAATCTCTTAGGTTTTTGCCCTCTATCTCCTCTGGTTCATACCCAAGCATATCCGCCATTCTTTTATTGACAAATGTGGTTATATAGTTTTCATCGAAAACCCATATACCCTCATCAGCAGTATCTACAATGAGTCTGTATTGTTTTTCCCTGTCCTTTAGGGTATCTTCAACTGGTTTTTTTGACCTGGATTTTTTGTTCATCTGTTCCATTGTCTTCATGGTTTTTACCTTCTATGGAGACGTTAAGGGCATCTTTTAATGTCCTTTTTTTGTGTATTCCTCTTTTGCTGCCTTTCCAAAGGGTATCTTAAGCCTTCTCATCCTACTTCTTAAGGTAGCAGGGTTCATACCAAGCATGGCAGCAGCCCCGTCTTTTCCTTCAATCTTACCACCCGAGATTTTTAATGCGTTTTTTATATGGTGTATCTCTAAATTTTTCATTGTGAGGTCCGATGGATTTGCTACTACCCCTTCTCTTTTGTCCGGCTCCTCTCTTTTAGTCTGTTTGCCTATGATGTCCTCAAAATCAAGGGGCCTGTTCCCGTGTATTATTATTGCCCTTTCAATGGCATTACTTAGCTCCCTTACATTTCCAGGCCAATCATACTCTGTGAGTCTATCAAGTGTCCCTGGTGTCAAGGAGGGCATAAAATTAAGGCCAATCTCTTTTGCCTTTCTCCTCATAAAATATTCCACAAGTGCAGGGATATCAACCTTTCTTTCCCTTAAAGGTGGTATATTTATCGGAACTACACAAAGTCTGTAGTAAAGGTCATCCCTGAAGAGGTTTTTTTCCACAAGTCTTTTAAGGTCCTTATTGGTGGCTGATATAATCCTTACATCCACTTTTATCGGCTGGGTGCCCCCAATCCTCTCTATCTCTTTTTCCTGTATAACCCTAAGAAGACGTACCTGGGCATTAAGAGGTAATTCGCTTATCTCATCGAGAAATATAGTGCCTCCGTGGGCACGCTCAAACCTACCTCTCTGCTGGTATAACGCCCCTGTAAAGGCACCTTTTTCATGTCCGAATAATTCACTGTCGATTAATGTTTCAGGTATAGCACCACAATTTACTTTTATCAGGGGGCCATTGTTTCTTGGGGAAAAATTGTGTATTGCATTTGCAATCAATTCTTTTCCTGTTCCTGTCTCGCCGAATAGAAGCACAGGGCTTGAAAGAGGTGCCACCTTATGGACCTGATTCATTACCTCTTTCAAGCCGAATTCTGCACCTACTATCTCCTCTATAAAGCCTCTTCGGAGTTCATTCTGAAAATACTTACTATCATCGGCAAGGAGTTCTTTTAGTTTCATAAGCTCAAGATATCTCCTTGAATTGGCAAGGGCAATGGCAGCAGGCTCATTTATTGCTGCCCATAATTGGGCATCTTCCTCAGAATATCTCCCTTTTCCATCTGCCCTTACAATAAATGAACCTACAAATTTATCCTCTACTATAAGCCTGCCTACTATTATTGACGAATCGGGCCATCTATATTGCTCTGCAACTTTTCCGACTATCTCATCCTTATAGACATCCTCAGATATCCTCACCCTGGGGAATTTAGATGGTTCTTCAAGTTGTTTTTTCATGTGGGATGGCATGGGGACCTTGTCTGACATTAGCCTGCCACCTTGGATATTAGCAGTGGCTACTACATCAAGGGTTTTAGCCTCAGGGTCATATACAGTCATTATTAGTTCGTCAGCAGGGAGGACATCCTTTATATAGAGCAGGCAATGCCAGAGGGCTTTATCGATCTCAAGACTCCCGCATATCCTCATAGTGACCTCTCTATAGAACTGATTCTCATCCATGGCAATCCCCTTTGAACACCTCACTGTGATATATAATAGTTTTAAGATAAATTCAAGTTTTTTATTTTATAATGACGAAAAAATCTATTTATTATAACAGATTGATACAAACTGTTTAATGCAACAGTAAAAAACTGTTTAATGCAACAGTAAATGTTATAAAAGGCTTATATGTGATAGATATAAAGCTTCTGAAGCCCTATCATAAAAACGATTAAAAATGGACAGTTTAACTGTGTCTTATTGATAACCTATTGAATTGTTTGAGATATACAATGAATCTCTGGCTGATTTTAAGGGCATAGAGTAATTTTGTATTTGTCTAAAATCCTAAAAAACTTTGTGGCACATTGCTTGCATTAAAAAAGACAAGACTGAGATAAAAAGGCAGTCAAAAAAAAATAAAGGAGGGTGTCATGGCAATAGTATGGGATATAGAAAAAGATAAGATAGATAGCAAGACCATGGAGGGAGCAATTATTGAGATCTTTGGTTGTGCCCCTATAAAAGATACCGTGATTACACTTTTTACAGGTAAGGATAAGATAAAGTCTGATTTTTATGTAAACGGCAATTTTTATGAGGCAGGTATAATTGAGGTCTTTGGCTGTATCTCTCTTGACAAGATCATAAAGCTCGATCTGGAGAGGGAAAAGGCATACGCAACAGACATGGCATTAGAAGAGCTAGACGTAAGGGTAGTTGGAATAGATTGATTTAGAACAGCATTTAGTGTTAAGTTTAAATTAATGTTTGATGATGAAGTTCGTGGCGCTTCATCGCAGACAGACTCAACAGGATCCAAAGGATTTAACCCGTAAAGGGTTATATCATATCAGAAAAAATCCATTTAACTATAAGCCACAAAAAAAACAGTAAATGCCTGAGATAGGCATAATATTACCCCTGAGATAATGTAATTCACAGGGAGAAAAAGAGGAGTTGATATGGCTGAATTAGGAGTTGAAAAAGGATTGGCAAAGGCAGAAAAATATTACAATGATTATGGGGCAAGGGCAAGGGAACTTAAGGCAGAAGGCAAAAAGATAATTGGATATATCTCTGCCCTTGGTCCTGTGGAGGTTCTTACAGCGGCAGACACCGTCCCCTTCAGATTAAAAGGTAATGTGGATGAGGCTATTACAAAGGGTGATGCCTACATGGAGACAATCGTATGCCCTTTTGTTCGTAATGTCTTTGATTCATCCATAAAGGGAAGATTCAGTTTTCTTGATGGCATGGTCCTTCCTCACCAGTGCGACAGCCTTGACAGGACAAGCGACGTATGGAGAGACTGCCTAAATCTTCCATATTTCCATTTTTTTAATGTCCCTCACGTGACAGATGATCCCTCTATTGAATTTATGATGGAGCTGTTTAAACTCTTGATCAAAACCCTTGAGGAATTTACAGGAAACAGGGTCACGACTGATTCGTTAAAACATGCTATTTCTCTCCACAATAAAAACAGAAGGCTTATGAGAGACCTTTATGGGTTAAGAAAAAATAATCCACCCCTTATATCTGGTAGCGAGATGATGAAGGTTCTAGTAGCCGTCATGGGCCTTCCTGTTGATGAGTCCAGTGAATTAATAAAGGCTGTAATTGAAGAGGTAAAGGCAAGAAGGCCTGCAACAGATGGTCAGAAAAAAAGGATTATGCTTATAGGCGACCAGATAGACAGCATAAGTATAACCGATGCTATAGAGGCTGCAGACGCATATCTTGTTATGGATGATATCTCTATAGGCAGCAAGATGTTCTGGCAGGATGTGGATGAAGACAAAGAGCCTCTTTTGGCACTGGCAGAGCGTTATCTTAGAAGGCTCAAGATACCCACAACCTTTGTGGATACAGGTGGCACCTATCAGGAAAATCTCAATGCCCGTTTTGGTCATATGAGAAGATATATCGAGGAGTTCAATGTGAACGGCGCAATCCTGTTTATATATAAATATTGCGACCCGTATGGCTTCGAGGTTCCGGCAATTAAGAGCTATATAGAATCAGCAGGTGTTCCGGTTCTCTATCTTGAAGACGAGTATTCCACATCAAGCCTTGCACGAATGAAGACAAGGATCGAGGCTTTTCTTGAAATGATAGCATAATAAAAGGGAGGAAATCTTATGGCTGAGGAAAAAAAAGGAAGGGCAGTTGCAACAAAGACTGCTGCAAGTATACCTAAATTCGTGCGGGGAAATCTCGCTGCAACACTAAAGGCAAAGGAAGAGGGCAAAAAGGTTGCATATGCATATATAGCAGATGGTCAGGATGAGATAATGAGGGCAATGGATATTGTCCCTGCATGGGGTGAGAGCTTTTCAGGGGTATGTGCTGCAAAAAGGGATGCAGAAAAGTATCTCCAGAAGGCAGAGTCTGATAATTTCTCAAGGTCTCTTTGCACATATGCCACATGCACCATAGGCTTTGACATGATTAGAGAGGAGTTGGGAGGGGGTGCTGTCCCTGATGCACCCTGGGGAGGCATGGGAAGACCTGATATGATACTCGGTTCTGCGCAGCTTCTCTGTGACCCGAGGTTTAAATGGCCCCAGGCAACACAGCATTATCTCCAGGATGTCCCTGTTTTTGTTGGTGCCATGTATTATCCCCCCTTTGACCCTAAAATGGACCACCATGAGCAGGAAAAATTCTATGTGAAATATTGCACTGAGGAGTTGAGGGAATGCGTTAAGTTTTGTGAAAGGCATACAGGAAAGAAGATGGATTGGGATAGGCTCTCAGAGATAACAGAATTATCTGACAGAACATGGGATCTCTTTATCGACACCTATGAGCTTCGAAGGGCAATTCCAACCCCTATGGACACCGGCGATGCCATGAATACCATGGTGCCTCTGACATTCAACCTTGGGACACAGGAGGCATATGATTTCTATAAACAGCTCTATGATGAACTTTTCGATAAGATAAAAAACGGCATAGGCGTTGCAGATCCAGAAAAGTATAGATTGATATGGGCAGCAGGCCTGCCTTCATGGTTTGCCCTTGGAGATTTTCAGTATTTTAACAGCAAGGGTGCAGTATTTCCAGTGGAGGTCACATATCGTGGATGCGAAAAGATAGAGAGGCTTGATCTGCCGAAAACCAGTGACCCGCTGGAACATATAGCATGGAGATGGGTGAGATACTGGACACACTGGTATGACAAGGCAAGAAGGCGTTTAGGCTCTTTGCCCAAGGTAGAAAGGATAATAGAATACATAGAGGAATATAAATGCGATGGTGTTGTATTCCATTCAGCATTCTCTTGCAGAAGCTGGCATGCAGGTATTATTCACCAGGCAGAAACATTAAAAAAGGTATACAAGGAGATACCAATACTTATCCTGGAAGGGGATATAGTTGATATAAGCTCTTACAATGAGGCAGATACCCATAACAGGATTGATGCATTCATCGAGGCTGTCGATGCATATAAGAAAAGGATGAGCTGATATTATGGCAAAATATTTTGCAGGTGTTGACATAGGTTCCACTATGACAAAGGTGATTATATTTAGTGGCAGGATTGATGCCACCATTATAGGCCCTACGGGCCCAGAACACCGCAAATTAGCCAATAAGGTAATGGAGGAGGCGCTCGATCAGGCTAACATCCGATTTGAGGATCTATCCTATATCATTGCCACGGGGTATGGGAGAATAAATGTGCCCTTTGCAGATAGGCAGATTACTGAGATCACCTGCCACGCAAAAGGATTACATAGCCTCCTCCCAACAGTTAAGACAATCGTGGACATAGGTGGTCAGGACAGCAAGGGTATCAAGATAAAAGACGGTAAGGTAGTAAGTTTTGTAATGAATGATAAATGTGCTGCAGGGACAGGGAGATTTATTGAGATTATGGCGGATACCCTTGGCATTCCCCTTGAGGAGATGGGAGGTCTTTCCCTTACATCTGATAAACCGGCAGCTATAAGCAGTACATGCACCGTCTTCGCTGAGCACGAGGTGACAAATCAGCTTGCAAGCGGTGAAACACTGGCAAATCTTGTAGCAGGTATACATATGTCAGTAGCAACTAGGGTGAGCTCAATGGTAAAGAAGCTTACAGTAGAGCTTGATGTTGCCGTAACAGGTGGGGGTGCTAAAAATATAGGACTTGTAAAGGCATTGGAGGAAAGGCTTGGATGTCCTGTTCTTCTTCCCCCTGAACCATTGATTACTGGGGCACTGGGCGCTGCTGTCTTAGCCAGTGAGATTTTTGAGAGGTATGAAAGAGAGGGGCAGACCCCTGTTAGAAGCTCTTTTGGCCTGCAGGAGGCAAAGCTCTTTTCTTAAGATGAGGTAATAGTAATATGCCATTTTATTTAGGGATAGATGTGGGTTCAGGTTGGACAAAGGCAGTGCTCTGTGAAAACGGGGGCCTGAGATCCTACGCTATAGTTCCATCAGGCGGTGATTACAGAGGGGCTGTTCAGTATACAGTAGACATGGTATTAAAAAAGTATGATATTTCCAAAGATGATATTGCAAATACAGTAGCAACAGGCTATGGCGCATCCATGGTTGATCTTGCCTCTAAGAGGCCATCTGATATGTCCTGTCATGCAAAGGGCATAAGCACCCTTTTTCCAGGTGTCAGGACTGTAATTGATGTGGGCGCACAGTTTACGAGGGCTATAAGGATAGATGATTATGGCAGGATTGTAAATTTTATCATGAATGAAAAATGTGCAGGGGGCAGCGGGAAATTTCTTCAGGTGACCGCCAGGATATTACATGTAAATATTGAAGAATTAGGAGGGCTCTCCCTTAAATCCACAAAACCAGTGGAATTTACCACCGCATGTGCTGTTTTTGCTGAATCTGAGGCAGTGTCAAGGATATCAGAGGGTGCGGTGCCGGCAGATATCGTTGCAGGCATCCATAAGGCAATGGCATCCAAGATAATTAATCTTGCAAGCAGGGTTGGCCTCACGCCTGACTATGCCATAACAGGGGGTGGGGCAAAGGATATTGGTCTTGTTAAGGCAATAGAGGAAGAGCTTAAAACCCGCTCCTTTGTTGCCGATGAACCACAGATAACCGCTGCATTTGGTGCAGCTATATTAGCAGAAAATCCTTGACAACATTATGTAGGTTTATGTAGAAGGTTTATATAGACTGAATTTTGAGCCTATAAACTCAAAATATTAACAAGGCATGGAGGTCCATCATGGGTAAAGATTCTGAAAAATCAAAAGATATGTCAAGGCGTGATTTTTTTAAGTCAACTGCAGGCGCAGCAGTAGCAACGGGTGCTGTATTAGGCGGGATAGGGCTTATATCACATGATGCAGCGGCAAGGGAAGAGATTCCTAAAAAATGGGACGAATCCTATGATGTAGTTATAATAGGAAGTGGCTTTGCAGGTCTTGCAGCTGCCATAGAGGCAAAAAATGCTGGTGCAAACGTTATTATCATAGAAAAGATGCCTATGCATGGTGGTAATTCTATTATAAATGGAGGAGATTTTTGTGCCGCCGGGACAAAGATGCAAAAAGAGGCAGGCATTCAGGATTCGCCAGAGCAGATGTTAAAGGATATGCTCAAGGCAGGGCTCTATCTTAATCACCCTGAGCTTGCAAAGATCGTTGCATATGGCTCCAAGGATGCCCTGGAATGGTGTGAAACATATATAGGGGCAAGGTTTACAAGACTGAACTTTCATGGCGGGCACTCAGTTAAGAGGGCACACCAGACAATAAATGCATCTGGCTCTGAGCTTGTGAATAAGATGTTATCGAAGGTAAAGGAGCTCGGCGTAAAGGTCCAGACCAGAACAAAACTTGAAAGATTTATAGTAAGTGAAAATAACAGGATCATCGGCATAGAGGTAAAGAAGAATTACAGGTTCCCGGATGAAAATACAGGCAAAAAAGCCTACATTAAGGCCTCAAAGGCAGTAATTCTTGCATCAGGGGGTTTTGCAAGGGATGTAAACCTTCGCAAGGTGCATGACCCTCGCTTGGATGAGAGATTTGAATCTACAAACCAGCCTGGTGCTACAGGCGAGGCATTGATGGCAGCGTGCATGGCAAGGGCAATGGATGTTCATATGGACTGGATACAGCTTGGTCCATGGACAAGCCCCGATGAAAAAGGATTCGGCTATGTCCCCCTGTTTTGTGAGAGGCTTGTAGGCTATGGCCCTATGATTAATCCGAAGACAGGTAAACGATTTTTCAAAGAGACTGGAAACAGAAAAGAACGGGCAGATGCAATCATATTAGTTGGCGTGCCTGTCTTAATTATGGGTGATGCTTACGCCGTAAAGAAACAGGTATTCCCTGAGGCCCTGGAAAAGGGTCTTGAAAATGGTTCTATAAAGAGATTTAATAGCCTTGAGGATTTGGCAAAGGCCTATAATATACCTGTCGCCGTATTCAAGGAAGAGGTTGCACGTTGGAACTCCTTTGTGGAAAAGAAAAAGGACCCTGATTTTGACTGTATGATATTCCCAGATGCAAAACCAATGGTTGAGGCTCCCTTCTATGCTGCAAGGCTATGGCCAAAGGTTCATCACACTATGGGTGGTCTTGTAATAAACAAGGATGCCCAGGTCATAGGATTTGACCTAAAACCTGTTGCAGGTCTTTATGCCGCTGGCGAGGTAAGTGGTGGTATACACGGTGCAGTTCGTTTAGGTGGTGTGGCAATGGCTGATTGTGTGGTATTTGGACGGATTGCAGGAAAGAATGCGGCAAAAGAAAAATCATGGGGCTAATATAATTTAGAAAGGGATGCTGTAACGAGTAAGGTTATGGATACAGGATTTTATAAAGGTCTTAAGATAGTGCTTATGACTGGGATAGTGGCTGTTTTTATTGTGGGTATTGTGACCATTATAATGGCTGCCCCCCAGAGGACTTTAAATGCCAAGCCTGGTAGCTGTCATGAATGTCATGGGGCCGAAAAGGTGTTGCCATCAGGACATCCAGAGACAGTAAAGATGGGTTTAAAGGACTGCCTTTCCTGTCACCCTATATCAGAAAAAGAGAGTCTCAGAACTAAAATAACAGGCAGTCATATCCATAGCCTTGCAGGGATAACCTGTGATGGATGTCACGGCAAAACAGACAAACAGGATACTGTTGAGTTTGACACATGCCTTACCTGTCATGATGTAGATAGCCTTGTCAAGAAGACATCAGGGATAAAACCTACGAATCCTCATACTTCACCCCATTATGGCAAAGATCTTGACTGCAATCTCTGCCATCATCAGCATGCAAGATCAGAAAATTATTGCAACCAATGTCACAATTTTAAATTTATAGTGCCTTGATATAGAAAAAGAGGGTAAGCAAAAGTTACCCTCTTTTTCTATATCATTTTTAAAATTCTTAATTTAATCCTACTTTTTTAGTCTTTTACGTATTCTGTGGCTGTTCTGCCGACTTCTCTGGCAAACTCTATTATACCACCTTTGAACTGATAGGCATTGGCAAACCCTATGGCCCTTAGGGCTATTGTTGTAGCAGCAGCCCTATCTCCTGTATGGCACAGCACTGCAATCTTTTTATCTTTCGGGAGTTTTTTTAGATTATCAATCCTGAAAAGTTCATTCATAGGTATAACAACAGTATTCTTATGTGCAGATGCAACAAGTTTAACCTCGGCAGGCGTTCTTATATCCAAGATAATAAAATCCTCCTTTTTTTTAATCATCTCAAGGACATCTTTTGCGGATATCTGGCAGGGCCTCATCGCCAATACCTCAGGTGTCATCTGAGAGAAGATGGGGTCAAATTTTTTAGCCATGTCTACATCAAAACAATGGGCAGTGCCTGCAAATATAATAAAAAAACCTACCAAAAAACCTGCATATCTCATAACTATCTCCTAAATTAAAATGAGATTAATTGCCTTTTTGCCTTGAGCTCTGTCTCTATGGTTTTTTTCTGTTTCTCAAGGCCCTTTTTTCCCATCATCGCCTTTGTGTAGATCTTACCAAGCTCAACACCAGGCTGGTCAAAGGCATTGATATTATACATATTGCCCATAAATGCTATAACCATCTCATAGAGAAAAAACAGGGCACCAATGTTGTATTCGTTGATCTCATTTATGTTAATTGTAATGCTGGGTGTCTTTGCCTCTATAAGCGATTGTTTTGTCCCTATAAATTCTGCATAAAAAAGGTCTTTCATATCCTTTCCTGCAAGATACCCCAGATCAGGCAGATAAGGAATACTATCAGGTATCTCCCTTTTTTCCTCTGCATGATAGAGAAAGGTGATACACTTATCTTTGGGACCATCGACATAGAGCTGAAGCTGGGAGTGCTGATCCGTTACCCCTATGGATTTCACTGGGGTTGGGCCATGGCCGCCTTTACCGAGACTTTCTGCCTCAAGCTGTCTAAACCAGTCAGCAAATGCCGAAAGTCTTTCACAGTAGGGCATCATTATATGCATCTTTTTGCCGTTATTATCCATGAGATACAGGATAGCCGCCAGTATAATAGCCATATTTTTTTTATAAGGGGTCTTTTTTATATAAGCTGACATATCTTCTGCGCCCCTTACTATCTCATCAATGTCAATGTCCATTAAAGATGATGGGAAAAGGCCTACAGGGGTAAGAACAGAGAATCTCCCGCCTATGCCCTCAGGGACAGATAGGGATGGATAACCCTCTTTTTTTGTTATCTCTCTTAACATCCCCTTTTTATTGTCAGTTATAATCACTATCCTTTGGCTGTAGTCCTTGGCAGTCTTAAGGATATCCTTAAAAAGCATAAACTGGGACATAGTCTCAGGTGTCTCCCCTGATTTGCTTATCACCACAAGGAGTGTCCTGTCTTTTTCCCTTTGAATTATATCCACTACCCTATTTATCTTATGGGGGTCTATGTTATCTAATATAAAATACCTTGGCCTACCTGCCCTATATTGGGATTCCAGGTTATGAAAGGGGTGGAGGAGGGCGGAGAAGATGGTCTCAGTCCCTAGGGAAGAGCCACCGATGCCAAGGATAACAAGATTTTTTGCCTTTATTTTATTGACTGATTTTTTAATGGCATTTATCTCTGGAATATGGGACTTAATAAGCTCAAAATCCATAAAAGGATAAGGGGATTTATAGATTTTTTCCTTGAAATCATCAATCTTTAAAGAGACCTCTTGAATAGATTTCTCATCTAAACCCTCTTTTCCTATTGTTTTTGATAATACGCCATTGATATCCATCTCTATCCTTTTCATTTTCTCTCCTCAAAAATCCCCATTTTTCTGAATTTCTCATACCTCATCTTCCTCAAATCATCTTTTGATAGGGATGAAAGTGATTTAAGATGTTTATCTACTACCGGTCTCAGATTGTCAAATGTCTGGTCCCAGTTCCTGTGGGCACCCCCAAATGGTTCTTTAACTATCTCATCTATCACACCGAGCCTGAATAGGTCATGGGCTGTTGGTTTCAGCGCCTCTGCAGCAAGTGGCCCCTTTGAACCATCCCTCCAGAGTATGGCAGCACAGCCCTCAGGTGATATAACAGAATATGTGGCATTCTCAAGCATAAGGATCACATTGCCAATGCCTATTGCAAGGGCACCACCGCTTCCACCCTCCCCGAGAACAATAGTTATAACAGGGACAGATAGGGAGAACATAAATTCAATGCATGTTGCTATTGCCTCTGCCTGACCCCTCTCCTCAGCGCCTATACCAGGAAATGCCCCGGGTGTATCAATAAATGTAATAATCGGTTTTCCCCATCTACTGGCGAGATCCATAATCCTTATCGCCTTTCTATAGCCTTCTGGGTGTGACATACCAAAATTTCTATACGCCATCTCCCTTACGTCTTTACCTTTTTGGTGTCCTACAACAGCTATGCTCGTCTCTCCTAATCTTGCAAAACCTGCAACTATTGCAGGGTCATCCTTAAATTTTCTATCCCCCTTGAATTCAACAAAATCTGAAAAGATATTTTCAATATAGTCTAATGTATGGGGTCTATTGAGGTGTCTTGAAAGTTGCGACCTCTGCCAGTTTGTCAATTCGCTGTAAATATCTTTCTCTATCTTGGCAATCTTTTTGTTTATGGATTGTAGCTCCCTTGAATAATGCGGGTCTTTGGTGCTGTAGAATTTTTTTATCTCGTTTATCCTTCTCTCAAATGGCTCGAGTTTTTTCTCAAAATCCAGATAGTATCTCATTAGTTATCTCCTCTGATCTCTCAACAATTTTTAAGCCCGATGGAAAATGTTTTATTAATATATTTATCTTTTCTATATCTGTTCTTATCTCTGGTATCTTTAAACGCTGTATATTACCATTTAGCTGAAGCTCTATAAAGGTTTTTGTATAACCCTTTAGTGTATCGAGTATCTCCTTCAATCTCTTAAAATCCTCCCGCCTGAATATCTTGCAATCTATCCTTATTATAAGGTTTTTCGCTATCTTTTTAGTTATCTCCTCAAGGGGGGTTATCTTTTTTGTCTTTATCTTTGCCTTGCCTTCCTCTATCTTCTCTATAGTGCCGCTGAAAACAAGGGGTTTCTCGCTTTTAATAAGCTCAATAGTTTTGGCATATAGATCAGGGAATACAATAGCCTCGAGTATCCCTTTTGTATCCTCAAGGTTTACATATGCCATTTTATCGCCCTTTTTAGTGGATAGTTCTCTGTGGCTATTTACCATTCCGACAATATCCACATCCTCCTGGATATCCATCTCCTTTATACTTTGTGTATCATATTTAGTTATAATGTTTATTATTTTTTCAAACTGCTTGAGGGGGTGCTGGCTGAAATAAAAACCAAATGCCTCTTTTTCTCCAGCGAGAATCTCTCTGTATGGTAATTCTTCCAGGTCAGGCACAACAATATTGTAAGAGGTATAATTGATAATTTCATCATCCCCAAAAAGGGATGGCTGCATAATGTTTTTGTCATTTTTTTTCTGTGGTTTGTCTGACCTTTCTTTTATTAGGTGCATTATCTGCGAGCGTTTGAGCCCCATCCTGTCGAAGCACCCTGCCTTGGCAAGGCTTTCAAGAACCTTTTTATTTACCTTTCTTGAATCAATAACATCACAGAATCCCATAAAAGAGTTGAAACCACCTATCTCCTCTCTCATGGCAAGCATATTATCAATGGCAGCATCGCCGACATTTTTAATCCCTGATAGTCCAAATCTTATCTTTCCATCCTCAATCTTAAAGTCTTTTTCGCTTTTATTGATATCAGGCGGGAGTATCTCTATGCCTGCGTCACGGCATTCAGTTATGTATTTTATAAGTTTATCAGTATTGTTTACCTCTATTGTGAGCATGGCAGTAAGATAGTAGATATAATAGTTTGCCTTTAGATATGCTGTCTGATAGGCAATAAGCCCATATGCAGTGCTATGTGATTTATTGAAACCATACTCACCAAACTGACGTATTATGTTGTAAATCTTTTCTGCTGTCTCCCTTGGTATGCCGTTTGACTGGGCTCCTGTTATGAACTGTTCGCTGTATCTCTCAAGCTGCTCAGGTATCTTCTTGCTCATTGCTTTTCTCAAGGCATCCGCATCTTTTATAGAGAAATTTGCAAGGACCTGGGCTATCTTCATTATCTGTTCCTGATAGATAATGACCCCATATGTATCTTTAAGTATGTCTTCAAGGAGTGGCGTTTCATACTCTATTATGGATGGATTATTTTTTCTTTTTATAAACTCATCCACCATGCCGCTATTTAATGGCCCAGGTCTGTATAGGGCAATGAGTGGCAGAATATCCTCAAATTTTGACGGTTTAAATTTAATAAGAAGGTCTTTCATCCCCCTTCCCTCAAGCTGAAATACCCCCGAGGTATCCCCTGCACATAATAGTTCAAAGGTTTTGGCATCATCAAAGGGGATATTATCCAGATCTATATCTATGCCATCCTTTTTAAGCATCTTCAGGACATTGTCTATAAGGGTAAGGGTCTCAAGGCCAAGAAAGTCCATCTTTATAAGTCCAATCCTTTCAATGGTCTTCATGGTGAATTGGGTTACCCTCTCGCCTGCCTGACCTCTATATAGAGGGATATGCTCTGTAAGGTCCTTATTAGATATGACAATCCCTGCTGCATGTATAGAGGCATGTCTTGCAAGTCCCTCAAGAACAGAGGCATTATCCAGCATCTCCTTTATATCCCTGTTATTTTCATAGATCTCCTTTAATTGATGCTCACTTTCTATGGCATGCCTTATACTTTTGCTTGTGGCAGGTATTAATTTGGCGACCCTATCAACTACGTTAAGGGGGACACCAAGTGCCCTTCCCACATCTCGAACAGCAGCCCTTGATTTCATTGTCCCGAACGTTATAATCTGGGCTACATTATTTTTTCCATACCGGTCAACTACATATTTGATTACATCATCCCTGCCTTTTTTACAGAAATCCACATCAATATCAGGCATACTTATCCTGTCTGGGTTAAGGAACCTCTCAAAAAGGAGATTATATTTTATAGGATCTACCTCGGTAATATCGAGACAGTATGCAACAAGGCTCCCTGCCGCCGAGCCTCTGCCCGGTCCCACCGGGATTTTGTTGTCCTTTGCATATCGGATAAAATCTGCTACTATGAGAAAATATCCTGCAAATTTTTGTTCTTTTATAACCTTGATCTCATAGTTAAGCCTATCCTTGTATTGTTGCAGCTGGTCCTCAGAAAAAACACTGTAGGAGGACATAATCTTTTTTAGTTTCTTCTCAAACCCCTTTCTGCATTCATTTTCAAAGTGTTCATTTATATCAATATTATCAGGCGTCTTAAAATCAGGGAAGTGATATGTGGTGTCATCTATAATGACATTACACATCTCCGCAATCCTTATTGTATTCTTTAGGGCATCAGGATACCCTGAAAAGGCATTAAAAATCTCTTCAGGGGATTTAAAATAGAACTCATCACTTTTGAAGCTCATCCTATCGGTATCACTGAGTTTTTTCCCTGTCTGGATACAGAGAAGCAGTTCGTGTGCCTTTGATTCCTCTTTTCTAAGATAGTGGCAGTCATTTGTGGCAACAATGGGGATATTATAATATCCTGCCAGTTTTATAAGCCCCTCATTGACAATCCTCTGTTCATCCAGACCATTGTCCTGAAGCTCAAAAAACAGCCTGTCACCAAAAATGGAGAGATATTCCTCCACGAGTCCCCTTGTCTGTTTATCAGTGCCCTTTAAAATAGAATTAGGTATCTCACCCTTTATACATGCGGTAAGGCAGATAATATCATCACTATATTTTCTCAATATCTCTTTATCTATCCTGGGGACATAGTAAAAACCCTCAAGCTGGGCAATGCTGACCAGCTTTACAAGATTTCTATAACCATTGTTATTCATGGCAAGGAGGATGATATGATAGGCATTGTCTTCCCCCTTGGTTTTTTTATATTGTATGGACTTGGGTGTAATATATGCCTCACAGCCTATGATGGGTTTTATGTCTGCCTCTCTGGCACTGAAATAAAAGTCTACTACACCGAACATATTTCCATGATCAGTTATACTGCATGACCTCATGCCATATTCTTTGGCAAGCTCAAACAGGGGTTCGAATCTTATGGCACCATCAAGGAGACTATATTGAGTATGCAGATGAAGATGGACAAATTCGTTCATTATTCCCACTCTATTGTGCTTGGTGGTTTTGATGATATGTCATAGACGACCCTGTTCACACCATGAACCTCATTGATTATTCTTCTTGATAGCGTATCCAGTGTCTCATAGGGTAGCCTCGACCAGTCAGCAGTCATGGCATCCTCGCTTTCTACAACCCTTATGGCTATCACATTTGCGTATGTCCTTTCGTCACCCATAACGCCTACAGTCTTAACAGGTATAAGGATGGCAAAGGACTGCCAGATATTTTTAAATCTACTGTTTTTTTCAATCTCATTCCTGACAATGCTGTCTGCCTCTTTTAGGATCCCAAGTCTATCCCTTGTCACCTCACCTATAATCCTTATTGCAAGGCCTGGTCCTGGAAAGGGCTGTCTGCCTACTATATTTTCAGGTATACCCAGTTCCCTTCCCACCTGACGGACCTCATCCTTAAAGAGTTCCCTTAGAGGCTCTATGAGTTTAAGCCTCATCTTTTTTGGCAGCCCACCCACATTATGGTGACTTTTTATTGTTGCAGAGGGACCTTTTGAGGATACACTCTCTATGACATCAGGGTATAGTGTCCCCTGGGCAAGAAACTGGACATTACCTACCCTATGTGCCTCTTCTTCAAATATTTCTATAAAAAGCCTACCGATAATCTTTCTTTTTTTCTCTGGGTCTTTCACCTTTCTTAAGGCATCCAGGAATCTGTCCTCTGCATTTACGTATCTAAGGTTTATATGAAGTTTATCCTGAAATGCCTCTAGGACCTCTTCAACCTCGTTTTTTCTTAAAACACCGTTATTTACAAAGACACAGTGGAGTCTATTGCCTATTGCCCTGTGTATTAATACAGCTACCACAGAGGAATCAACACCACCGCTTAGGGCACAGATTACATTCTCCTCCCCCACCTTCTCTTTTATATCAGCCACGGCGGTCTCTATAAAGGATCGTGGAGAGAATAGGCCTTTGCATCCACATATCTTATATAGAAAGTTTTTAAGAAGTATCTTACCTTTTGGTGTGTGATGGACCTCAGGGTGGAACTGAACACCATAGATATTACCCTCAGATGACCTGATAGTTGCATAGGGTGAATTTTCAGTATGTGCCAGGGATTTAAATCCCTCAGGTAGGCTGAATATCCTGTCCTGGTGACTCATCCATACCGTGTCATTGTCTTTCAGCCCTTCCAGTAAGGGGTCTTTTTCATCCATAAACAGATGTGCCTTTCCATACTCCCTCTTTGCTGACTTTGAAATCTCTCCGCCAAAAAGCCTCGTGATTAGCTGTAGCCCGTAACATATACCCAGTACAGGGATATTCATTTCAAATATATCCATATCTATCAAAGGGGCATTATCTCCTGTTACACTACTGGGGCTTCCTGAAAGTATTATACCTTTTGGTTTTATTTTCCTGATTGCGTCAATAGATTGGTCAAAAGGGTATATCTCACAGTATACGCCAAGCTCTCTTATCTTTCGTGCAATCAGTTGTGTATATTGTGACCCGAAGTCAAGTATGGCAACTAATTCCTTATGATAGTCCATCTACTCTATCCTGTAATTTGGCGCCTCTTTAGTGATAATTACATCATGGACATGGCTTTCCTTTAAACCTGCTGATGTAATCCTTAAAAATCTGCTTTTTGTCTGGAGCTCCCTGATATTTTGGCAGCCCACATAGCCCATGCCTGCCATTAATCCCCCTGCAAGCTGCTGAACGACAACAGATAGAGAGCCCCTGTATGGAACCCTGCCTTCTATGCCCTCGGGGACAAGTTTTGATTCCATCTCGTTTTCATCTATGCAGTATCTGTCTTTTGCCCTACCCTCCTTCATCACCTCAAGAGAACCCATACCCCTGTATACCTTATAGGTTCTTCCCTGATATAATACCATCTCCCCCGGGGTCTCATCGGTGCCTGCAAAGAGATTCCCCACCATAACGCAGTCTGCACCAGCGGCAATCGCCTTTGTCACATCCCCGGAAAATTTTATGCCACCATCAGCGATAATAGGGATACCGTATTTCTTTGCAATCCTTGCGGAATCCATTATAGCGGTTATCTGTGGGACGCCAACACCGGCTATTATCCTTGTTGTGCATATTGAGCCTGGACCCACGCCGACCTTCACACCATCACAGCCAGCCTTTATAAGCTCCTCACAGCCCTCTGCAGTGGCTATATTGCCTGCTATAAGCTGGGTATCGCCGTAGTTTCTTTTTATCTCCCTTATTGATTCAATAACATTTTTTGAGTGTCCGTGGGCTGTGTCAATAACTATTACATCACAACCTGCCTTCAGTAGTGCCTCCACACGCATATCCCTGTCAGGACCCACACCTACTGCTGCACCCACCCTTAATCTGCCGAGGTGATCTTTGCAGGAGTTTGGGTATTTCCTCATCTTTTCTATGTCTTTAATAGTTATTAGCCCTCTAAGGTTGAATTCATCATCCACAACAAGAAGTTTTTCTATCTTGTGTCTGTGAAGTATGCTTTTGGATTCTTCAAGGCCTATACCCTCCTTCACAGTTACGAGGTTTTTCTTTGTCATAACATTATCAACCTTCTCGTCAAGGTTTGTCTCGAACCTCAGGTCCCTGTTTGTTATAATGCCCACGAGTTTTTTGCCTATTGTAACCGGTATACCTGATATCCTGTAACGTGCCATCAAATCAAGGGCATCCTTTATCTTCTGTTCAGGTCTTATTGTAATAGGGTCGATAATCATGCCGCTTTCTGATTTTTTAACCTTTTCTACCTCCTGTGCCTGTTCCTCAATGCCCATATTTCTGTGTATTATACCCATTCCACCTTCCTGGGCAAGGCAGATTGCTGTCTTTGACTCTGTTACAGTATCCATGGCTGCACTTATAAGGGGTATATTGAGTTTTATCTTTGGCGTCATAAATGTTGAGATATCTGTATCCTTTGGCATTAGTCTGCTCATGGAGGGTATTAAAAGCACATCATCGAAGGTTAGTCCTTCTTTTATATCCGATTCTGTCATAAAAAACTCCTTATTTACCGTACCTGTAACCAATGGGCATTACAAGTAGGGGTTCATGGGATTTTTTAACCCCAAGCACTGTCTTTAATATATTATCATCAAAGGCGCCTACTATACCACAGGCCAGACCTTTATTAAAAGAAGAAAGAAAGATGTTCTGCGATACATTTCCTGCCTCCATCAGTGCATACCTGATGCCCCTGTCTCTGTATTTAAATGTGATTCTTTCATATTCAGCAGTTATGATAATCAGGCAGGGTGCCTCTGCCGTCCACATCTGCGAAAGGGATGCCTTTGCTATATCCTTTCGTAGATCCATGGTTCTTACTATATTTAATTGGTGTTTTTCAGGGATATAATGGTATAGGGCTGCTGGTATCCTTTCCTTTTCTCCAGAAATAATCTCGCCACAGGCTATGTAGATATCGAGCGGGTATAGTGCCCCCGCAGAGGGGACGGTCCTGCCACGGTCTTTTTTAAACCCATATGCTGACCATAATACATACGAAAGGTCTTGTAGACTAAGGGGCATACCCTTATTGAATGCCCTAACAGTACTTCTTTTGTTTAAGATCTCTTTAAGATAAACAGGGTTAGTATCTTCGGGTTCAGGGAGTTTAATTGTTTCCATAGCATTAGCGTTAGTTATAAAAGCAAAAATAAAGAAGAATAAAAATATAGCCATAAAAGGCTTGCCATTTTTTATGGGATTAGTATAATGCATAGGGTTTAAATAATCAAAGAGTTTTTAAGAGTGGATAATTTTACCATAAAAATTTCTGAACTGCATACTGAAATATCTACTGAATCAGGCACTATTAAGGCAGTGGATAATGTGAGCCTTCAGATAGAAAAAGGGAAGGTTTTCGGTCTTATAGGAGAGAGCGGCTCTGGAAAGACCATGACAGCTATGTCTATAATGGGGTTGGTTCCACCACCCGGGAGGATAACCAGAGGGGAAATCTTTTTTGAGGGTAAAAACCTTATCAATCTCTCAAAAAAGGACATGGAATCCATACGGGGTAACAGGATCGGCATGATATTCCAAGAGCCAATGACAGCCCTTAACCCTGTGATAAGGATAGGGGAACAGATAGGTGAGACCATTGTGACCCATAAAGGTCTTGCTAGGCAGGATGCAAAGGAAAGGGTGATGGAACTATTGAGGCAGGTTGGTTTTGATGACCCTGAAAAAAGATATCTCCAATATCCCCACCAGCTAAGCGGTGGCCAGAGGCAGAGGGTGCTTATTGCCATAGCCATATCATGCAATCCCTCCATGCTCATTGCTGATGAGCCTACAACTGCACTGGATGTGGCAACAGAGTCTCAGATACTCTATCTTTTGAGAGGGCTTATGGCAACCCAGAGGATGTCTATGCTTTTTATAACCCATAATCTTAATATTATGAGAAAATTCGGCAACTCTGTGGCTATTATGTATGCAGGAAGGGTGATGGAAGAGTCCCCTGTGGAAGATTTTTTTAGGGAGCCCTTGCATCCATACAGCAGAGGGCTTATTGATTCTATCTTTGCCTTTAAGGGGGATGAAAAAAGGCTTAAGGCCATCCCTGGATTTGTTCCAAAATTATCAGAGCTCCCTGAGGGGTGTAAATTCCATCCAAGATGCACATATGCTATGCCTAGGTGCAATAAAAAAGAGCCAGAGTTTAAAAAAATAGGTGACGAAAGATGGGTTCGCTGCTATCTGTATCAGAACTGAAAAAAAGCTACGAGGTAAAAAAATCACTTTTTTCAGCCAAGAAGGAGTCAATAAAGGCTGTCGATTCTATATCCTTTGACCTTCCCACAGGCTCAACCATGGGGATAGTAGGAGAGAGCGGCTCAGGTAAAAGCACCCTTGCCAGATGCATTTTATTTCTTGAAGAACCAGACAGTGGAAGGGTTTTTTTTGAAAACAAGGACCTAATAAATCTAAAAAATCATGAGCTGAGGGCTATCCGCAAAGATATGCAGATAATTTTTCAGGATCCCTATTCATCATTGAATCCAAGAAAGAAGGTCTTTCGGACTCTATCTGAGCCCCTTATCTATCACGGTTTGGCTGATGGCAGGGATGCTAAGGAAAAGGTTATTAAGATCTTAAAGGATGTAGGTCTTAATGAGGATTTTTTGAATAAATACCCCCATGAGATGAGCGGGGGGCAGAGACAAAGGGTAGCAATAGGGAGGGCTCTTACAACAAATCCTAAACTTATTGTGGCTGATGAGCCTGTATCATCCCTTGATGTGTCTATTCAGGCACAGATTATAAACCTTTTTCTGGATATTAGAGAAAACAGGGGTATCTCTATGCTTTTTGTATCCCATGACCTGAATATTGTAAGATTTATATCTGATGAGATAATTGTTGTCTATAAGGGTAGGGCGGTAGAGGCAGGGGAAAAAAATGAGGTTTTCTATAATCCGCTCCATCCATATACGCAGATGCTCATCGACTCCATAAAGGGTGATTTCTTCAAAAGACAGGTGGATTACCAGCTGGAATCTCTTGATGGCTGCCCATATTTTTCGAGATGCAGTATAAGAAAGAATAGATGCAGAGGTGAGGTGCCTGTCCTCATAGGCAATGATAACCACAAGGTAGCATGCTATATATAGATTAGGCATCCCAGGGGGTTAAAAATTAGGACATGCAAGGCTCAATATAGCTGGATATAGGTTTTAACCAGCAGGGGGTATCGCTTATCTCTCTCCCGATATCAAGATGTTATAAAACAAATAAAATTCTATTTAAAAATATTTTTGATTAAATAATTTTTCTTGACAAGGATTAATTATTTGTTTATAATATTCTTAATTTTAAAAGTAATATCAAAAGATAATGAGTATAGATAAGATGGACATATCAGGGATTACGGATATAAAGCAGACACCGCAGAGACTTGCGATCATAGAATATTTAAATGACAACAGGATACATCCCTCTGCAAGTGATGTCTATAAGGCTGTATCTGAAAAATTTCCCACCATGTCATTTGCCACTGTCTATAATACCCTTGAAAAATTAAAAGAGAAGGGTCTTGTAATTGAGCTTTCCATAGATATGGGCAAGAAGAGGTTTGATTGTGACTTAAGACCCCACCACCATCTCATCTGTGTTAAATGTCGTGAAATCTTTGATGTCTTTAGTGATTTTAACCTTGAACTCCCTAAGGAAGAGTTTGACGGTTTTGACATAATTGGTAACCATGTAGATTTCTATGGGATCTGCAAAGAATGTAAAAAGAGGGAGGGCTTCAGCCCAGAGTAGGAATAAAAAATAAGGAGGTCTTTATGATTTGGGTATGTTCAGTATGTGGTTATGAATACAATGAAGATTATGAGAAGGTTCCCTTTGGTGAGCTGGCAGATGACTGGCATTGTCCTATATGTAATGCGCCAAAGAGTGCGTTCCAGAAGTCTTAGATACAACTATGATAAACCAGCTTCTTTAATCATCCTCCCCTCCTTGCCCCTCCTTGATTAAGCTTTCCCAGCAAGTGGGGAAGATAAGGGAGGGGTCCCTCTTTAAAAGGCTATGGCAGAGGATGATTATCAAAAAATAAAAAGGAGAGTGAAGATGGTTAAGTTGTGGAGATGCATAATATGCGGAGATCCTTATGTGGGCGAAAATCCACCACAGAACTGTCCTTTCTGCGGAGCCCATATTGCTTTTATAAAAGAGGCAGGGACCGCTGAGGTTACCTTTGATGTGGAACTGGGTGTAAAGGATAGGTCAAATGCAGAATATGCACTGAATGTTGAGATAAGCAATTCAACCTTCTATTTCTGCGCAGCAGACAAAACAGATGATGCCGAGGGCAGGCTTTTGTTTAAGGCATTAGGTAAGATAGAGGCAGAACATGCAGCAATATGGAGGAAGATACTCAAACTGCCTGCGGTGCCAGAGGGCGATGACAAATGTTATAGAGAAAACAGAAAAAACCTCGAGGAGTCTCATACAAGGGAAGAGAGGGCGATTGCATTCTACAGAAAAGCTGCAGAAGAATCGGATAGCATGAGGATAAAACAGATCTTTGAAGCCCTTGTTGAGATAGAGACAGACCATCTCTATCTATCTGAGGAGCGCTTAAAATAATCAAAAAAAGGAGGTCAGGCATGGATTCAGAAGGTCTCAATATATTGGGATTTGCAGGCAGCTTAAGAAAGGGTTCATTTAATAAAATCCTTCTTAGGGCAGCAAAGAAGCTTGCACCGGCGAATTGTAAGATTGAGATATTTGAGCTAGAAGGTATACCGCCATTTAATCAAGACCTTGAGGTTGATCCGCCTCTGCAGGTGAAGGCATTTAAAGAAAATATAAAAAAAGCTGATGCTATCCTTATTGCAACACCGGAATATAATTATTCTATGCCAGGTGTGCTAAAAAATGCCCTCGATTGGGCATCAAGGCCGTATGGAGACAATGTCTTCTATGGAAAGCCTGGGGCAATAATGGGTGGTTCTATAGGTATGCTGGGAACTGCAAGGGCACAGTATCATCTGAGACAGGTCTGTGTTTTTTTGAATATCATGCTTTTGAATCAGCCCGAGGTAATGGTGCCATTTATCGATAAAAAGGTGGATGAAGAGGGAAGGATAATAGATGAGGCAACTATTGCCAGGATTAAAGAGCTCGTGGAGGCACTTGTTACCTGGACAAAAAAATTTATTTAGAGAACTGCATCAAGGGTTTTAAAATTTATTAAGGTTCAGGCAGTATCTTGAATCTAAAAAAGAAAGAACTTCAACCAAGAGCTCTATATAAAAATTTTATATTTGTATCTGTTGCAGAGGTAGATTCGGGTTCATTCAAAAATATTTTTTTAAGCATGAAGTTGGGCATAAAAGGCTCGTAGAACAAAAGAGGTTAGGTAAAAGGGATACCAAAAGGCTGGAGACCACCACAACAAGAAAGAACTTTAACAGATTGTAATAATATGCTTGACAAACTTCATTAGAAGAGGATGGCATCATGCACAGGACAGCAAGGAATAGACCTCTTACCCCCACCAACGTATTATCAACAGATTCATCAGTTCTTTAAGATATAAGG
>JAGPMK010000022.1:33487-36153 GCA_018052995.1 Syntrophorhabdales bacterium | reverse complement strand
AAGAGACTATTCAGTGATTTAGGCGAATAATAGTGAAAATAAGGCAGCCGCATCTTTTATATCTGGTTATTTCCCCTTTTCTATAAACTCTATGAGCATCCTGTCCGATATCATAAAAAATGCTATCTTTGTATGATTAGCACATGCCCTCTTAAAATTTTCATCATAGGCAGCACATTCAACAGGTGGCGAGATTAACCGGAAGCCTTTTTTCTTCATCTCCTCTGTCTTCTCCTCAATATTATCCACCTCAAAGCACAGATGATGCAGCCCCCCACCCTTTTTTTTAAGGAAATTAACAACTGGTGATGTGTCATCAATAGGCTCTAAAAGCTCCAGATGGACATTATTTTCAAATCCCACATCGATGAAAAGCCCTGTTACCTTCTGGATTGGGTCAGTGGCTGCACAGGTGGTATTATTAAGGCCGATGGCACCAAAAAGCCTCTTATATTCCTCTATATCCTGGACAATTATTCCTATATGGTTTAGTCTCATGGCTACAATTCTATAATAACCCTGATTAAAATACCAGCCTTAAACTAAAAATAAACAAGGTCAGGACACATTATTGACAGTCTCAGTTTGGTGTCTCCACTATCTCCTTACCCTTTTCAGGCCTATATATAAAGATCGAATCCCCTATGGACTGATTAATCTTTCTATAGATAAAGGCTATGGTATTTATATTACCGGTAAACTCCTCTATCTCTATCCTCTTTACCATATTCTGCCTGTCGATCCAGATCCTTGCTGATGTCGCCTGTCCCTCCTTTTTTGGAATTAGCTCCATGACATCCATATCCCCTACCCTCTTTTTCTCTTTAAGCCTGAACAGCTCATCCATCTTTGATATATCGTCAATAAGGTCGAGGAATGTCCCCCCTGTCTTTTCCCTGTTTACCCTTCTTTTATAAACCACAGGCCTATCATCATCTACCTGCCATATGAAATTACCATCATAGAGAAAGTATCTTGTCTTTGGCTTGTTGTATCGCCACAGAAACCCCCTGCCCCGTTTATAAAAAAAATCACCATCGAATTCCCTCTCTTTTTTCAGGCTTGCTATGAATACCCTCTGCGTGAAACCTGCCTCAAGGGTCATTATGGTGGCATACGTCTTCTTTATATCCTCAAAGGGGGATACCTCCGAACCTAAGGCAAAAAATGGGGGGCTGAAAAAAAATAATATAAAACAGCCCAATAACCAGAACATCCAGCACCATCTATTTTTCATATCATCTCCGTGCCCAAGACCCTTACCAACTGCCATAGGCCATATATTAATATTATCTTAATGTATCTTATCAATGCCTCTTAAGAACCTCTCTTGGTTTTACACCATCTGAGGGACCTACTATCTCATCCCTCTCCATCTTTTCTATAATACGAGCTGCCCTGTTGTAACCAATCCTAAATCGTCTCTGTATCATACTTATGGATGCCTCACCCTTTTCCATAACAAACTCCACCGCCTCCCTGTATTTCTCATCATCTATGTCATCATCCCCATTTGCCTCTTCCTTTTCCTCAAGGATCTCATTCTGATATACAGGGCTGCCCTGTTTCTTAAAAAACTCTACAATCCGTTTTATCTCCCCTTCTGAGACAAAGGGACCATGCAGCCGCTGGAGTCGCCCCATGCTCGGGCTCATAAAAAGCATATCCCCATAACCAAGAAGGCTTTCTGCCCCATTCGTATCAAGTATTGTCCTTGAATCTACCTTTGTTGTTACCTTACATGCTATACGGGCAGGAAAATTAGCCTTGATTATGCCTGTGAGGACATCAACGGATGGCCTCTGTGTGGCAAGTATTAAATGTATCCCTGATGCCCTTGCCATCTGGGCAAGCCTGGCAATATACTCCTCCACCTCCTTGGGGGATACCATAAACAGATCTGCCAGCTCATCAATAACCACAACGATATATGGGAGAACCGCCTGCTCCTGTTTAGCCATCTTACTATTATATCGTTCTATATTTCTCACCCCTATCTCTGCCATCATAGAATACCTTCTCTCCATCTCATCAATGAGCCATCTGAGAGACGTCTTGGCATTCTTTGGATTGGTAACAACAGGGAGTAAAAGATGGGGTATTCCATCATAGAAAGACAATTCAAGCATCTTAAGGTCAATCATCAGGAATCTCACATGGACCGGTGTTGCCTTAAATAATATACTGCATATCATACTATTCAATGACACGCTCTTGCCTGAACCAGTGGAACCAGCAACAAGGAGATGGGGCATCTTGGTGAGATCTGCCACAAAGGGCTCGCCTGAAATAGTCTTTCCTATTGCCATTGTAAGAAATGACTGGGACGATATAAATGCCTCTGATTCTATAATCTCCCTCAAAAAAACTGTTTGTCTGACCTTGTTGGGCACCTCTATCCCTACCACTGATTTTCCTGGTATAGGGGCGATTATCCTTATTGATATGGCGCTCAATGCCATGGCAAGGTCATCTGCAAGGTTAGATATCCTGCTCACCTTTATCCCTGGTGCTGGTTCAAATTCATACATGGTGATTACAGGACCAGGTTTAACCTCTGATACCCTACCATCAATCCCATAATCCTTGAGCTTTTTCTCAAGGATACCTGCATTCATCTGAATGGTTTCCCTATCTATCTTAATCTCCCTTTTTTCAACCTCATC
>JAGPMK010000022.1:0-33387 GCA_018052995.1 Syntrophorhabdales bacterium | reverse complement strand
ACCTTTACCTCTTTTCGCTTCTCCACATGTCTCTTTTTTCTTTTAATAGCATTCTCTATTATAGAAAGCAGCGGCGCCTGAACAATTAGGAATATGGCAATAAGCAATATCAGGATAGAGATGAGATAGCTGCCAAAGTTACCAAAAAGGTTGATAAGTGTCTTCTCGAGGAGAACGCCAAGAAAACCTGAAAAAGGGATATCCACACCCTTTATCCTTATCTTACCCACTATGAGCTGAAAAAGCGTAAGGGCTGAGAGAAACAGAAGCACAAGCCCTGAGGAAAGGACTATAACATGGGGGGGATCTTTTCTTCTTATGTAGAACAATGCAAACAAAAGAATATAGGCGGTCAATAGATAGCTCACCATCCCAAATACCTGCACCAGGGCATCTGTTATGTATGAGCCTACCTTTCCGCAAAGATTCTTTACAGGCCCGGCTGAAAATGTATTAAAAGAGGGGTCAAGGGGATGATATGATATGAGGCTCACCATAAGAAAAACAAAAAAACCTATAAGCCCTATTCCAATCACCTCTTTTTTCAGCTCTTCAGACACATAAACCCCTTTTTACAATCAATGTTTTTTTATCAATCCCTCTATGCCTTTCCTTACCTCAGCCATTATCCTGTTTTTTTCAGATGCCCTTTTATCTGAAATAAATACAGGCCTGCCAATATTTATGTATATTACCCCTTTTTTTACAGGAATTAAACTACCTTTTGGTTGGAGGGTAGATGTGCCATAGATCCCCACAGGGACTACGGGGACGCCTGCCTGAATGGCAAGGGAGAATACACCTTTTTTAAAGGGCAGGAGCACACCATCAACACTCCTTGTCCCCTCTGGAAAAACTATAATGTTTGTGCCCTCCCTTATCTTAGCTGCCGCCTTTTCTATTGCCTTTAATGCCTCTCTGGGATTCTCCCTATCAAGGCTTATATACCCTGCCTTTTTCATAGCCCATCCAAAAAAAGGTATATTAAACAACTGTCTTTTTGCAACCCATCGAAATGAAAGGGGTAGGCAGGCAAGAAGGGAGTATATGTCAAGGGCGCTCTGATGGTTGCACATAAATATACAGGGCGGGTCAGGGATGTTTTCCGTCCCCTTTATGGATACATCTATGCCTGAGAAAAAAAGATACATCCTCGCCCACAGCCTTGCTATTTTATGGACCCCTTCCCCTTCTCTGTCAAACAAAGATATCCCAAGGGCAATAAGGGAGAGAAAAATGGTTGAAAATATAAGGTTTAAAAAACACAGGAACCTTCTCATATGGCAATTTTCTTCAGATTGTCAATTATCCCTTCTACCTCATATTTTATATTACTGTCTATATCGTATGGAGAAAGTCCGAGCCTGTCTGCCTCAAGGATCTTCTCGTTAAAGCTCATGGAACCTATATACGGAAACCCATTGAGGTTATCCTTTATAAGTCTTATATCATCAGGGCATGTAATCTTATTGCCTGCTATGGACACATCCCTTATTCCTATGTCAGAGGCGAGCCTCTTTATCTGATGGGCAGTCTGGATACTCCTTTTTCCCGGCTCCACAACCACTATAAGGGAATCAATATATTCTGCTGTCCCCCTCCCCAGATGTTCAAGTCCTGCCTCCATATCTACTATTACATATTCATCCCTCTCTGTAAGGATATAGGATATAAGACTCCTGAGAAGGACATTCTCTGCACAAAAACAACCCCCGCCACCCTTGACAATACTGCCCAGGACAACAAGTCTTATCCTGTTCATCACAGCAGAAAACCTGTCAGGGATATCGTCTACCCTCGGATTCATTTTAAAAAAAGAACCATACTGTCCTTTTTTTGACCCTGTTCGCTCCTCAATAAACTCCTCCATCTCTGCCAGAGGCCTTGCCTTATTCAACTCCTCATCTGAAAAACCTATGGCATCACCAAGGTTTGAATCAGGGTCTGCATCTATGGCAAGGACCTTTATACCCCTACTATCAAGAACCCTTGCCATAACACCAGCAAGGGTTGTCTTGCCTACACCGCCTTTCCCAGAGATTGCTATCTTCATTAGACTACGCTGAAAACCCCCTTTACAAATTATATAGTTAGATAAAATTCTTCAATAACCTGTAGGACTTTATCTCCACATCAAGATGAAAAGATATAAAACCCTCCATAATATCCCTAATGTAGGCAATGAATTCAGGCTTATCTCTATCCCCATTCTCTGGGGAAGATAGACCCTTTATAACACCCACAGGATAGGCCTTGAAAGGGAGGGAGGTAGAACATACACTGCAGAGTATCCCGCCCCTCTCCCTTGAAAATAAAATCTTTTCATCCTCAGGCACGTATCTTCCACAGTATACACATGTGTCAAAATTAGGGGCAAAACCAAGATGACCGAGTATTCTCAAGAGAGAATACACTATATCTGAAGAGGTAAAATCTGTGTTTTTTAAATTACCAAGTATGCCTTTTAACCCATTGAAGAGTTCTGTGTTTCTCTCACCCTCTCTGGTAAGCTTATCAATAAATTCAACAAAAAAACTTGCAGCGCATACCTTCTTTAGACTCCCTTCTATACCGCCATTTGATTCAATGATGTCTGCATTTTCTATCCTTGCCATAGTCCTGGTCTGCTTTCTAAAATATTCTATGCGGATATGATTAAAGGGCTCAAGGGTATTCATGAATCTTCTCTGACTTTTACCCCCACCCTTTGCAATAGCAGTGAGCTTACCCCCTGACATGGCAAAAAGCCTTACAATTCTGTCGGACTCACCGTATGCCTTTTTTATCAGGACTATTGCCTCGTCTTTTTGAAGTGGCATATATTAACTTTTGACCCCTCTTATGGATAATACCATTTATTTCTCTATTTTTCCATTATGGCATTTGAAAAATTGAGGTCACAATAAAAGCTCAAAATTAGCTTTAAATTAACGAGGTCATCTGATATAAAAAAACATGGAGGTTCTATGAAAAAAATAGGGATAATAGGTCTTGGCAATATGGGTGAGGCGCTCCTGAAGGCGCTTCTTATGTCAGGCATCAGGAATGAAGATATACTTTTCCATGAGATAAAACCAGATAGGGCTCAGTCAATTGAAAAGATATACAGTATAAAAAATACAAAAGATGCAAGAGTCCTTGTGGAAAACACAGATTATATAATACTGGCTATCAAGCCTCAGGATGCAAGGCATACCATCTTGGAGGTAGCGCCTTTCATAGATGATAAAAAGGTCATTATATCCATCATGGCAGGCATAAGGATGTCGGATATAATATCTTTAGCAGGTAAACCAATAAAGATTATAAGGGCAATGCCAAATATATGCGCAATGGTAGGCAGTGCAGCAACGGGCATTTCAGCAAATAGTGAGGTAGAAAAGGATGAGTTGAGGGATGCTGTGGATATATTTTCATGCCTCGGTAATGTTATAGAGGTAGGCGAGGAGCTGATGGATGCCGTGACCGCCCTTGGCGGCAGTGGTCCTGCATTCTTTCTCTTTTTCCTTGAGGCAATGATCGAGGCAGGTGTAAAGTTAGGCATACCAAGGGAAAAATCAAAAATCATGTCCCTTCAGGTTGTAAAAGGCACTATAAAGATGCTTGAAGAGGTGGGCCTCCATCCAAGCATCATGAGGGAGATGGTTACCTCACCAGGAGGCACAACCATTGCAGGCATTACACATCTTGAAAAAAAGGCATTTAAGGGCAATATAATTGCCGCTGTAGAAAAGGCAGCAAAAAGGGCTGGTGAGCTTTCATCATGGCTATAGATGAATACTATGGAAAAAGACAACAGATGGTAGATACCCAGATTGTAAAAAGAGGCATAAAGGATCTGAGGGTGCTTCAGGCTATGAGAAAGGTGCCCAGGCATCTATTTGTTGATGACGCCCTCTGGTATCAGGCATATGAGGACCACCCGTTGCCTATAGGGGAAAAACAGACAATCTCTCAGCCATACATAGTTGCCCTAATGACTGAGGCGCTCCAGCTTCAGGGCCATGAAAAGGTGCTTGAGATAGGGACAGGTTCAGGATACCAGACTGCCATACTCGCAGAGCTTGCGGAACAGGTCTATTCCATAGAGAGGCACCCTGGCCTTGCAAAAACAGCAAGAAAGATACTGGACAGGCTTCAGTATAAAAACGTGGTTATAACTGTAAGGGACGGGACAATAGGCTGGGAGGAACACAGCCCCTATGATGGCATCGTTGTCACTGCTGCTGCCCCCCATATTCCTAAGCCGCTATTTGACCAGCTAAAGATAGGCGGGAGGCTTGTCATACCCATTGGTGGAGAATTTTCACAGGAGCTTGTAGTTTATACGAAAACTGGTGAATCAAGTTGTGATACAGAGAATCTTGGCAGCTGCAGATTTGTAAAACTTGTAGGGGCACAGGGTTGGAAAGAGTAAAAAACATAAAAAAAGAAACAGATTCCTTTACAGAAGACTTCAGGGTAGAAAAACTATACATGCGAGACCTCATGAGATTACCTGTGCTTACCAGGGAGGATGAAAAGGCACTGGCAGAGAGGGTGGCAAGGGGGGATAAAGAGGCAAGAAAAAGGATGATCGAGGCAAACCTGAGGCTTGTTGTAAAGATTGCAAAAAAATATGTAAACCAGGGGCTTTCGAGCCTTGACCTTATTGAGGAAGGTAATATAGGGTTAATAAGGGCTGTGGAGAAATTCGACCTGGCAAAGGATTGCAGATTTTCTACATATGCCACATGGTGGATAAAACAATCCATAGAGAGGGCAATAGCAAACCAGTCAAGGACCATAAGACTCCCGGTCCATATAACATCAAAGATATACAAGATTACAAAACACATAAACGAGCACATAGAGATATATGGCAGAGAGCCTACACCGGATGAGCTTTCATCAAAAACAGGGCTGTCAGAAGATTTCATAAAAAATCTATACTTCCTCGTTGTAAAGGCATATTCCCTTGAAACCATCATTAATGAAGATAGCAAGATTACCCTTGAAGACACCCTACAAGACTATTCAACCCAGGAACCCATGACTGCCCTTGAACAGTCAAAAAGGGCAGAGGAGATTGCCTCATGGTTGGAGACACTAACCAGCGATGAAAAAAGGGTCATTACCATGAGGTTTGGTCTCGATGGGGGGGAGCCTCAAACCCTTGAGGCAATAGGAAAGATTTTTGGTGTCACAAGGGAAAGGATACGCCAGATAGAGCATAAGAGCCTCGAAAAACTCCGAAAGATAGTCAAGAGAAAAAAAATTGGAAGAGAAAACATATAGAGAAAGGTCATCGCCAAACCCCGCAAAAGAGATTATAAAAAAGGGCTCTATCATAACCCTCATTACCATCATAAGCAGGCCTTTGGGGTATATCAGGGAGGCAATACAGGCATACCTGTTCGGTGCTACCATGCTTGTAGATGCATTTGTCGTGGCATTCAACTTTCCTGAACTCGTCCAGACCCTTTTTTTTTCAGGGGCAACGAGCGCATTCCTTGTCCCTGTGTGTGCAAGATACCTAAATGACGACACTGAATATTCCCATGTATATTCATTATTTATGAACCTTGCCATTGTAGTGACCCTCATCATATCTGTTATCTTTCTAATATTCAGTGATTTTATTGTAGATATTATTGCCCCTGGCTTTAACCCTACCACAAAAACAATAACAAGATACCTGTTTCTAATTATGATACCAGTTATACTATTTCATACTGTTTTGTCAGTCATGAAGGCTTTCTTAAATGCCAGAGAGCACTTTGCATCACCAGAATTTTCAGGTATCCTCTGGAATATTGTTTTTATTGCCTCAGCGGTTTTACTTAATAAGAAATACGGTATTTACAGCCTTGCGATAGGTGTGACCGCTGGCTCTCTAATCCAGATTATTATACAGTTGCCCTATCTTAGAAGATTTAATATACATTACTCATGGGTTATATCGCTAGACCACCCCTCGGTGAAAGAGGCAAAGAGGCTCTTTACAGGGGCAATGATAGCCACATCCATTGTGCCCATAAACAGCTTTATTGGCAGGATGATAGCATCATATCTTCCCCATGGAGAGGTAGCATCCCTCTCATACGCATTCAGGATATTTATCTTACCCTTCAGTCTCTTTGCCGTCCCTGTCTATACAGTTATGTTCACCAAGCTGTCGAGGCTCTATCATAACGGGGATTTCAAGGCAATATATGACCATATAAGTAGTTCTATAGTCCTACTCTGCATCACCCTCATACCATCCACAATTCTTCTGTGTTCTACAGGGGATCTTGCAATAAGACTCCTTTATGAAAGAGGTGCCTTTACCCCTCATGAAACCCTACTTACAAACAAGGCGCTATTTGGATACAGCATAGGCCTGATCTTCTATGCCCTTTCTATCTGTTTTGTGAGGATATTCAATGCCCTGCACGATACGAAAACACCTGCTATTGTTGGGATTGCCTCCATATTAATAAATGCAGGGATTGCCATCTTGCTTATGAATCCCATGAAAAATCTCGGCATCGCACTTGCCACATCCATATCCTCTCTTTTTAATTTCTCTGCCCTTTTTATCTGCCTGAAGAAAAAGATCCATTATAGGCTCTCACGCCATGCCAGGAGGGATATAATAAGGTCACTCCTTGTAGGGATAGTGCTTTTACTGGCGATCTATACATTAAGATATACGCTTTCCTCCATGCCATATATTATCCTGACAATCTCCATAATACTTACGGCAGTCATCTACGGCATAACCTTTAGGGATTACTATGTTGGACTGATAAAAAGGCGATAAAAACTCGATACTATCAAGCAGCTCAGGGGCATCAAATCAATGCGGTATAAAACCTGGATGATTCAGGTCAATAGGATTAGATTTCAGAATCTCTTGCCTAACCGCTGGCAATAGGCGATGGCCCAGAATTCTGTTGATCATTTTTAATAGGGGTCTTTGTGTATTTATGCGCTGACCCTTTGCCTATTCTCTCGAGCTTTATCTTTGTTATCCTTCTGTCTTTGACGCCTACCACTGTAAACCTGTATGCGCCGTAGGTTACAATCTCACCGCCCTTTGCCATATCCTGCAATTCAGAGAGGATAAAACCACCTATTGTCTCATAGTCAGGGGATTCTGGTAGATCAAGCCTCAGGACATTATTGATATCCCTTATGGAATATGAGGCATCCACAAGGATGGAGCCGTCTTTCTGTCTCTCCAGCCTGTCATCCACATCGGTCTCATCCATAATCTCCCCAAAGATCTCTTCCATTATATCCTCAAGGGTTACAATCCCTACCGTTGTTCCGTATTCATCTATCACAACAGCCATATGGACATGCCTTTTCTGCATCTCCTTCAAAAGTATGCTTATCTTCATGGTTTCAGGGACAAAAAAGGGTTTCCTGATTAGTCTGCTGAGGTCAAAGGTATCTTTTGTCCATATAAATTTTGTTATGTCTTTGTGATATACGATCCCGATTATGTTGTCTATATAGTCTCTGTACACAGGGTATCGGGAGAACTCATTATCTATGATGTATTTCAATATCTCATCCTTACTCTTGTCTATATCTATCCCATATATATTTGGTTTTGGCACCATAATATCCTTCACAGATTTATCTGCAAATTCAAAGACCCCATGTATTAGCTCCTCCTCTGTCTTGTCGAATATGCCTTTTCTTCTTCCCTCCTCTATGAGCATCTTGATCTCCTTCTCGCTTATATGCTCCTCCACCTTTTTAAGGCCAAGCCCCCTAACCACAAGATTGGTGGAGACAGTAAGGAGATCAACGAAAAAAAACAGGAATCTTGCCGTGAGGTCAAATATGGGCGCTATCTGTATAGCCGCCTTTTCTCTGTAATTCATCCCTATATATTTAGGGACAAGCTCCCCTATTACAAGGAAAAGGTATGTAAGGAGGACAACAACTAGAGCAACCGCAATAGACTCTGAAAATTTGTTTATAAAGGGAACCTGATCGATTAGAGGCATGATATGCTTTACTGCGAGAACACCACCTATGGCTGAGGCAAGGGTTCCAAAGAGGGTAATGCCTATCTGGACAGAAGATAGGAATCTCTCAGGGTTCTCCTTCATCTCTAAAAGGGTCTTTGCCCTTGAGTCCTTTCTCTCCTCAAGGAGCTCCTTGATCTTGCTCTTTCTCGACGAGATAATGGAAATCTCCCCGGCAGAAAAGACCCCGTTCAGGATGATAAGGATAAGGATTAAGAATATCTCTAACGTAGGGTTATCCATCACTATAAAAATGCTCTTTTACCTGATGCATAAATGCCTCAAGCCTTGTCATGATATTTGTTGTCCCCTGACCATCAAAGGCTATGTTGATAATAGGCACATCATATCGATTCTGGATGAGCTTCATGATCGCCGATGAGATAGTCCCAGGCATACATGTAAAGGGCATAGCATTAATTATCCCAGATACGCCCTTTTCTATAAAATCGATGGATTTACCTACACTGAGAATGGCCTCGCCCTCAAAACTTATATGTATATATGGTTTTGCCTTTTCAATAATATCCTTTATCTTAGGCTCTCTGCCGTATCTTATATGGGTATCAAAGATATCTTCAAGCTTATGTTCCTCCTTCCTCTGGATATAATCAGTGAGCACTATATTGAAAAGATTTGAAAATTTTATTTTACGGAGGCTCTTAATCTTTGACATATAGTTAACATATGATATCCATTCCGCCACTGGTGCAAGCCATGCCATGCCGCCAAACTCCTCAACCTTTCTCACAAGGTCATTGTTACTAAATCTATTAGACCTTATATATATCTCACCCACAATACCCACAATAGGTTTTTTTTCTTCAGTTTTTTTGATATTAGTAAATTCCTTCACTATATCTTTCAGAATATGTTCAAGGTCATCCCCTCCATTTCCAATGCTTTCTTTAATGAGATTTATGGCTTTTTTGTATAATCTATCTGTATTTCCTTTATCTAGCTCAAATGGCCTTGTCTCATGGAGAAGCTTTATAAGGAGGTCTGTAGCAACAATTGCCTTCCAGCCAAGACGGGAGAACCTATCACCAAGTATATGGAGTTCATCGTAAAAACGATGGTCCTGATTTGGTGCATAGATAGGGACATTATCATGTCCAAGTTCATCAAGAACCATCCTGTGAAATCTATTGTATTGACCAAAACGGCATGGACCTGCCCCTGAGGGCATAAAAAATGCGCTTTTTTCTGGGTTGAAATCCTCTTGCTGTGTTGTCCTTATCATATCACCTGTGGTAAGTATACAGGGGTAACATTCCTTTCCCGTGGTAAATCTTCTACCCCAAAGGACTGTATCCTCGTTCGATTCTGCCATTACCGCAGCATCCACCCCGCATGCCTTAAATGCCCCTGAAAGGGCAATGGAATGGTCACACATATAAGGAATATAGAGCCTCCTGTTATTTCCGTCTCTTGTAAAGTGAACGGGCCTAAAGACCTCTATAGTTTTTTCAATCTTTGCATTCTTTATGCTGTCAAGAAATGCCTCTAGTCTTGTTATTATGCCTGCATCAGCGCTATGTTCATCAATCTCGAGCTGCAGAAAAGGCTTGCCTTTGATGGTCTTCTTGAAGAAATGGGTAATAAAAGAATCAGGACCACACCCAAAGTTCGTGATGTATATGCCGTAAAAATTATCATGTTTTTTTACAATCTTTGCTGCCCTTAGTATCTTCTGTCCATAACCCCAATACATATCCCTTAGGTCCTCATCATCCTCAGCGCCCTCCATCAAAGGGAGCATATCAATGGGGATAGGTTTGACACCAAGGTCGATAAGCTTTTTATGGATATTAAGGTTTGCACCGGCATCACAACTATTGTAAGGCCTACCAATTATTGCCATCACCTTCTCATCATCTCTTACAGAGGAGAGGAATCTCCTCCCCTCATCAAGACATTTTTCATAGAAAAGTGCCTGGACCTCTTTTGCTACATTAAATGCCTTTTTTATTGCTAACCCTGATCTTTTGATTGTCTTCCCAAAGGCCTTGAGATTATCCAAGGTAGTCTGCTCCCCCAGGCCGAAATAGACAACCGGTGTGAGAAGCCTTACGCCTGGTGTCTCAAAGTCTATGGATGCCTTTACTGTATAGGGTATGGACTGGGCATAGGGACAGGCAAATGTATTGGCTATATGTCTTGATGGGCTTTTAAAGTTTATAACACTTGGTATAAAAATATTCTTAATGCCTTTATTTATCAGATTGAGGATATGGCCATGGGCAAGCTTGATGGGAAAACAGGACTCTACTATAATATTCTCCACACCCTCCCTTATTATCTTTTTATTTGTAGCATCTGAGAATACAACCTTAAAGCCGAGTTCTGTAAGAAAGGCCCTCCAGAATGGTATAAGCTCGTGCATATTCAATATCCTTGGGATCCCTATAACCTCCCCGTCTGCCTCTCTATTGTAAACATTAAAAAGTAAATCCTCTCTTATCTTAAAGAGGTCATCGATCTCTTTTTTCTCTAAACGTCTCACTACATCGTATTTTTCGCATCTACTGCCATAATAAAGTGGGGCCTCGTTCTCTACGGTCACTTTTCTGATTTCACAGAGGTTTTCACAGCCCTTGCACTCAAAGGTCTCTATCTCATAGCTGCGTTTGCTTAGATCAAAACCCTTGAATGAGCTCTTATCCCAGTTTTTCTCTTTCATGGCAAGAATAGCTACGCCTATGGCGCCAGTTACATCATGATGAGGCGGGACCTTAATAGGTTTTTTAAGGGTATTTTCAAAGGCAGCGACAACACCTTTATTAAAGGCTGTCCCCCCCTGGAAAAAGATTCTTTTCCCAATCCTTCTATCGCCCACAACCTTGTTCAGGTAATTAGCAACTATAGAGTATGACAGACCGCTCACAAGGTCATCTGTTTTTGCCCCTCTCTGCTGATGATGAACGAGGTCAGACTCTATAAAAACCGTGCATCGCTCCCCCATCTTCAGGGGACTGTCTGAGGAAAGCGCCAGCCTCCCAAACTCCTCTTTTATAGATATACCAAGGCGCTCTGCCTGCTCTTCAAGGAAAGAACCGGTGCCTGCAGCACACGCCTTGTTCATCTCAAAATCAACGACAACGCCGTCATCTATACTTATATACTTAGAATCCTGTCCACCTATCTCAAAGATAGTATCAACATGAGGGTCAATACTTATAGCTGCCTCTGCCTGGGCTGTGATCTCGTTTCTAACAATATCCGCACCTATGAAATCCGCTGTCAGATATCTCCCTGAGCCTGTTGTCCCAGCACCAATGATATTAACCCTGCTGCCTATCTCATCCCCTATCTCAGCAAGACCTCTTTTTACTGCCTCAAGAGGCCTGCCTTCTGTCATAAGATATCTCTTTGCAAGGACATTTCGGTCCTTATCAATAACTACAAGATTGGTGCTTATAGAGCCCACGTCAACCCCAAGATAGGCATCAGTTATGGTATCTATATTCTTTACATTATAATCTATCTCTATATTCTCACTGGATAGCCTTAACCTCTCAAGGGTCTCCCCCTCTTTCTCCCTCGCAAGATAATCATTGAGCCTCTCAAAACCTATAAATCCCTGTCTTAGTGATGGCTCATCAAGGACTGTATATATGGCTCCAAGGGCACCCATTGATGTAAAATGTTCTGGCACAAAAAACTCATCTTCCTTTAATGCAAACACATCCTTTATAGCCCTTATCATCCCCTCATTAGCAGCAACGCCACCTACAAAGGCAACAGGCTTTACTATTGTCTTGCCTTTTGCCACATTGCTCTTAAAGTTTCTTGCCAGGGCATAGCATAGACCTGCGACAATCTCATAGTCTGGTGTTGCAATCTGTTGAAGATGGATCATATCAGACTTTGCAAACACAGTGCATCTGCCTGCTATCCTTGGAGGGTTCTTTGATTTCAGGGCAACCCTGCTAAACTCCTCAATGGTAAAACGAAGTCGCGATGCCTGCTGATCAAGAAAAGAACCTGTTCCTGCTGCACAAAGGGCATTCATGGAAAAGTCCTTAATCTTAAGCCTATGATTTCTATTGTCATCCTCGAAGATGATAAGCTTTGAGTCCTCACCCCCAATATCTATAACACTTCTTATACGGGGATATAGATGATTAAATGCCCTTGTAAGACTAACTATCTCATTCACAAAGGTTGCGCCTATCAATGATGAAAACACCTTTGCGCCTGTCCCTGTAACTGCTATAAAATCTATCCTGTATTTTTCTATTAACCCCTCTATGATGTCTCTACCTGTCTCAATTGGCCTTCCCTTATGTCTTATATATTCACTATGAATGATCCTATTCTGTTCATCCATTATAACTGTATTTATACTTACAGAACCAATATCGATCCCTAATCTATACAATATAGACACCTCCTAATTTTATTTAAAATAAAGCCTTTGATTTGCGTATATATGTTATGTTAATAATTATTATAATACAAATAGGCTCCTAATCAACATATAACATTATTTGGTGGCTATGAAAAGAGTTCATATCTTTGTAAGCGGAATTGTTCAAGGCGTCTTTTTTAGATACTCTGCATCTATCAAGGCAAGACAGCTCGGGCTTACAGGATGGGTGAGAAACCTAAGAGACGGCCGGGTAGAGATGATATGTGAAGGAAAAGAGGATGCCGTAGGAGAGATGGTTGCCTGGTGCAAAAAGGGTCCTGAGGGTGCGTTTGTGGAGAAGGTAGATATTCAACATGAAGACTATCAAGGGGAATTCACAGATTTCCAGATTATCAGATAGACTCTATTATCCTGCTTTTTTAGACATTAAAGATAGGTTGTGCCTTGTTTTTGGTGGTGGCGAGGTTGCCGAAAGAAAGGTCCTCATGCTTCTAAGATTTGGCGCCCTTGTCAATGTTATTAGTCCAGAGGTAACAAAAAGGCTTTCCAGGCTTGAGGCAGCAGGAAGGATTACAATCATAAAGAGAGGTTATATTCAAGGGGACTTAAAGGGTGCAGCCCTTGTCTTTGCCTCCACAGACAACAGAGATATAAACAGCAGCATAAAAAAAGAGGGCAGCGAGCAGGGGATACCGGTCAATGTAGCGGATGACCCTGAACTATGCAGTTTTATTGTGCCCTCCATTGTGAAAAAAGGACCTGTTATAATAGCCATATCTACCTCTGGTGTTCTTCCGATGTTTTCTAAAAAATTAAGAAAACATATCGAGGATATAATAACAGAGGATTATCTTAAATATATAAGGCTAATAGGCAGTTTTAGAAAGATGCTTATCCATGAGGTAAAGGACCCCAAATTGAGAAAAAAGATAATGAAGGAGATAGATGCCTGTTCAGTCCATGAGATAAACAATATGGGCGCCAAAGAGATAAAAAAGAGATTTTTGAGAATAAGATAATGAACAGATTTTTTTTCTATTGTGCATTGGCATTATATCTTCTTTCAACAGGATTCTATCTCATATACCTTATAAAAAATAAAGACTATCTTGAAAAAACAGGGCATTATCTTTTTATTACAGGCTTTTTTGCCCACCTTGTGGCAACTATGATAAGATACCTTGAGGCAGGCTATACGCCCATTACAAATATCTATGAATCCCTATCCTTTTTTTCCCTCTGTACTGCTGGATTTTTTCTATATCTGAAGGGCATATTCAAAACAGGTATCCTTGGTGCTATAATATTACCTGTTATATCAATCATCCTTATATGGGCATCCACATTCCCTTTTGAAATAAAACCACTACCCCCTGTACTAAAAAGTTACTGGCTACCAATACATACATTCTTTTCCTTTGCAGGCAACGGGATATTTCTTGTAGGTTTTTTTGTCTCTATCCTCTATATTGTCCTTGAGCGAGGTATAAAAAGAAAAAATCTACACTCTATTTTAAAAAGACTGCCTTCCCTTGAGGTTCTTGATACTATCAATTACAGGTGCATATCCTATGGATTCCCCTTTCTTACCATTGGTATAATAACAGGCTCGCTATGGGCAGGGGTGGCGTGGGGTTCTTATTGGAGTTGGGACCCCAAGGAGACATGGTCTTTAATAACCTGGATATTCTATGCCATTATACTCCATAACAGGCTTGCCATAGGCTGGAGGGGTAAAAAAACTGCATATATGATGATAATAGGGTTTTTTTCTATCCTCTTCACCTTTCTTGGTGTGAATTTTCTCTTAGGTGGTCTTCATTCCTATGTTTGATGGTCAATCTAAGACCATTTACAGGCACCAGGCTGATGGCAAAAAAGGTGATTAGGTTAGCAAGAATACATTAAGAGGGGGTTTTATTAAGGTCTTAACTATTAACCTTGAGACCTCTAAAGGACAATATGCACATAACTGTTTTTGGCCTAAATCATACTACAGCCCCTATTGAGATACGGGAGAGATTCCATATCTCTGAGGAAAACCTGAGTGAATTTCTTAAAAGACTTCATTCAGAGGGGTTAGGAGAGACTGTTGTGCTGTCTACATGTAACAGAACAGAGATCTATATAGCCTCTGAAGATATAGACAGGGCCTTAGAGTTATTTAAAAATACTGCCTTGTCCCTTCTGCAGATAGAAAGGGGATGGCTTGATAGATATACATATGAGATGAAGGATGAAGAGGCATACAGACACCTTTTCCAGGTTGCCTCTGGCCTTGATTCCATGGTTATCGGCGAACCACAGATCCTTGGCCAGGTAAAGGATGCCTATAGGGCAGCCACCTTTATGGGGACAACAGGTTTCTATCTAAACAGGCTTTTTCACCGAACCTTCTATGTAGCAAAAAAGGTGAGAACAGAGACGAAGATAGGTTATAATCCAGTGTCTATAAGCTCCATGGCTGTTGAGCTTTCCAGGCGCATATTCGGTGAACTAAAAAACAAAAAGATACTCGTCATAGGTGCAGGCGAGATGTGTGAGATTGCCCTTAAATATTTCAAAAAAGAGGGGCTTAAAGAGATATACGTCACAAATAGAACATTCCAGAAGGCAGAAAAACTCTCCGAGGATATTGCCGGAACCCCATATCCATTTCATAAGATACCGGAACTTCTGACAACAGTGGATATGATACTGTCATCCACAGGCGCAGAAACATACATAATAAAAAAGGAAGAGCTATCCTCTATTATGAAAAAAAGAAAAAATAGACCGCTCTTCTTTATTGATATAGCGGTTCCAAGGGATATAGATCCAGCAGTCAATAACATAGAGAATGTATATCTTTATAATATAGACGACCTGAAGGGGCTCTCGCAAAGATATGTGGAAGACAGACTTAGGGAATCTGAACACGCCTCCGCTATCATAGAGGAGGAGGTTGGAAGATTTAGCCATTGGTTAAGACAGCTTGAGGTGCATCCTATTATAACACACATGATAGAAAAGGCAGAAGATATAAGGTGTAGGGAACTTGATAAGGCACTGTCTAAGATAAAAAATATAGATGAAGATACCATAAAAGGCATTGATATGCTCACAAGGTCAATAGTAAATAAACTTATCCATCCCCACATAAGACTTATTAAACAGGAGGTAAACCCTCTGATCCTGGATATTATGAAAAATCTTTTTAACTATGAAGATGATGAAAAGAAAATGGAGAATAGGGACGAGGGGTAGTAGCCTCGCCATAAAACAGACAGATATAGTCGTAGAAAAACTCAAGCGTATCTATCCTGGCATAGAGATCGAGATAAAGACTATAAAGACGAAAGGTGATACAGTATGGGACAGGCCACTCCATCTCATAGGGGGTAAGGGGCTTTTTGTTAAGGAGATAGAGGAGTCGCTTATGGAAGACCAGATAGATATGGCTGTCCACAGCGCAAAAGATCTGCCCACAGGGCTTGCAGGGGGGCTCGTTATAGGTGCTGTCTTGGAAAGAGAAGACCCAAGGGATGTGTTTGTCTCCAATACCTATAATAATCTAAATGAATTAAAACAAGAGGCAATGATAGGGACAAGCAGTCTGAGAAGAAAGGCTCAGCTTCTGAATCTCAAAAAGGGTCTGAACATCGTGGATTTGAGGGGAAATGTAGACACAAGGATTAGAAAGATGGGAGAACAAAACCTCGATGGAATCATACTCGCCTTTGCCGGGGTAAAGAGAATGGGTTTTCACGACAAAATTAAAGAGATACTGCCTGTGGATATAATGGTTCCTGCTGCAGGCCAGGGTGCCATAGGCATAGAGGCAAGAAATGAGGAAGAGGTGCTTGAACTTTTAATGCCTTTAAATCATGAGAAAAGCCTGAAGGAGATAACAATAGAGAGGGGTCTTCAGGCAAGAATCGGTGGCGGCTGCCAGGTTCCACTGGGCATAAACGCATCTGTATCTGGGAATAATCTTACCCTGCATATAATTTTAGCTAAGGAAAATGGCGAGATTATAGTTAAAGAAAGATACACAGGGGATACTGATAGGGCAGAGGATATAATCGAGACCTTTATAAAAAAGATGCCTCCCATCTAAGGGAGGCATCTTTGTCCTCAAATAACTAAACTATTAAAGATTAAAGAACGTCCTTTAATGCCTTTCCTGGTGTAAATTTAGGGATATTCTTGGCAGGTATATTAATCTCTTTGCCTGTCCTTGGGTTCCTGCCCTTTCTTGCCTTTCTTTTAGACACAGAGAACGTGCCAAAACCAACAAGCGTTACCTTTTCGCCTTTTTTCATGGCGTTCTTAACGCTATCAATAAAAGCATCCAATGCCCTTGCTGCTGCTGCCTTTGTCATCTGAGCCTCTTCTGCCATCTGTGCTATAAGTTCTAATTTTGTCATAAACCCCCTCCTTTAATATTTAGTATTGTATTGTACAGCTCAAACACCGCTGTCTATAAACTTTATACTCTTTCTTTAAAATAATATTCAACAATTTTTTTTAGTTTTCTACAAAAAAACAATTTTATCACCTTAATTCAAAAAGTTCCCCATCAACCATGTTAAACCTTCTCTTGCCTGCTGAACCCAGCTCAGGGTCATGGGTGACAAGTATAAGTATAGATGAAAGTTTTTCGTATATATCAAATATATACCTCAGAACCTCCTTTCCTGTCCTTCTGTCCAGGTTGCCTGTGGGCTCATCTGCCAGTATTATCTCGGGCTCGTTAATCAACGCCCTTGCTATGGCAACCCTCTGCTGCTCCCCACCCGAGAGTTCCCCTGGCCTGTGATTCCTCCTGTCTGCAAGCCCCATTATCTCCAGAAACCCCTCTGCCTTTTCTATGGCATCCTTTATCTTAACCCTTTTTATTAAAAGGGGCATAATAATATTCTCAATAACATTAAAATCCTGGAGCAGATGATAGAACTGAAACACAAAGCCTATCTTCTCATTTCTAAACACGCTCGCCTGTTCCTCTGTAAACCTGTGGATATCCTCGCCCCTGAAATATATCTCCCCCTCAGAGGGTTTATCCAGTGTCCCCAGTATATGAAGGAAGGTGCTTTTCCCTGCCCCTGATGGTCCCATGATGGTTATAAAATCACCCTCCATGACATCAAGGCTTACACCCTTTATAACATTTATCTCCCTACCATTTTTATTAAAACTCTTTTTGATATTGGACACCCTAAGAACCAAACCATCCATCCTGCTATTCATACCTCAATGTCTCAACTGGATCTATCTTTGAGCCCTTGAATGATGGATAGATGGTAGAAAGGACGCATATAATAGTTGTTATGGATGCCACAAGAAACACATCAAAAAGACTTATCTTAACCGGCAATGTGCTTATATAGTATATATCCTCAGGCAGCCTTATAATCTTGTATCTCCTTATAATCTCACAGATTGTATAACCACTGAAAGACCCTATCAGGGCACCTATAATGCCTATAGTTATACCCTCTATCATGAAAATCTTCATTATGCTCTTCTTTTTTGCACCCATTGCCTTGAGTATAGCAATATCCTTCTTCTTTTCCATAACCGTCATGACAAGGGAGCTTATGATATTAAAACTCGCCACAAATATTATAAGGGCGAGGATAATAAACATGGCTATTTTTTCAAGTTTTAATGCAGAGAAAAGGTTCTTGTTCATCTCTATCCAGGTTCTTGCAAAATAACCATGACCCAATTCCCGAGTTATCTCCCTCCTTACTGCATCTGCCTTATACACATCCCTTATCTTTACCTCTATCCCTGTGGCCTTTATGCCAAGGACGCTATCCACATCCTTGAGAGACATAACCACAAGGGTATTGTCGATCTCATACATACCTGTTTCAAATATCCCACCAACCCTTGCCCGAACAGTCTCAGGCACAGCACCCATAGGTGATACCCCTGCAAAGGGCACCATCAACAACATGAAATCACCCTTAAAAAGACCCATGTGTTTTGCCAGTTCCTTGCCTATGAGTATACTACCCTGTTCATTGAGGGATTCTATACTACCATCCTTTATAAGCCTTCCCATAAACACCATATCCTCTGGATTTACTGCCTTGACTATTACCCCTGAAAGCTGTCTTCCACTTTGAAGCATTGCCTGAAAGGTAACAAAGGGGAAGGCATGGGTGACCTCTTTAGATTTTTTTATATCCTCCACAATCCTGCCAGGGTCTTTTATCTCTCCATTGAGATTTAGAACAAGGATGTGGGGGTTTATACCAAGGATCCTCTCCCTTATCTCGTTCTGAAATCCTGTCATTACAGCAATAACAACTATGAGTGCCATAACACCTATGGCAATACCAACAATGGATATCCAGGTGGTAAAGGATATAAAGGCATCCTTCCTCTTAGAACGAAGATATCTGAGTCCTATTATAGTCTCGTAATTCATGTATCTATGGCTTTAAAAGAGGAAAGAGTATTACCTCCCTTATGGAAGGACTATCTGTCAGGAGCATGGTAAGTCTGTCTATACCTATGCCCTCCCCTGCTGTAGGGGGCAACCCATACTCAAGGGCAGTGATGTAATCCTCATCCATTGTGGCACCCTCCTCCTTTTCCTGTATCTGCTGTAAGAATCTCTCCTTCTGGTCATAGGGGTCATTCAACTCATTAAAACCATTCGCAATCTCCATGCCTGCGATATAGAGCTCAAATCTCTCTGTGATCTCAGGCCTGTCCTTGCTCCTTTTGGCAAGAGGCGACACCTCCACAGGATAATCTGTGACAAAGGTGGGTTGGATCAGATGTGCCTCGCATAGCTCCTCAAATACCTTTGTTATGAGCTTTCCCTGTTTCTCCTTTTCAGGTGATTCAATGCCCAATTCCTTCGCATATGATGTGAGCCTGCCTGTATCTATAAACCCTTGTATATCAAGACCACCGAACTCCTTTAGGGCACCCTCCATAGTAATCCTTCTCCACGGTCTTGTAAAATCTATCTCCCTGCCATTATATGTTATCCTGTAGGTTTTATGAAGCTCATAGACAAGGGATGAAATCATGTCCTCTGTCATATCCATAAGGTCTTCGTATGTTGAATATGCCTGGTAGAATTCAAGCATAGTGAACTCAGGGTTATGGCGAACAGATATACCCTCGTTTCTAAAATTCCTGTTTATCTCAAATACCCTCTCCAATCCCCCTACGATAAGCCTTTTAAGATACAGCTCAGGGGCTATTCTGAGATAAAGATCTATGCCTAAGGCATTATGATGGGTTACAAAAGGCTTGGCAACTGCACCCCCTGGTATAACCTGCATCATAGGGGTCTCTACCTCTATAAAAGACCTGTCTGTAAAATATCTCCTTATAAACTCAACTATCCTTGCCCTTTTAATAAAGATATCCCTGACATTAGGATTTACAATAAGATCGAGGTATCGCTTTCTGTAACGCTCCTCAACATCCTTTAAACCATGCCACTTTTCAGGCAGGGGCCTTAAGGATTTTGTAAGGAGCTTTACCTCCTCTGCAAGGATAGTAAGCTCGCCTGTCTTAGTCTTGAAAACCCTACCAACAACACTTACAATGTCCCCTATATCAAATTTTTTAAATATACTGTATTCAGGGTTTTTCAATATGTCCTTACGCACATAAACCTGTATCCTTCCCTTTCTGTCCTGTATATGAACAAATGTGCTCTTGCCGAAATCCCTGAAAGACATAATCCTCCCTGCAACAGACACATTTTCTTCATTTTTTTCCAGTTCTTCTGGCGAGAGGCCACTAAAACGCAACCCTATCTCCTCTGTAGTTACATAGGGGCCCCTAACCTGGGGATAGGTATCTATCCCTAATTCCCTCAGTGTTTTTTCCTTTTCTTTTCTTACAGCTATCAGCTCATTGATAGGTTCCATAGCCCTTCACCTCTGATCTTACTTTCGCCTATTCCTGCATTTTCAACAGTCCTTTATGCTTACTATAACATCATAATCAAGAGTTTTCACTATTTTACAGCCCCTTATCTCTCCTGGGTAACATTGACCCTTGATAAAGGCAATACCATCTATATCAGGAGACTGGGTTAAAAGTCTCCCTGTTATCCCTGTAGCATCTTTTTCCTCAACAATAACAAGGGATTCCCTACCTTCAAGTCTTTTTAGGTTCATCTTTGATATCCCCTGCTGTATCTCCATTATCTCTCTGAGTCGCTGCTCTTTAATGTTCTTTCTTAAATGACCCTTTAATCTATAGGCAGGTGTCCCCTCTTCTCTGGAATACATGAATGCACCGAGATTATCAAACCTCCACTTTTTTATGAATTCGCAGAGCCTATGAAACTCCTCCTCTGTCTCGCCTGGAAAACCGACAATTAACGTTGTCCTCAATACGCAGTCGGGTATACGTTCTTTAATCCTCTCAAGAAGGGAACTGATATATGCCTTTGTATAGCCCCTGTTCATCATATTAAGTATCCTGTCCTCTGAGTGCTGGATAGGTATATCAAGATATTTTATAATCCTCTCCTCGTTTTTTACTATCTCAAGGATATCATTATCTATGTGGAGAGGATGAAGATATAAAAGCCTCAGGAAATAATCCCCTTTTATATTCAGGAGATGTCTTAAAAGGTCCTTTAGGCTACTGCCTATGTCTTTGCCATAGGATGCAATATCCTGACCTATGATGTTTATCTCTCTGTATCCATTTGCTATAAGCCAGTGGAATTCTTTCTCTATACCATCTATTCCTCTACTCTTCAGGGGACCCCTTATAAAGGGGACTGTGCAATAGCTACACATATTATTACAGCCATCCATTATCTTAAGGTATGCTGTTGGCCTCTGTGTAAATATCCTTCTCGGGTAGGCATCTGAAAAAATGGCCTTTTTATAAAAAAAACCCTTTTTATCAATCAATCTTTCTATCTCAGGATAACAGCCTCTGCCTACAAATATATCCACCTCAGGCAAAAGGGCTTTTAATTGTTCTTTATAACGTTCTACAAGGCAACCTGTTACAATAAGCTTTTTTTTATCCCCCCTGCCTGCCCAAGACAGGATGGTGTTGATGGACTCACGGGCAGCGTCTGCAATAAATGCACAGGTATTGATTATAGTAACATCACAGTCTTCTGCAGTTATATGCCCTGCCTCTTCAAGTCTGTATGTCATATACTCTGATTCAACAAGGTTTTTAGGACACCCAAGGCTGATGATCTGAAAATTCATAGAGGTGAAAATCTACAACAAAATGACTGCTAATGCAATATAACTTCAACTTTGAAAGGAGAGATTGTAAGGGATAAAGATATTCTATTTGATCGCGGTGATTCTGTATTAGCCGAATCTTCCTGTTATATATTCCTCTGTTCTTTTGTCTTTGGGGGAGGTAAATATCTGAGATGTCTCACCGAATTCAATAAGTTCGCCCAGGAGCATAAAACCTGCCCAGTCTGATACCCTTGCTGCCTGCTGCATATTATGGGTTACTATAAGGATAGTGTAATCCTTTTTCAATTCAAGCATCAATTCCTCTATCCTCATTGTTGCGATAGGGTCAAGGGCAGAGCATGGCTCATCAAGGAGTATGATCTCAGGCTCCACTGTAAGGAGCCTTGCAATGCACAGTCTCTGCTTCATCTCCTCGGATAATGCAAGGCCTGATATGGACATCCTGTCTTTAAGGTCATCCCATAACCCCACATCCCTTAAACACTTTTCCACGATCTTCATGTTTTGCTTTTTACTGTTTAAGCCATGAATCTTTAGACCATACACCATATTATCGTAAACTGAAAACGGAAACGGGTTAGGTCTCTGAAAAACCATGCCTACTTTTTTTCTTAATTCAATTAAATCTATCTCCTCTATATTCTGCTGGTTTACAAAGATATCCCCTGTGATCCTCACTTCATCAAACAGGTCATTCATCCTGTTAAAACAACGAAGCAATGTGGATTTGCCGCAGCCAGAGGGACCTATAAGGGCTGTGATGGAATTTTTAAAGACGTGGAAATCCACATTCTTTAGTGCATAAAAATCACCATAGTAGAGGTTAAGCCCCTTTGTTGACAACACCGTATGTTCTGTCATCCGAACTTACCTGATATATAGTCTTCAGTTTTTTTCTGTGTAGGATTAGTAAATATCTTCTCTGTTGTCCCATATTCTATGAGTTCACCAAGATAAAAAAATGCCGAATAATCGGTTATGCGGGCAATCTGCTTTGTGTTGTTCGAGACAAGTATTATTGTATAATCACGCTTCAATTCATTTAAAGCCTCTTCTATCTTGGCAGTAGATATTGGGTCAAGCCCTGAGCATGGTTCATCAAGAAGGATTATCTCTGGTTTTAGAGCCAGGGTCCTGGCAAGACACAGCCTCTGTTGCTGCCCGCCTGATAGTTTATTGGCTGATATTTCAAGTCTGTCCTTTACCTCATCCCATAAGAAAGCCTTTTTAAGACTATCAGCAACAATCCTGTGTAACTCTGCCTTGTCGTTTATACCCTTAAGCCTTGGTCCATAGGCAATATTCTCGAATATCGAGCGCTGTAATGGAATTGGAACTGCAAAAACCGTCCCTACCCGTCTTCTCAGACTTACAGGATTGATACCCCTGTCTAATATATTCATATCATCAATAAATGCCCTGCCCTCTATCTTTATGCCATCTTCAAAATCTATCATACGGTTTAGGATTGATATAAGCGTTGATTTACCGCTACCTGCAGGGCCCATAAATCCTGTGATCATATTTTTTGCGACATTTATAATAATGCCCTTTAAGACCTCGTTTTTATGAAAAAAAACCCTTAATTTATCAACTTTTATCTTTATGTCCATGGTAATCATGAATATCTGGATATAACCCTGTTCATAATGTAATAGGCAATGATATTGATAAGCAGTATGCTCAACACAAGGACAAGGGCGGTGGCATAGGCCTTTTCCATCGATATACCCTCTCTTGCAAGGATGTAAAAGTGGACAGCCATGGTCCTTCCTGAGTCCATTACAGAGGTTGGCAGTCTCAAAGAACTGCCCATTGTAAAAATAACTGCTGCAGTCTCTCCTACCACCCTACCCACGCTTAACATAATCCCTGTTAATATACCTGGTGCTGCAGATGGCAACACTACCTTTGTTACAGTCTCCCATTTTGTGGCACCAAGGGAATAGCTCACAATCCTTACATTTTTTGGCACAGCCTTTATGGCCTCTTCGCTTGTTCTTATAATGGTGGGTAGTATCATAATGGTTATTGTAAGTACACCCGATAATATTGACCAACCCATTCTCAACTTTATTACAAAGAATATAAAGCCAAATAGGCCGTATAATATGGAAGGAATACCCGCCAGAGACTCAACACCAAAACGAATTATCTTTGTAAAAAAAGACTCCTTTGTATATTCAGTAAGGAATATGGCAGTTCCAACCCCAAGGGGTGTGGCAAATATAATAGATAGGATCGCCAGCATTACTGTTCCTACAATAGTTGGATAGATGCCCCCGTGTCTTCCCATGTCCTCGGGAAAGCTAAATATAAATTCAAGGTTTATGTTGCCTATACCTTTAATCAGAATAATAGCCACAATAACAACGAGTATCCCCACTGTGAAGAACGCCTGGGTATTGAGTAATATCTCCATTAACCTATTTGTAAATCTTGGGTTGATCCTCATCCTACGACCTTCTTTTTATTCCAAAGTTTGCAATATAATTAAGTGCCATAATAATCACAAGGAGCACTATGCCCGTTGAAAATAACCCTAGCCTATGGTCTCCTGTGGCATATGCAAGCTCAAGGGCGATATTGCCGGTGAGGGTTCTTAATGGATCTGTTATGCTCATAGGTATCTTTAGTGCATTACCAGCAATCATTATAACTGCCATTGTCTCACCTATTGCCCTGCCCATACCAAGTATAAAACTTGCCAGTATCCCTGATTTTGCTGCAGGCACTACTATATTATATATGGTCTGCCACTTTGTTGCACCCATAGCATATGAACCCTCTCTGTATGACCTAGGGACACTCATTATTGAATCAAAGGAGATGCTTATTATGGTTGGGAGTATCATTATGCCAAGTATAATAGAGGTAGAAAGGAGAGAGAAACCTGAACCCCCGAGGTAATTCCTTACAATAGGAACTATATAAATAACCCCAAGGAAACCGTATACAACGGATGGTATCCCTGCAAGTAGTTCCAGTGCTGGTTTCAGAATCATCTTAAGTCTCTTGCCAGAATATTCCGAAAGGTATATGGCACATGAAAGCCCAAGTGGTGCACCTATGGCAAGGGCACCTATAGTAACAAGAAAAGAGGATATTATCATAGGAAATATCCCAAAAGACCCTTTTGTTGGCGCCCATTTAAAACCAAATATTATATTTCTTAAACCTACTTTGAGAAAAAGCGGCGACCCCTCAAAAAGGATAAATATGAATATAAGAAAAAGAAACAACAATGAAGATAACGCAAATATAGTGAGCACGGTTTTAACAATCTGCTCTTTTATAGACACCGCTTTATTCATATGATCCTATCAAGCCCTCTTTTCTCAATAAATCCTGCCCCTGCCTTGACAGAACAAACTCTATGAATTCTCTTGCATTGTCGTCAGGATCACCGTTGGTTAAAAAAAGAAATGGTCTCATAATCTTATAGGATCCAGACTTTATGCTGGAAACAGTAGGAACGACACCATCTATTATAAGAGCCTTGACCCGTTTATCCACAAGGCCTAAGGATATGTATCCAATAGCATATGGGTCAGTTGCCACTATCTCTTTTACAGATCCATTAGAATCCTGAACCATGATACTGTCATCAATCTCTTCCCCATTCATTACAAGGTCCTCAAATGAACCCCTTGTCCCAGAACCCTCCTCCCTTGTTATTGCATCTATCCTTCTGTTAACCCAACCAAGTTCTTTCCAGTTTTTAATCTTTGCGGAAAAGATTGCCCTAACCTGATCCAGTGTAAGGGCATTTATCGGGTTATCAGGATGGACTACAATAGAGATACCGTCATAGCATATAATAATCTCGTTAAGCCTCTCATCTTGCTTTAGCTTTCTCGAGGACATACCTATATCAACGGTATTATTGAGACATGCCTGTATACCTGCTGTTGAGCCTCCACCCTGAACATCTATTATGAAATTAGGATTCTGTAGCATAAAATATTCTGCAAGTTTTTCAGTAAAAGGCATAACTGATGTTGAACCTGCTATGGTTACAACATGCTTTTTGCTACCATCTTTGCTGCCTTTATTGCCGCAAGAGCACAACAATATAATAAAAACAATAAAAAAAATGCCTATCCTTTTAATCATATACCTTTTATTCGCTGGGCTTGATGTGTCGTATTATCTTTCCCTCAACCATAAATATCACAAGTTCAGAGATATTTACAGCGTGGTCAGCCATTCTCTCAAGATATTTAGAGATAAAAAGGATCCTTGTTGCCCTTGATATGGTCTTGGGATTTTCTATCATGTATGTTAAAAGCTCACGAAATATCTGATCGAGAAGTTGATCCACCTTCTCGTCATCCCTTGTGACTTTCAAGGCAAGCTCAACATCCTCCCTGACAAAGGCGTCAAGGCTCTCCTTAACCATCAGTTCTACGGTCTCTGCCATATTCGGCAGGTCAATATATGGCTTAAGCCGAGGCTCCTCGTTTAGCTCCAATACCCTTTCACAGATATTTACAGCCATATCCCCTATTCGCTCAAGGTCATAATTTATCTTTATGGCTGTGGTAATAAATCTCAGATCCTTTGCTGCAGGCTGTCTCAGTGCAAGAAGTTTGAGACAAAATTCATCAATCTCTACCTCTTTGGCATTTACTATGTCATCATTATTTATAACATCCCTGGCAATATCAGAATTTCTCTCAAGTAATGCCTGCATTGCCTCTCTTATTGCCTTTTCTACAAGACCGCCTTCGTATAAAAGTCCCTCCTTAAGCTCTTTCAGCTCTACATCAAAAACCCTATAGATATGTCCCTCCATCAAACCCTCCTAAATTTTTCCTTTGATGATTATATTCATTTTTGCCCTCTGATACAAGACAATTAAGCAATGGGTAAACCAAGACCTTAGGCTGCTCTGATTAAGGGGCTGCCTTTTCTCTAAAGGTATCCCTTACGTTCTTCAAAGGGGGGTGTTAGTTAATTATAACACGAAAAAAATAAACTATGGGTGGATGCCATAAAAAAGACCTTGAAAAGAGCAAAGGCAGATTTTATGAAAGCCCATGTCTATTTTTCGATTGTCAGGGTAAATATTTTTATGGTATATAAAACAACATTATTATGGAAAAGGAGGGATGTATGCCATACCATTCGCTGATATGATGCATGAAAAAGAACACCAGTTGGTGTTCCCACGGCTGTCAGTGTTTGCTGGTAATGGTAAGCAGGGTCCCACCTTAATTCTTTTAAAGGTGTCCTCCCTCAGCCGCTCCGGCTTACACTGGCAGCGGCTTTTTTTAATTCACCATAACAAAACAAGGAGGGAGACACAATGTCAGAAAAAATTACCCGTTTTTTTGCCTCTCGATGGGGCATAGTTATTTCAGGTGCCGTGATTGGTATACTTGCATCGCTGCTTCAGCGGCTTGGCAATCCGCCTAACATGGGGGTTTGTGTTGCCTGTTTTGAGCGGGATATTGCCGGTGCCCTTGGTCTTCATCGCATAAGTATTGTCCAGTACATAAGGCCAGAGATTATTGGTTTTGTCCTTGGCTCAACAATAGCCGCATTACTTTTTAGAGAATTCCGCGCAAGAGCTGGTTCTGCCCCTCTTGTCCGATTCATGCTCGGTGTCTTCGCCATGATTGGCGCACTCACATTTCTCGGTTGCCCCTGGCGGGCACTTCTTCGTCTTGCCGGCGGAGATCTAAACGGTATTACTGCCCTTATTGGATTGACAGCAGGGATAGGTGTCGGTGTGCAATTCCTCAAATCAGGCTATAATCTCGGCCGTTCTTATAAAACCTACAACTCTGCTGGATGGATTATACCCCTTTCTATGATAGGGCTTTTGCTTCTCCTTATGTTCCGACCGCAATTCCTCCCTGGCGGTCCTATATTTTTTAGCGATAAAGGCCCTGGATCACTCCATGCTGCTATCCCGGTGTCCCTTATTGTTGGACTCATTATAGGATTTATTGCCCAGCGCACCCGGTTTTGCACCATGGGTTCATTAAGGGATATAATTTTGATGAGAGATACCCATCTTGTAAGTGGTGTTGCAGCGTTTCTTGTTGCTGCTTTTATTTCAAACATGCTTCTCGGGCAGGTAAGATTTGGATTTGTTCTTCAGCCCGTTGCCCATAGTAATCATGTGTGGAATTTTCTTGGTATGACCCTTGCAGGGCTTGCCTTTGTGCTTGCAGGAGGCTGTCCTGGCAGACAGCTCTTTCTTGCAGGCGAAGGCGATACGGACGCAGGGGTCTTTGTAATAGGCATGATTGTGGGGGCAGGCATCTCCCATAACTTTAATCTTGCAGGAAGGTCTGATGCTATGGTGCAGGGTGTGTTGAATGTGGGTGGCCCAAGCCTTTATGGCATGATTGCTGTGCTTGTTGGTATTACTGTATGCCTTGTTGTTGGTTTTACCATGAGAGAAAGATATTAAGATTGGAGGTATATATGAAAAAGATAGATGCCAGGGGGCTTTCCTGTCCCCAGCCTGTAATCATTACAAATAAGGTAATACAGGAAGGTGAGTTTCCTGTTGAGGTTTTGGTGGATACAGTTGCCTCTCGTGAAAACGTGAGACGTATGGCTGAAAACGCAGGGTTGAAGGTATCGATAAAAGAATCAGGTGAAGAATTTGTTATTACTATTACAAAATAGACTGGTTGGCTAGAGATTAAGGGTGATAGACTCTTAAGGCTCTATCTGGGACATATATTTTTCGAATGTCGCAAGACTGGCCTCGAGGGCCTCCACCTCCCTGAGAAGCTGTTCAGCTTTTTCTGCAATGTCAGTGCCCTTTAATGCATGGGCAATACGCCGGGAGAGACCGCCAATCACAACTATGCGATTTCGGAAGTTGTGGGCGGTCTCCATAAGGATCATCTCCTGGCGCTGGCAGGTTGTCATGAGCTGTTCAATGAGTTGAGCCCTGCCTACGATGGCGCCAATGAGCTGAGCTATGACCTGGAGATACTCAAAATCTTCAGGTGAAATAGGGGTTTCCTCTTTTCCTGAATCAACGATTAAGGCGCCCAGTTGTTTTTCCTCATTGGTGAGGGGATCCATATATCTCAGAGGGATAATCGCCTTTATTTTAACAGGCGTAGATAGGGTGTGGGCATAGCCATTTATCTGGTGAGGGTCTGTAATATTAACAGCTATCCCTTTTTTTACTACATCCCACACAATACTATCCTTATGAATCTTGAGACCCTCCACAGGGCATGAGAATTCTCCTGCCCAGAACCTGAGCCTCAGATCTTCCCCTTCAAAGAAGGCGCATCTTGCCCTTTTGCCAAGGTGCTCACAGAGATTGTTGAGAACGGTTTCGATGACCTTTTCAGGAACAGTGCTGGTACTTAAGACACGGGCAAGTTCCAGGATGTCCTTGAAATGAGTATCCTGTTTTTTATCATCTGTAGTCATAAAAACCCCTTATCTTAAAATAGGTGGCAGGATGCCTAAAAATTCAAAATATGTTCTTGAGAAAAAAATATAATACTTTCATTTCTTGAATATGGAAAAAATTATAGTCAATACAATGCTTATGATAATACATGTGGTTATAGGAAAATAGAAACTGAAATTTTCTTTTTTTATATGGATATCCCCTGGTAGTCTACCAATGTAGGGGATCTTATCGCCAAACATAAAGGCAAGGCCAATGATAATAAACAGTATACCTATTATAATAAAAATTTTACCGAACCCTGGCATCATTTTTATCTCCCCTCTTTGTATCGTTCATATTCACTGAAGATACAACCGCAGTAGCTCTGCCTATACATATTAAGCCCCTTTGATTTGTCTATCCCCTCTTTCCAGCCAATCCTAAAATCCCTGTATAAAAAAGATAGTCCATACTGGTCTGATAGGATCTCTCCAGCGTCTTTGATATCATTATGACGCTGATACTTGCTATATAAAAGCGTTGTTGTGACTGCCTCGAAACCACCCTGGATAGCAACCTGGAATGCCCTCTCAAGCCTTATTTTGTAACAAAAAATACACCTATCCCTGCCATAATCAAACGCACCCTTCAGAAAATCGTAAAGATTATACTCCTTATCAACTACTAAAGGCAATAGATTGAGCTTTACATAATTATCAAGGGTTTCAAGTCTTCTTAAAAACTCTGTGTATGGATGGATATTTGGATTAAAGAAATAGCCCACTACATCCATGCCCTCCCCTCGAAGGGTCTTTAGTGGATAAATACAGCATGGCGCACAACATATATGTAGTAATACCCTCATCCCTGTATCCCCTTTATCATCTCCAGAAATTCATCCTCACCTATAATCTTTATACCCATCTGCCTTGCCTTATCCAGTTTCGAACCTGCCTCTTCACCGGCAACGACGATGTTCACCTTTTTCCCTACTGAATTCGATGTCTTTGCGCCAAGGGATTCAACTATCTTTTTTGCCTCATCCCTGCTCATACTCTTCAGTGTCCCTGTAAAAACAAATAACATACCATCAAGGGGCCTTTCCCCAGCCTTTTTGTATTCTATCTCAACCCCTGCCTTTAAAATCCTTTCTATAGTCTGCCTGTTTTTTTCATCCTGAAAAAAGAGGACAATGCTGTTTGCCACCTCAGGCCCTATCTCAGGGATACTCATCAACTCATCCTCTTTTGCCTTCATAAGTTCTTCAATATCCTTATAATGCTCTGACAAAAGCCCTGATATATGTTCGCCCACATGTCTTATACCAAGGGCATATAAAAAACGGTTAAAGGGTCTTCTTTTTGAGATGTTGATTGCATCAATTATATTCTGCGCAGACTTGTCTGCCATTCTCTCAAGACTTGATAGTTGTTCCTTTGTAAGATAATATAGGTCTGACACATCTCTAACCAATCCTTTGTCAACAAGCTGGTCTACCAGTTTTTCACCAAGACCATCTATATCCATAGCCCTCTTTGAGGCAAAATGGATAATCCTCCCTTTTATCTGGGCAGGACAGTTTATGTTCACACACCTTCTTACCGCCTCACCTTCTGGCCTCACCACATGCTCCCCGCAGACAGGACAATTATCAGGCATGACAAATGGTCTCTCTGTGCCAGTTCTTTCCTCCTTTAAAACCCTAACAACCTCTGGTATAACATCCCCTGCCCTTGTAACAATTACAGAATCACCTATCTTTATATCTTTTCTCTTTATCTCATCCTCATTGTGAAGGGTTGCCCTTTCTACCACAACCCCACCGATGTTTACTGGCTCAAGGACTGCTACTGGGGTCAAGGCGCCTGTTCTCCCTACACCCACAATAATGTCCTTAACCACTGTTTTTTCCTCATGTGATTCAAATTTATATGCTAAAGCCCATCTCGGGGAGCGGGAAACCTGTCCCAGGGCAACCTGATACTCAAGCCTGTTCACCTTTATAACTGTCCCGTCTATCTCATAGGGTATCTCATCTCTTATGGATTTTATGTAATTATAATGCATGAAAACCTCTTCAAGGGTATGACACAGCCTTGTATATGGATTTACCCTGAAGCCCCACTTTTTTAGACAGTCGAGAAACTCCATGTGTGTCTTTATATCGATCCCTATTACCTGACCCATGCCATAACAAAAGATATTGAGTTTACGGTTTGCGGTTATCCTTGGATCAAGCTGTCTAACCGAGCCACTTGCAGCATTTCTCGGGTTTGCAAATATTGGTTCTCCTGTGATCTCTCTTTTTTTATTAAGCTCCTCAAACTCCCTTCTACCCATATAGATCTCACCGCGCACCTCAAGCCTTTCAGGGATTAAGGCACCCTCTGACCTCAAAAGCTTCATGGGGATTGATTTTATAGTCCTTAGATTCTGCGTTATGTCCTCACCAGTGAATCCATCGCCCCGTGTTGAGCCGAGGACGAACTCTCCGTTCACATAGACAAGCTCTACTGCAAGCCCATCTATCTTTACCTCTATGACATAATCCACCTGAGAGACCCCAAGCAGCCTCTTTACCCTCTTGTCAAAATCAACAACCTCCTCTTCTGACGTTGCATTGGCAAGACTAAGCATGGGGATTGTATGGGTTACAGTGGAGAACGCTTCAAGGGGTTTTGCTCCTACCCTCTGGGTTGGTGAATTGGGGTTTAAAAACTCAGGATATTTATCCTCAAGGGCCTGCAGTTCCCTCATCAACTTATCATATTCGCTATCCGAGATTACAGGGTCATCGAGGACATAATATCTGTAATTGTGATATTCTATCTCTTCTCTTAATCTTTCTATTCTTGCCTTTATCTCTGCCTCATTCATCCACTTATCTCTTACCCGTATCTGAATTTGTCTTTATTATACACCAATATATTATCCACTAAAAGAGCCATCTTTTTAACATATGGCGGATATGGTTATGCAAAGATTATTCCCATGTCTTGGGTTTTCGTTAACATAGAGGCGCCTCCTCCAGAATACGAGAGGAAACATATACCAGCCTAACTAACTGCTTGCATAAAAATGGGGAAAGATAATTTAATGATAGAGCGATTGATCAAATTTTTCTTGCAACTATGAGGTGATGAAGGCTTGTGTGCCAGAAAACAAAAGGAAGGCTTTTTCTCTCTTCGATCCTTAGGTCTTCATCGAGAAAAAGCCTTCCAAAAGACTTAGGATCCCATTTTTTTTCATGACCTGCCTCATAGAAGGCCTCCTTAAACATAAGCATGGCAATCCTGGCGATAAAAAAATTACGATCATTAGGTATTGTCATTATAACTATACCATTTTTTCTCAACACCCTTTTTATTTCTCGAAGCCCTTTCTCTGGTTTATTCAAATGTTCAAGCATGTCTACACAGATACAGGCATCAACAGACGCATCAGTTAGGGGCAATTGATATACATTTGCCCTGATAACATTAAGATTATATCTTTTACAGATCTCTACATTCTCCCTCTCAAGGTCTATTCCGAAAATGAATTTTTCAGGAAAATATTTTTCTAGTTTCTCAAGGCCTATACCCTCTCCACAACCCATATCAAGGATGATTTTATGCTCTGGTTTTATATAAGAGTAAACAAAACTGTCCCGCCAATCCCAATACCACCTCCCAGGCCCACCTTTTGAATATTGGTCTCTTTGATATATCATCCCTTCTTTTGGCAGGTTGGGGTGAACAGGCATGGTGAAATTTAACAAAATAATTTTTTACTGTCAAGGTGCTTCAGGCTCTATAACTATGAGAGGCTTCATGAATCTTTAGGATATAAAACACCCTATTAGGTGCATTATAATACTATGAGAAAGATAAACTATGTTTGAAAGATTTACAGATTATCCACCAATGACCTGTTTTTTATGTTGTTAAACGCAAAAGGGTTAAGAAACCAGGGGATAGACATATTGCCTGATTTGAGAACAGACAGGGGATCACACAATACATCCCTTGTGACAAAGGAGTTCTTTGATATAATAGGTGCCGAGCTATAATTTGCCAGGGTAAGAAGACCCACGGACAATGCCTTTACCGAAAGGTTCTTTGGAACTGCAAAACAGGAGGAGATATATATAGTGGTAAGCTACCCTGATAGGGATTCTGCCTTTTATGAGATAGGGAACTACCACCACTATTACAACCAGAATGTATTAAGTTGTATACAAAAGTGTTCGCACAAAATTTTTTGGTTTTGTCTAATTAAAAAAACTTGACAAGGAACTGATGTCATGCTGAGGATTCTCTTTATACTGTTTCAAGAGTGCGAAAAACCTTCTTTTCTTGATTCCCAGGATCTCTTGGATATAAGTTCTTTCGATTTCGGTCTTCAAATAACGCTCGAGAAGCCTTTTGACTT
>JAGPMK010000059.1 GCA_018052995.1 Syntrophorhabdales bacterium | reverse complement strand
TCCTTTCATTTATAGAGCATCCTCGCCCTGCTGTCCTGAGCCGATCCTTATTGCCTTCTCCACAGGATAGGTAAATATCTTTCCATCACCTAACTCGCCTGTTCTTGCCTTTTTTATGATTATACCTATTGCCATATCAATATCCTCATCCTTTATCACTATCTCAAGCTTTACCTTTGGCAGAAGCCTCACCTCATACTCTCTGCCCCTATATACCTCCACATACCCTTTTTGTCTCCCAAATCCCCTTACCTCTGTTACAGTCATACCATTTAATATCCCAGCATTTTCAAGTTCTGTCTTTATCTCATCTAATCTATGGGGTTTTACTATCGCCTCTATCTTTTTCATAACCTCCTCCATTATATATGCAAGTTATATGCCTTTTCGCCGTGTATGCTTTCGTCAAGCCCTATGATCTCATCATCGATTCTTGACCTAAGCCCGGTGAATGCCTTGATAAAATAAAATATCAGAGCTGTAAAACTGCCTGAATAGAGTATCGTTACTAAAACTGCAATTAGCTGTTTTAAAAGTTGTCCAGGATTTCCATATAAAAGCCCCTTTCCTGCCTCATTTATGGATGGATCAGCTAAGACACCTGTTAACAGGGCACCTAAAATACCTGCTATACCGTGAATACCAAATACATCAAGGGTATCGTCATAGCCAAATAATGGTTTAATCTTTGTAACGGCAATATAAGGAATTATACCCGCAAATATTCCTGTAAGGAGTGCTCCAGAAATATTAACAAAACCTGCACCAGGTGTGATTGTAACAAGACCTGCCACAGCACCAGAGCATAATCCGAGTAGCGTTGGTTTTTTTGTCGTAAGCCATTCTGCTGTCATCCAAGAGATTGCTGCCATTGCAGCTGCTGTATTGGTATTTATAAACGCTGCACCAGCAATACCGTTTGCAGAAAGGGCAGAGCCTGCATTGAATCCAAACCATCCAAACCATAAAAGTCCTGTGCCTGTAGCAACCATAGTAAGATTATGGGGTATAATGGCTGCATCCCTTCTCTTACCGAGAAGCAAAACGCCGATAAGGGCTGCTATACCAGCGTTAATATGGACAACTGTACCACCGGCAAAATCAAGTGCCCCTAATTTTGCAAGAAAACCACCTCCCCATACCCAATGGGCAATAGGGACATAAACAAATGTCATCCAGAGAATAGTAAATATAATCCATGCAGAGAACTTCATCCTCTCTATGAATGCACCACTTGCAAGGGCTACTGTAATGGCAGCGAATGTGAGTTGATAAACAATGAAAATATATTCTGGTATTGTTTTTGCTATATCCACAACACTATTAATACTTATGCCTGAAAGAAAAGGCTTTACAGGATTACCTATTAAACCAGATAGGTCATCGCCAAAAGTGAAAGTGTATCCATAAATGATCCATAAAACACTAACGAGAGCAAATGCAGCAAAAGACATTGCGATGGTATTCAAGGTATCCTTTTTCTTTGCCAGTCCTCCATAGAATAGGGCAAGCCCAGGTACGGTCATTAGCATTACAAGGGTTGTAGCCATTATCATCCAGGCAGTGTCACCGCTATTGGTCTCTATTTGTTTTGTCGTATTATTCTGAGCAAAGGCGTTAACTGATAGAAAAAATATCCATAAAAATCCTGTTATCACCCTTTTCATTTTATTCCCTCCTTTATAATGTTTAGTCGAAAATTCTTAACCCTTATTGATGAATTCAATTTTTAATAAGCAAAATACATACCATGCTTGCAAGAGTCTCATCGCAATCTATTAGAAATTATATGTGAGGGAACCAGTATTGGACAGTAAGCTGAATAATAAAACCTTTTTTGCTGGTATGTTAGACCTGCCTTAACCATGCCATCGTGAAAGCCTTGTGCTTAAACAAAATTGTAATTTCTATACAAATATGTTATAAAATAACCATTATGGAGACACTTAAAAGAAAAAATGCAGAGCTTTCAGCCTTACTTGATGTGAGTATGATACTTAGCTCTTCCTTTAAGCTTGAAGAGAACCTTCTAAATGCCATGAAGACACTCTCGGACCAGCTTGATATGAACCTTGGGACCGTCACCTTGCTTGACAGGAAGACTGGCGAATTGAGGATTGCAGTAGCATATGGACTGACAAAAGAACAGATAGCAAGGGGCAAATACAGAATAGGAGAAGGCATTGTGGGCAGGGTTGTAAAATCAGGTTCACCCATGGTGGTCCCTGATCTGGGAAAAGAACCCCTCTTTTTGAATAGAACAAAGGCAAGAATTCAAAAAGACAACATATCCTTTCTATGTGCCCCCATCACGATAAAGGATGAGATCCTAGGTGTTCTGTCTGTGGACAGGATATTTAATGAAATGGTGTCTGTAGATGAGGACTTGAGGGTTTTGCAGATTATAGCTACGCTCATAGGTCAGGCTATAAAGATTTATGGGGCATACGAAAGTGAAAGACAGGAAAAGGAAGAGCTTACCGCTGAACTGAAAACCCGCTATAGCCTACCGAATATCATCTCTGTATCCGATAAGATGCAGGATATAATTAAGATCTGTCTTAAAGTGGCAAAAAGCAGGGCAAATGTCCTTCTAAGAGGTGAAAGCGGCACGGGTAAAGAGCTTATCGCAAAGGCAGTTCATTATGAAAGCGACAGATCTAATATGCCTTTTATAGCCGTAAACTGTGCTGCATTACCTGAGACACTCCTTGAGGCAGAGCTGTTTGGGTATGAAAAAGGCGCTTTCACAGGTGCAACAGGGACAAAATTAGGAAGGTTTGAGCTGGCAAATAAAGGGACTATATTTCTCGACGAGATAGGGGATATAAGTCCTCTTATGCAGGCAAAACTCTTAAGGGTTTTACAGGAGCATACCTTTGAGCGACTTGGAGGCACAAGATCTATCTATGTGGATGTAAGGGTTGTGGCAGCAACAAACAAGAACCTTGAGGAGATGGTAAGGGTGGGTAGATTCAGGGAAGATTTATACTGGCGGTTAAATGTCGTGCCCATATTCATACCGCCTTTAAGGGACAGAAAGGATGATATTCCACCCCTTATTGATTTTTTTATTAAAAGGTTCAATAGAGAATACAATAAAGAGATCATCATAAGACCTGATGCCCTGAAGTATCTCACAGATTATGACTGGCCAGGAAATGTGAGGGAGCTGGAGAATACCATAGAAAGACTTATTGTGCTGAATGAGGCAGGCATTGTAAAAGATGATGAGCTTCCATCCTATATAAAAGATAGGATTACCCTTAAGAGCCATGTTTCTGATGACTCCCTGGTAGCAGAGAAGGAGCGCCTTGAAAATGATAGGATTGTGGAGGCGTTGAAAAGGTGCAATTTTAACCAGTCAAAGGCGGCGCGCCTTCTCGGTATAACCCAGCGTCAGATTGGATACAAGATTAAGAAATATGGGATTTTGAGAGAGTTATTTTAACTCACCCATAAAACTCTTAATTGATTTGTCTATTCTAAAATTTTATATTAAATCATTCATTATGATATCTAAAATAGTAACAGTCCTTGATTATGGTGCAGGGAATGTAAGAAGCGTAATTAATGCCATACAGCATCTGGGATATGACATCCGCCTTGTCCAATCACCCTCTGGTGTAAAGGATGCGGAGAGGCTTATATTTCCTGGCGTAGGTTCCTTTGGCGAGATGATGAAGACCTTAAACAAAATAGGTCTTGTTGAACCGCTTAAGGAATATCTTAGATCAGACAAGCCCTATTTAGGTATATGTCTTGGTCTGCAGGCACTTTTTGAGGAGAGCGACGAATCCCCTTATACCCCAGGTTTAGGTTTTTTAAGGGGGCAGGTAAGAAGGTTAAAAACCAATCTACCCATCCCTCATATGGGCTGGAATGGGATTAAGGCAAGGGCACCATCTATTTTATTTAATTCTTTAAGGGGCGATGAGCATCTATATTTTGTCCATTCATACGTGGTTGATCCTCAGGATAGATCCTCTGTCCTTACAACAACCGATTACGGCGAGGAGTTTGTAAGCGCTATCCAAAAAGGAAATATTATTGCAACCCAGTTTCATCCTGAAAAGAGTGGTGAAATAGGGTTAAGGATGCTTAAAAATTTTCTTTCAATGGGAATTGAACCTGTACTACCTGAATATACCCTTCATAAAACCGTACTTTCCAAGCGCATCATAGCATGTATGGATGTAAGAGAGAATGATAAAGGGGAGCTTGTAGTAACTAAAGGTGACCAGTATGATGTTAGGGACACAGAGACAAAAGAGGTGAGGGTATTAGGAAGACCTGCTGAACTAGCTAAACGATATTACAGTGAGGGTGCGGATGAGATTGCGTTTCTGAATATAACAGGCTTTAGAAATTTTCCCCTTCTTAACCAGCCAATGCTCGAGGTCTTAAAGGAGACATCGTTGAATGTCTTTGTGCCCTTAACAATTGGGGGAGGGATTATCTCTTATACCGATGAATATGACAGGCATTACTCTGCCCTTGAAGTTGCATCGGTCTATTTTAGATCTGGTGCTGATAAAGTCTCCATAGGAACCGATGCGGTTATTATTGCAGAGCAGTTTTTGTATTATGGAATAAGGGGAAAGACAGCTATAGAGGAGATTTCAATGGTTTATGGAAATCAGGCAGTTGTTGTATCTATAGACCCTAAAAGGGTATACATCTCATCTCCATATGATGTGCGGCATCATGTGATACCTACTGATATACCTGGACCAAATGGTGAGAGATACTGTTGGTTTCAATGCACAATAAAGGGTGGAAGGGAGCCAAGGGATATAGATGCCATAACCCTCGCAAGGATCTGCGAGGAATTGGGCGCAGGAGAGATATTGCTTAACTCTATAGATAGAGATGGGACAAATCTAGGCTTTGATATAGAGCTTATAAAGGCTGTATCTGAAAATGTGGACATCCCAGTTATTGCCTCAAGCGGTGCAGGGGGGCCGCACCATTTTCTTGATGTTTTTTTGCATACCCAGGCAGAGGCAGCTCTTGCTGCAGGAATACTCCACAGGAGACAGACAACCATTAAAGAGATCAAGGATTATATTAGTGAAAAGGTTGCTGTAAGATTATAATTAATTCTACATTTTTGTCATTAACTACAAAATTGTAAAACAACATGAAAGTCCTTTGGGAATTTTTCAAAAGTTTAAACTTATGGAGGTGATTTTGTGGCAAGTGGACAAGCTATTTAGAATTATAACCTGCTTTCAAATAAATAAACCAAACGAACGAGATTAACGCAATAGATGTGCTTTTTTTAAAATGATTAAGAACATCTAAAACTGGTTCAGATATAGCTATTGTCTCTCAATACGTCTATTAATAAAAAATACTTTAAATTTATTCACCATCAATAAAAGAAAATATCACAACTGGCATGACAATTGCTTAGTCTCCCCTATAGAGATTTTTTATACATTTCAAGACATAAACGAGAAAGATTATGAATGTGCTTATAATAAAAAATGCCCCAAATAAAGGACCTGGAAACATCATAGCATTCCTTATATCAAGATGTTTTAAATTCGAAATAATTGAGGCATATAAGGTTGAAAATAAGGAGGATTTTTTATGGAAAAAGCAAGAGACAAACAGGATGTTTTAAGGCTGGTAAAGGAAATGGATGTAAGATTTATAAGGTTCTGGTTTTGCGATATCCTTGGACAATTAAAAAGCTTTGCTATACATGTGGATGAGCTTGTGGCTGCATTTGATGAGGGTATGGGGTTTGATGGTTCATCTATAAAGGGATTTGCCAGAATAGATGAAAGTGATATGCTTGCAATTCCTGACCCGAAGACATTCACGCTTATACCATGGCGACCAAGGGAAAAGGCAACGGCAAAGATGTTCTGTGATATATATGAACCTGATGGCAGTCCCTATAAAGGCGACCCCCGTTATGCACTCAAAAAGGCATTAGAAAAGATGAAGGAAATGGGCTATACAAATTTCTATCTGGGTCCTGAACTGGAATTTTTCTACTTTAAATCAGACAATGCCACAGAAATCCTTGATCGGGGCGGATATTTTGATTATCCATCAGATGCCGCAGAAGATTTAAGAAGGGATACCATATTGGCGCTTGAGGAGATGGGTATAGCAGTAGAATATTCCCATCACGAGGTAGCACCATCTCAGCATGAGATAGATTTGAGATATGCAGATGCCCTTGAGATGGCAGACACAGTTATGACCTACAGGGTGACGGTTAAAGAGATTGCAAAAAAATATGGTGTATACGCAACCTTTATGCCAAAGCCCATTTTTGGGGAAAATGGAAGCGGAATGCACACACATCAGTCTCTTTTTAAAGATGGTAAAAACGCATTTTTTGACCCAGAAGATCAATACCATCTTTCCGAAGATGCAAAGACTTATACAGCAGGGCTCCTGACACATATCAGAGAGATAACATTAGTGCTTAACCAGTGGGTAAATTCCTATAAAAGACTTGTCCCTGGTTATGAGGCTCCTGTCTATATCTGTTGGGCAAGGAGAAACCGTTCTGCCCTTGTCAGGGTTCCTATGTATAAACCAGGAAAAGAAAAGGCAACGAGGATTGAACTTCGTTCCCCTGACCCTGCATGCAATCCATATCTCGCCTTCTCTGCCATGCTTTATGCAGGTTTAAAAGGTATTGAGAACAAATATCAGCTTGTCGAGCCTACTGAGATTGATGTTTATCATCTTTCGTCTGAGACAAGGCAAAAGATGGGTATAGGCGAACTTCCTGGAAGTCTTATAGAGGCTATTGAGCTGGCAGAGAAAAGTGAGATCTTAAAAGAGGCTTTAGGTGAGCATATATTTAATGAGCTAATTTTGAGCAAAAAGGTTGAGTGGGATGACTATAGGATAAGGATTCAACCTTATGAACTCGAGCGTTACCTGCCGATTATTTAATAAGAATCATTAAGATTATTTAACTCTGAGGGGTTCCTCCCTCAGAGTTAAATCTTGAAATATCTATACAAAAACATTATATGCTGTCTAAAAAATGAAACGTATCAGATTGAGAGATGTGCTTGAATGTGCGGCATATTCGGAATATATAATCACAAAGATGCAGCTAATATAACCTATCTGGGACTCTATGCGCTTCAACATAGGGGGCAGGAGAGCGCAGGTATTGCATGTTTTGATGGGGACAGCGCCTATTATCATAAGCAGATGGGTCTTGTATCTGATGTATTTACAACAGATGCATTAAAAAGCCTACAAGGGACAAATGCCATAGGGCATGTGAGATATTCCACAGCAGGTTCAAGCGATCTGAAAAATTCACAACCTATTGCAGTGGAATACCAAAAAGGTTATCTTGCCGTTGCCCATAACGGCAATTTCACCAATACCCGTATTATAAGGGATAGATTAAGCGCCTCTGGTTCCATTTTTCAGACTACAGGTGATACAGAGGCTATAATCCATCTTATGGCAAGGTCAAAAGAACATGCAATACCAGAGAGGCTAATTGAAGCCCTTAATGCTTTAGAAGGCTCATATGCACTCATTCTTCTTACGCAGAATGGGCTTTTTGCTGCGAGAGATCCATACGGAATAAGACCCCTGTGTCTTGGAAGGCTTAAAGATTCATATGTTCTATCCAGCGAGAGTTGTGCCTTTGACCTGATTGAGGCGGAGTTTTTAAGGGAGATAGAGCCCGGTGAGATATTGGTTATAGATGAAAAAGGACAGCAAAGCCTTTTTCCTTTTAAAAAAGTTCAAAAAAAACACTGCATCTTTGAATATATATACTTTGCAAGACCAGATAGTTTCATGTTTGGCAGGACGGTCTATACAATAAGAAAGGCATTTGGCAGGGAGCTTGCAAGAGGTGATCTCATAGATGCAGATATGGTGATTCCTATACCAGATTCAGGGATTGGAGCTGCCATAGGGTATTCGCAGACGTCAGGTATTCCCTTTGAGCTTGGTCTTATAAGAAATCATTATGTAGGCAGAACTTTTATTGAGCCAGAGCCATCTATTAGACACTTTGGGGTAAAGCTCAAGCACAACGCTATCCATGGCCTGGTTAAGGGAAAAAAGCTTGTTGTTATAGATGACTCCATTGTAAGGGCTACTACCTCAAGAAAGATTATATCAATGCTTCGATACTATGGAGCAAAGGAGATTCATTTCCGCGTAAGCTCACCACCAACGGCATATCCATGTTTCTATGGCATTGACACACCCACAAGAAAACAGCTAATCGCTGCATCCCATACTATAGAAGAGATAAAGACATATATGGGATGTGATTCACTGAGATATCTTACAACAGAGGAGATGAAAAGATCTATTGAAGATGGTGATTACACTTTCTGTGATGCATGTTTTACTGGTGATTATTTCATCCCCTTTTCCAATGGAGATGGATTTTGAGTATACGGAACTGTTTAAACTAATTGAAGTTAACCTTCATTTATTCTTCATAAATTATTTTGAACTTCCTGCCCTCTAATTGACCTGTTTTTTATGCTATTAGACAAAAATAGATATTTTTGTGTGAACATTTTTGTAATAAAAGACCTTTGCATAAACCCCTAACCCTTAGATTTTTCCCTCCATGGGCATTTTTATACCCTTATCCCCCTTTGCAAGCCCCTTATATCTCATACGTATAAAGTGGTAGGCACGCTTTAATGTCCCTA
>JAGPMK010000021.1 GCA_018052995.1 Syntrophorhabdales bacterium | reverse complement strand
CCCCTCACCCTGACCCTCTCCCACAAGGGGAGAGGGGAGAGAGGGAAAAACATTAGCAATACAACAGGTGAGAGGAGGGATTTATATGGCATGGGATTTGCTATTATATACTAAAAACATAATCAATTTGATGTCAGGTGGCAGGATTGGCGAATAGCAGGTCAGGTTTTACCCTCATCGAGTTATTATTTGTAATAATTATTGCAGGCATATTGTCTGCTGTGGCAGTGGTAAAATATATGGATTTTAGAAGAAATGCCGCTGATAGCATGGCATATAGCCTATTAGGTTCACTCAGAAGCGCAAATAGCCTCATCTATTCAAACAGGTTGGTCTCTGGAAATATATCCACCTACACAATGGGCGATATAGCATCCAATGTCTCCTTTTCAAATATACAAACAGAATTAGGTGGCGATAGGACATTAACGGCAACGATAGACAACTTTACATATACCTATACAATGGATACATTTGGGGTTGCGCCGACTACATTGCCTTCCATAGAATTTGGGACAGGAGGGGGCTGTTTTATAGCAACATCAGCATATGGAGATGCAGATCACCCTGATGTCATTGCCCTTAGAAGGTTCAGGGACAGATACCTTATGAAGACTGAGCTGGGACAGGATATGGTAAGGCTGTATTACAGGTATTCCCCGTTTATTTCCCGATATCTGGATGCCAATCCGATTCTAAAGAATGCCGTTAGGGTCATGCTCTTTCCTGTTGTTGTGACTGCCAAAGAGGTATGTAGTGATAATAATTAGCCAGGCATCTCTTGGGGTTGGGGATACCTAAATCCCTATTTATCATTTATTCTTCTCTGCCATCCTCACTGCAACACCTGCAATCCAGCATTCCCTGTTATTAGAAAGCCTCACCTTATACCAATACATCCCTTTCTCATCTTTAAAATCCCCCAAGGCCTTCAATAAGGTCCCCCTTGACACTGAAGAGACAGGGGTGGCATCAAGGGAAGGCAGGGGTCTTATGTTTGCTGAATCCGCAACAACCACTATCTCCTTTGGACCCTCCTTCTTTTGTCCCATGGCAACATCTGACCTTGCATTCTCTATCTTCTGGCCCTCTTGAGCCTTAACCCCTTCTTTCTCTACCTTTGGATTTTCTTGAACCTCTGTCTTTTGAACCTCTGGTTTTTGAATATCTTCCTTTTTAGGCGCCTCTTTAGATACCTCCCTTTTGACCCCTGCCTTTGCTGGTTGAAGGCTATAAAAGTAATAGTAATAACCCATCGCACCAAGTGCAACTGCAACAATTACCGCAACTGCTGCCATACCATAGCCCATAGTCATTAAACGCCTTGGCCTTGCCTTCGCCCCATCAGAGAGGTGACTGGTCGCATATCTTACATGCCTTATGTGTATTGCCTTACTTCCATCTATATATGCTGCCATCAAAGACCTTGATGCCAAAAGGTTAATAAGCCTTGGTATACCATTTGAAAACCTGTAGATAAGCCTCTTTGCCTTTTCATCAAATGTAGGTATACCTTTGCCTGCCTTGATGAGCCTGTAATTTATATAGTCAGAGGTCTCAGGCATAGTAAGGGGCATGAGTATTGCCTTTATAGCCACCCGCTGACTGAGTTGACGCATATGCACGGAGGCAAGCTTATCTCTCAGTTCAGGCTGTCCTATAAGGACAATCTGGAGGAGTTTCTCCTTTTCCGTCTCGAGATTTGAGAGTAATCTCAGTTCTTCAAGGGTTTCATCAGGGAGGTCCTGGGCCTCATCCACTATGATGATTACCATTTTACCCTTTTCTGATACACCAAGTAAAAAGTCCCTGAATGCCTTTATGATCTCATTCTTGTTTCTTTCCTGAACCTGCACCTTCAGATCTTCAAGGACAGCCATAAGGAATTCCTCAGGGTTGAGTCTTGGCGTGAGGATTAGCGCAATCTCTGCCTTATCCTTCCACTCATTAATAAAGACCTTCAGCAAGGTGGTCTTGCCTGTCCCTGGTTCACCGGTCGCCAGAAAGAACCCTTCCTTCTGCTCTATGGCATACTGAAGGGATGCGAGGATCTCCGTGTGCTCCTTCGAGGGATAAAAATAAGCAGAATCTGGTGTCATTCGAAAAGGGTCTTCTTTAAGTCCAAAAAATTCGAGATAGTCCATTAAATCACCAACCTACCTTTATCATCCCCTTCATGGGCCTTACTCTAAGGACTCTGCAATGTAAAAGAAGGCAACATTCTATAATTCTAATACATTATTATAGCATTTATTGTGCCATAGGCTATCTCTGCTGAACCATCTTCAAAATTGCCTGCTATTGTTTGCTTATTGTTTGCTGCCAACAGCTACCCTCTATTATTACATTCAAGCCTATTAGCTTGATTCTGGATTTGTTTCTTATCCATTTTACACAATTAATAATAAATTTAAAATACTAAAATTTTCCAATTTTCCACTTACGAAGTGAAAAATTGGAACTGTGTCTATATATTAAAAAACAAAACATGACAAAGGCCCTACAATTTGTTAGATTATCATAATGTGCGGAACAAAAGGCAAAAAAGGCCCTAACAGTAAGCACAATCAAGTATACAATATCCATCGTAAGTAAAACATATGATGCACTGGAATCGGGAATCCATTTTTAAAAAGATATATATCTTATCTGACTGGTTAAACGTTATTCGGTCGGTCTTGATATCGTTTGCCGCATTTATTTTCGCCCTCGCTTCACTGCTTTTTGTTATACTGGTTATCTTTGACTTAGGCTTTAGCAAAGATGCGCTGCACGATAAAAGCATCCAGCTCTCTTACTCAGTCATTTTTGTGGCCCTTTTTTGCACAAAATTACTTAATGAGTTGGCTTCATTTCGAATAAAAAAATGGTTTGCCTTTCTATTTAACGCTGTAATCCTCGGAGGGGCGCTGATTGCACTCCTTGTCCATTTCAAATGGATACATATTTCATCATTGTGGCTTCAGCCCATCTTCCAGGGTCAAAAGGCCATCATCTTGTGGTCACTGGTGCTGATGGTTACAGAGACGCCTCGGCTGGGAAGATATATCGCCACCATTAACATATCTGCCTCCTTCCTATTTGCCGGCAGTTTTCTTCTGACGATCCTGACAGGTAGCGGGCTTTTAATGCTGCCTAACGCAACAACGAGGCCTATTCCCTATATCAATGCGCTCTTTACAGCAACGAGCGCTGTTTGTGTTACAGGCTTGACGGTGGAGGACACCTCTGTCGTTTTCACACCTATTGGTAAAGGGATTATCATGGTTTTGATTCAAATCGGTGGTCTGGGCATCATGACCTTCACCGCCTTTTTCAGATACATCTTTCTGGGAACCTCATCCTTCAAAGACCGATTTATGATGAAGGACCTTTTTTCCAGTGAGAATCTGAGTAGCCTGTACAAAATCGTGATCAAGATTCTGTTATTCACCTTTTTTATAGAGGGTGTGGGTGTCTTTTTGATCTATTCCTCTGTAGAAGGATACTGGCTATTCAAGTTGCAGGATGCAACCTTCCATGCCATCTCTGCCTTTTGCAACGCAGGTTTCTCCGTTTATCCTGAGGGGTTTTTCACTGCGTCAATTCGATTCAATTACTGGCTGCAGCTCGTCATTTGTGCGCTAATCATCTTAGGTGGCATCGGATTCCCTTTGCTTTTGAGGCTTTATCAATATCTCAAATATCGAACCTCGTCTCTTCTTTATCTCCTGGCTGGAAGAAAGAAGGCACATGAAGTGATCCGACTATCTGTAGGCGAACGGCTTGCACTTAAAACCACGATTATGTTAATTTTGGGAGGAACTATCGCCTGTTTCTGGTTCGAAGGGCTCGGCTCGAGTCATAGTGGGGGTCTGATCAGGGAGATAATGGCGGCATTCTTTGCCAGTGTCAGCGCCCGCACAGCAGGTTTCAATGTGGTGGATCTCGCCACATGGTCCTCACCCACTGTCTTTGTTGTGATATTTCTCATGTGGGTAGGCACATCACCTGGCTCTACTGGAGGGGGGATAAAGACGACGACTATGGCGGTTGCGGTAAAATCAGTCATCAGTTTTTTAAAAGGAAGGACTGAATTGGAGATATATGATAGGGAGATTGGTGTACCTACGGTCTTCAGGGTGTTTTCTATCATCCTTCTGTCGATGTTGTTTGTCTTTGTCGGGTTTATGCTACTATTGGTCTTAGAGCCAACGAAGCAGCCTCACCAACTCCTTTTTGAATGCGTCTCTGCATTTTCCACAACAGGATTGTCGATTGCCGATACAAAAGGCCTAACAAATTACAGCAAACTCGTTTTGATTATATTGATGTTTGTTGGCCGTGTCAGTCCTGTAGTCTTATTATCAGGCTTTATGGCGAAAAAGACCGATCGTTTCTATCGGTTACCGGTAGAGGATATAAAGATTAACTAATAATAATGAAACGTTCATGAACCATTGGCTGACAAAAGGGGATAAAAATTTAGGTAGGACGGGCTATCCGCCTGACAAAGGGGGATTTTAGGATGAGATATATTGTCATCGGCTTAGGATTTTTTGGTTCATATCTTGCCACCAAGCTTACGTCGCTTGGTCACGAAGTCATAGGCATTGACCGACATGTAGAACGTGCCGAGGAGTTAAAAGACAGCATCACCAAAGTCATGATTATGGATTGTACCAAGTATGAGGCGTTACAGTCCTTGCCACTTGCAGATGTGGATGCGGTAATCGTCGCCATTGGAGAGGATGTCGGTTCTTCCATTTTGATTCTATCGATGCTTAGGAAGATGAAGGTGAAGAGGATTATAGGCCGGATAATCAATCCAATACACCAGAGCATCTTAAACGAACTAGGTATTGAAGAGGTCATACACCCTGAAGAAGAGATCGCCACAGAGCTTTCTGCAATGCTGATGCTCAAAGACGCTGTCAAGGTCATGTTTGTTAATGACAAGGTCATCATCGCTGAGCTAAAGATCCCCCACACATACGTGGGGCATTCCCTCGAGGCGGTCAATTTGAAGGCCCGCTTCAATATCGATGTGGTGGCTGTTAAAATCGCCCCGACTGAAAAGGCAGTAGCAGCGTTCTTTAGAAGAGACTATCAGGTGGACACCTCATGCGACCCTGAACGGCTTTTGGGCGAAAAAGACAGATTGATTGTAATCGGCACCATCGAAGCAATAAAGCGTTTCGTGGCTTAAAGACAGGATACCTTTATGACCTATTATGTATTGATTGCCTTTTGCATCATTATCCTGATTGCCTATCTGTTCGACATTACCTCCAGATATTCCAAAATTCCAGGGGTCCTGCTTTTAATTATAACCGGCATATTCATTCAGTCAGCAACTGCCTTTTTCGATTTCACTATCCCTGACATGTCTCGGATGCTACCCATCATGGGGACATTAGGGCTCATCCTTATCGTCTTAGAAGGCAGCCTTGATCTGACCATCCGTCGAGACAAACTCTCTCTGATCATCGGTTCTATCTCCTCTGCAATTGTGCCATTTGTCTTATTTATCGGAATCTTTTCCTATATACTCGCCAATTTTCTTGACTATAACCTAAAAATGGCGGTCATCAATATCATCCCGCTGGCGATTATCAGTAGTGCGGTAGCCATTCCTTCCGCATCCAATCTGGATCCAGCAAACAGGGAGTTTATCGTTTATGAGAGCTCAATCTCGGACATCATCGGCATCCTCTTATTCGATTTTATCCTGTTAAGCAGCGGCTCGCTGGGTTTTGGTATTGCCCGGTTTGCTGCTGAATTCATTATGACGATCTTGGCCTCAATTGTGCTCAGCACAGGGCTGGCCTTAATGCTGCATAAGATCAACCTTCATGTAAAGTATGTCATCATTATGACGGTTATCATTCTGGTTTATGCGCTGGCCAAGCTGATCCACTTGCCATCACTGCTCGTTGTTTTCATCTTCGGTCTGGTTATGAATAACAATCAGCTCTTTAGAAACAAATATTTTATTCGGATGATTGACTTCGAAGAATTCAACGTGGAATTGGACTCTTTCAAAAACATCGTGGCTGAATTGACCTTTGTGGTCAGGTCTTTCTTTTTCATCCTTTTCGGATTTTACACCAGCCTATCTGACCTTCTGAGTCTTGGCAATCTTCTCTGCTCGCTGGCGATTTCCATATCCATCTTCTTGCTCCGTGCATTATTTTTTATAACCGTTCTGCGTACGCCAATCACGCCCCTTGTCTTTTTTGCCCCGCGGGGGCTGATTACAATCCTCCTCTTTTTTAGTATCCCCTCCGCTATGTTACTGCCTTTTATGAATGTGGGCGTTGTAACACAGACCATCTTCATCACCATTCTCGTTATGACATTAGGGAATATGCTCTATCAGAAAAAGGCACTATCGACTGGGTCTGAGGCTAAAGACATACGCTGAAAGAAAACCATCTTTTCGTAACATCAGCCTAAGGCAAAGAACCTCTCTCTCAAAAATATGGCTTGTGAATCATGTGAAATTCTAGACTTTTTTTTATCCTGTTATGGTATGTTGGAGGTTATACTATTTTTAGTTGAAACTTGAAGTGTGGCTCCCTTGCGTGGGATAATCCACGCAAACCCAAATTTTATATAAAGAAAGGAGCCACAATGAAAGTAAACACAAAACAGAGGAAAAAGGCAAGAAAAGGATTTGAACAGGGATTAGGTTTTAAATATGGATGTCAATGAGAAATTATTCTCTTATCCTTCCTTGTTCCCACTCAGACGGCTAAGATTGTTAACTTCTTTATAGAGAGAGGTTTGTCTTTTTTTGTCGAAATCGAGAAGGGTATCCACAAAAGCAGAGAGATATCCTTGTTGTTTCAAGACCGATATGATATTGCCAACAAGAAACTCAAGCTGTCCTGGGTCGCATCGATGGATGCCCTCAGAACGGTATCGATTGAATAGACCCTGGATCATTGCGATAAATATCGTTACAATTTTGGTAGGTATCAGTATGCGGCCAGCCTGAAACTCAAATTCTCTCATCATTTTCTTCACAAAGGCGATAAGATTTTCCGTGCCTGCCCGTTCGAGAAGATGTTGAATATAAAAGCAAAAGGTGTTGATATACTTGTCAACATCCTCAACATGCGACTCAAGCATCTCTGCGAAATACATGGTGTCAACAACCTGGCGTAAAGAATCTGCCTTAGGCAGAAGGAGTCTCTTTTTGCCTTCATAGCCCATCTTTGGCAGATACTCCTCATACTCCGTATAATCTATTCCTTTTTGGAGGTTCGGATTACCCTCGCCTGCTTGGAAGAACATCTGGTCCAAAACTACACCGGATATGTTGAGGGTGGTCTCAAGGGTGTAGGCACGCAGGTAACCATCACCAAGAAAAGGGAGAATAAATCTGTTCTGCCCTGTAATAGCTCGCTTCTCATACTGCGTTACACTTCCCTGTGTTATAGCCCCTCTGAGCCAAAAATCATTGAGGATGCCCCATGTATAGAATTCCTTAGCTGTGTCTAAAAGTTTTTTAAAATCCATTGAGACACATACGATACTGTCAGACATGAGGAATATTGTCACATCAGGGTCATGTATCGTATTGGTCATCTCAATAAGGCTGTCATACCTTTTAGAGAGCTTTCCTGATAAAAAGCTGGAGGTGAAGCCAAGGACATCAAAAAAACTTACATAGGCATTTTCAATCATATTGGCTATCTTCTCTTAATGTCATGCACCTATGCAATTATACACACAAATATTTTTTTGACCATGAAGTTGGGTTAACCGGCCCTATAACGATGTCTCAAAAATTCTATAATACCTGGCAGAATGGAAATAAAGATTATAGCAAAGATTACAAAACTAAAGTTATTCTTCACAAGAGGCAAATTTCCAAAATAGGCACCTGCAAAGATAAAAGCTGCTATCCATGCAATACCACCAATAACGTTGTAACTTATGAATCGCCAATATGTCATACTTCCTATGCCTGCAACAAAAGGGGCAAAGGTTCTTATAATCGGGATAAAGCGTGCAATAATAATGGTTTTCCCACCATACCTTTCATAGAACTCATGGGTACGAGCAAGGTGTTTTTTATTTAAAAAACGCACATTTTCTTTATGAAATATCATGGGCCCCACATAAAAACCGATCCAGTAATTTACAGTATCACCAACTATAGCGGCTATTGAGAGGAATACAAATAACCACAACACACTAAGATCGCCTTTTGCAGCAAAAGCTCCTGCTGCAAAGAGTAGTGAGTCTCCAGGCAAAATTGGTGTTACCACCAGGCCTGTTTCGCAAAAAATAATGATGAACAATATTAAATAGGTCCAAAAACCATATTGCTGTATTAAAACGCTAAGATATTTATCTACATTCAGTATGAAATCTATAAGATGTATAATTAGTTCCATGGAAAATAAAAAAATAAGAACACTAAATTTGTAGGTATACTATACTATGAATACCGCCATGTCAAACATTATTCAACGGTTAATTTGTCTCATGGTGTAATTGAACCTCATTTCCCCGTCTGAATTATACCTAGTGATTCGAAATAATCAATAAAAAGGTACGCAGAGTCAGTTTCAATAATGAGGCAATCAGGGGACACCGCAAAAGGAAGAAATAAGATATCTGCGTTGAAAGAAATCTATAGAATGATTCAGCCTCAAAAAAAGCCCTTTGTCATAAAACCTGCCCATATTTATATCTTACATCCTTTCACCTTTTAATTATCTAATACTGACTATTTAGCCTCATACTATTATTCTCCTGTATTCTCCTGCTATTGTTTCTTATATCCCAAGCCTCTTTCTTTTCGCCTCTATATGTTCCATTATTCCATCCACTGCCCTTACTGGATCCCTTTCCACATTCATTTTTCCGCCTGTTATACCCTCAAGGTCTTCTGTAAGAAGTCTTACAAGATTAGGCGCCCCTGTTACTGTGGGAACTGGATTGACATATGTATAAAGACCAAATGCTAGGGCAAATATGGCATCTATAGTTGCCTTCTGTTCCATATATTCCGGCGCAACAGCGGCCACAGGCAGTTCACTCACCGGGATATCGCCGAGTAATGTGGCTAATGCAGCGAGGAAATCAGCGAGTCTTCCTGTATCTGTGCATGTTCCGTAACTCAAGACAGGCGGAATCTTAAGAAGTTCACATACTGCCCTCAAACCACTGCCTGCAAGCTCCCCTGCCTCTAATCTGCATAAACCTGCAACCTGCAGTGCTGCATTTCCGCAACCCATTGAAAGGACAAGAATATCTCTTTTAATCAGCTCCCTTGCTATATTAACAGTGTGGCAATCCTGCCCTGAATCCCTAAGAGATGTGCATGATACGAGCCCTGCTACGCCTTTTATGTTACCCCCTGCTATTGCCTTCAAAAGTGGCTCAATGGTGCCCCCCATGACACCAAATATACTCTCTGTAGAGAAGCCAACTATTGCCTCATTTACTGGCAATCCTGTCACCGGCTCTACATGCTGCCTTCTTTCCTTAAAATTCTCTATCGCCATATCAATAAGTTGGCTAGCCTGTTTTTCTGCCTCCTCTGGGATATAATCGAGCCTCTCATTTATACCCTCAAAGGCAATAAGCTGGCTTACAGGAATAAGCTTGAATCTATACCTTTCTGCATAAATGGGGTCAACAGGCATGGAGCAATTCATATCGCAGGCAAATAAATCAATGCAGCCACTTGCGAGCACTGCCTCCTGCATGATCCAGTTTCCTGTATAACCATAGAATACATCATCTGTCTCCCAACGTTGGATCATCTCCTGACCTGTTTCAATATTTGCAATAATCCTTAAACCTTTTGCACCAACAGCCTTTGCCTTATCCTGCCACTGAGGTCTTCTTGCCAGCTCAACCATGGCAAACCCTAAAAAGGGCTCGTGCCCATTTGGTAAAATATTTACATAATCAGGGTCAAGGACACCAAGGTTACATCTTATCTTATGGGGCCTAGGTGTCCCGAAGAGTATATCTTGACAGTATTCATTTATAATCTGACTCTGATAGGCCATGGCTATGGAGAGCCTCATTGCCTTTAAGGCAAGGCTTTTATAATAGCCATCCACATTTGTAAGACATGAGCTTGTGGCAAACATCATCTCGCCGTGGATGCCCCCAGGAAATATCCCGAGCTCCTTCCATCTTGCTATCCTTTCCTTTGGGGCAAGGGTCAGGACAATATGGCTTGGCTCATCATATCTCCTGTTAAAATCTGCCTCAAAGTGGTTGCAGAGCGCAAGTATAACCTCATCCTCTGGAAGAAAATCAGGTATATTGAACCGGATAGCCAGAGCCATGAGTTTATCAGGATCTTTGACCTTAAATGGGGACCTTCCATCTGCTACAGCCCTCAATGTCTTAATGGTCTGTTCTGCATGATAGTGATATGTGGATGCACCAAGGACATTTCTAAGCAGCATCATCCTCATTGCCATCCCATCGCCTGTTATACTACATACACCCCTTTTATTTTTTGCCACATCTGCCCTACAGGGACCATTAGAACAGAGGTCACAGCGAACACCACCCTGACAAAAGGGGCACCTCTGGTCAGGGTTTCCTCCCATGCCCTGAGCCTCATACCTATCCCAGATGTTATCCATATTGTCTTTTTTAATCCTCTCATATACCTTACGGACTGACTCATGATATGAAATCCTGTTATCTTCCATTATACAACACCCTCCTCAGTTTTTTAAAAAAATGCCTTGGTATATTAAGGGTATTGTATATTTTCAGATCAATTATAGCAAGTATAATGCTCTCCAAAATATGTTGGTTTTGTCTAATTGAAGAGTATGACAAACACGTATCCCTTATCTTCAAGCCACCTTGCAAGGCTTTCCAGCGTGTCACAACGTCCAGTGAGGATTAGAGACCCTCATCCAGATTACAATGAAATTATCTTTATCTATTTCCTTTCATTGGTATGGCTTTTTTAGTTCCCATGGATACGCCTCCCTTATTTAGCTTGACTTAAAACATATCTCTAACTATAATGTCTTATCTTAAACGCTATTAAATTGAAAAGGTTATCATGATTCAAAGATACAGCAAGATTATACTGATTGCCGCTATCATAATATTTTTGATGTTTTTTTCGCAATTAATAAGTCTTTATGTAGAGTGGCTATTTTTTAATGAGACTGGATACACAGATACATTTAAGATCATTGTGTTTGCTCAGTTTATAGTTGGTCTTATATTTGGTGCTATATGTTTTATATGGCTCTTTTTAAATATAATGTTTACAATGAAAACGCCTCTTCCTACCATAGACATTATGCTGTTTGGGGCTACAAGACTCACTGCAAATCTTCATAATCTTAATAAATTTTTCAAGGTAATGGGCTTAATTATATCCCTTGTGCTTGGGGTAATAACATCCCTATGGGGCACAAAGGTATGGAATCAGGCTCTTATCTTTTATAATGCTGTCCATACAGGTATAAGCGACCCAGTTCTAAATAAGGATATTGGCTTTTATCTGTTTAGGCTACCTATGCTGGAGATTATAAACAGCCTTGCAGGGTTTATCCTTTTTATGTCTCTATGCCTTGTGGCAGCAGCCTATATCCTCAGGGGCTCGCTTATGTTTAACCATAGCAAGCTCTATATAGGTGAACATGCAAAGAGGCACATGGCCTTTCTTGGCGGGTTATTTCTCCTAAAGGTTGCCTTTGGATTTTACCTCGATAAATTTGATCTGCTCTATAGCCAACATGGCGTTATCTTTGGTGCTGGCTATGCTGATATATACGGCAGGCTCATTGCCCTCCGCATACTTATCGTATCAACTGTCGTAGCCTCTGTAGTTTTTGTTGTATTGCTGATGAGAGGAAGGATAAAGCTAATAATATACTCCATTGGCGGCCTTATTTTTATATACATTGCTGGTTTTGCCATATACCCTGCATTGCTTCAGAACCTCTGGGTCTCTCCTAATGAGCTTGCCATGGAAAAACCCTTTATTGAACATCATATAAAGATGACAAGGCTTGGATATGACCTCCAGGACGTTAGTGTTCGACCCTTTGATGTGTCATATAATCTTACGCCTGCTGATATTCAAAAGAACCAGACAACCATCAATAATATAAGGTTGTGGGATGAGGCGCCCCTCTATAAAACCTTTGCCCAGCTCCAGCAGATAAGGACGTATTACAAATTCAACAGCATCGATGATGACAGATACATGATAAATAATAAATACCAGCAGGTAATGCTTTCTGCAAGGGAGCTCTCATACGGGGACCTACCCAGTAAATCGTGGATAAATGAAAAATTTGTCTTCACCCATGGTATTGGAATTGCAATGAGTTATGTAAACAGGATTAGCCGAGAGGGGCTTCCTGAGTTCATCATAAAGGATATCCCGCCATCATCCCTTGTTGATCTGAGGATAACACAGCCTGAGATATACTATGGTGAGATGACACATGATTATGTCATTACCAGAACCAAGATACCTGAATTCAGCTACCCAACCTCAGAAGGCAATGCATACACATCATACAAGGGCACAGGGGGTGTAAGGCTTGATTCATTTTTTAAAAAGACCTTATTCTCGTTCTTCTTCAAAACCGCAAAGATTGTTCTGTCCTCTGAGATCACCCCAGAAAGCAGGATAATATTTAATAGATACATAACAGACAGAATACAAAGGATTGTGCCATTTTTAACACTTGATTCTGACCCATATATAGTTATATCAAAGGAAGGGAGGCTATTCTGGATTGTTGATGCCTATACTGTTTCATCCGTGCTGCCCTATTCAAAACCCCTGAAAAACAGGGTCAATTACATGCGTAATTCTGTAAAGGTACTGGTAGATGCCTATAATGGAACCGTGAATTTTTACATAACAAAAACAAAAGACCCTGTCATAGATGTATATAGGAATATATTCCCAAACATGTTCAAAACAATAGATGAGATGCCTATAGATTTAAAGGAACATATCCGTTTCCCGAGGGATCTGTTTAATGTCCAGGCAGCTATGTATGGCACATATCATATGGAAGACCCCAAGGTTTTCTACAATAAGGAAGACCTCTGGGAGATACCTATGCACAGCGATAAAAAGATCGAACCCTATTACCTGATAATGAAACTGCCGGAGGAGAAAAAAGAGGAATATGTCCTTCTTATGCCATATACACCTGCAAAAAGGGATAACCTGGCAGCATGGCTAGCTGCCCGTTGTGATGGCGAAAACTACGGAGGGCTTGTGGTCTACACATTCCCCAGAGACAGATTGATATTTGGGCCAAGACAGATAGATGCAAGGATTGACCAGGATTCCTATATATCCCAGCAACTTACACTGTGGGGTCAAAGGGGCTCGCAGGTGATAAGGGGTAGATTGCTCATAATCCCTATTGAGTCGTCCCTTCTGTATATCCAGCCTCTATATCTTGCCGCAGAGGATAAGGGAGGGCTGCCTGAATTAAGGCGTGTCATAGTTGCCTATGAAAATGAGGTGGTGATGGAAGAAAATCTCGAGCACTGTCTAAACAGACTCTTTGGGGCAAAAAAAGCATCAACCTCATCCCTCGATTCTTCAAGGGATGAGGTTATAAAGAAAAAAGACCTCTCGGAACTATCAAAAGAGGCTATGAGGATATTTGAAAAGGCAAAAGAAATGCAAAGACAGGGCAACTGGGCAGGCTATGGTGAGGAACTGAAAAAGTTAGAGGCCATACTTAAACAGATGACACCACGATAATGCATAAGACCTTAAGGGCAATGCAGGTCATCTATACCTTATAGATGCCACCAGGGTAAAGATGGATATCAAGGCAGATACACTATTTGCAATAATTACTGGCATCTGCTTTATCATAATACCATAGATAAGCCATAAAACAGAACCTATCAATATCATTATGGGCATCCAGAGAGAGATATCCCTTGCCTCCTTTAGTCGCCATATCCTTATGACCTGAGGCATCATTGAAAAGGTCGTAAAAAAAGCTGCAATAAAACCTATTATTGTCTCCATAAAAAAAAGATGGATATCCTATTTCAATCAAAATCAAAGATATCCATCTCTGAAAAGATTCAAAAACTATTTCTTGAACATTGCCTTAAATGCAGTGCCAGCTGTAAATTTTGGAACCTTCTTTGCAGGTATCTTTATCTTTTTCCCTGTCTGAGGGTTCCTGCCTGCCCTTGCCTTTCGTTGGGCTACAGAAAATGTCCCGAAACCAATGAGGGTTACCTTCTCGCCAGCCTTAAGTGATTCCTGAACATTTTTGATGAAGGAATTCAAAACCTCTCCTGCCAATGTCTTTGTGATGTCCAGCTCTTCCGCAATCTTACCTGTCAATTCTGCTTTGTTCATTAATACCCCCTTATCTTTTATAATTTAATGAAACTTTTTTTACCATACAATATTTAAATCTTGGTTACAATATTTTTTTAGAAAAAATTAAAAAATTTTTCATTCAGAGGCTTTTTTTGATTTTAATGGGGGTATGGTGACTGTAAAACATGTCCCTTTTCCCTCTTTGCTCATAAGAGATATTGACCCCTGTAATGCCTCGACAATGGATTTAACACATGAAAGGCCAAAACCAAGGCCACCGACATATCCACTGTCTAGCTCTTTTGCGTATAGGAATCTTTTAAACACATCCCCCTGTCTTTCAGATGGTATCCCGGTGCCGTCATCTTCAACGGCAATTATTATGTCATCATTGCCGCTTATCCTTATATTCACGATTTTTTTACGATATTTCAGGGCATTTGTAATTAAATTTCTTAAGATCTGCTGTACTTTTTTACGGTCATGTATAAATGGGCTGACTTCATATCTCCCGCAAATTTCGATAAAGATACCTCTATCTGTGAGTATTTTCTTCATATCTTCTGTCAGATTATTACAGGCAAGTTCTTCATTAAAATCAGGATTAACTATCTCTATGGCATCAAGAATAGCATCCCTTAATACATCCTTAATATAAAAGGTATCTGGCTTCAAAATACCCTCTTCAGAGCGATATACCTCTATTATATCATGAAGAAAGGTCTGCGCCTTATTAGCATTTCTTAATATAATATCGAGTGTCTTTTTCTGACGCTCTGTTAGGCTACCATATCTATCTTCCTTTTTGATAAGATTGTTGGTAGATGTTGCGATAATAGACAGTGGGCCTGTAAGGTCGTGTATAAGCAAGTCAATAAGTGATTTTTTCTTATTCACGTTATATTTTCCTCTGTTTTTTGTTCTAAAATAAATTCTTTACCTTCAACACAGAATAGATATCCCCGACAAACTCCTCAGATACCCTTGCAACAGATGCGCTCATGCCTTTTGCAAGAGATTCAGGGCTATGATCTTTTAATGGCTCTTTAGCCTGATATCTTTTCTGAAATATAATCTTTTTCGTTATCTCTGATTCCTTTGTGTCTATCATGATAAGGTTAATCCAAAATACTGCATAATGCCTGCCTTCTTCAATAACCTCAAGAAACTCCTCAATACCTCCCTCTATAAGAAATCTTGTATCTTCAGGATTTTTATAAGAAAGGACAACTGCTATTGTATTCGAATCCCTCAGATCCCTTAAAAGGTAATCTCCCACAAGGTCTGCAGGATTAACCCTCCATCTACTATAATTATATGCATCCATCTTAAAGGGATTAACCTTGTAATTCATGCGGTTATTATTATATATATGTGCTACAGAAAAACGGCTAAATTTGACAGAGGTATCCATAACCTTGCCATAGTCTTTCTTTGGCAGTGTGTAGTCGAGGACAAACTGTTCCAGATAATAGGGTGCCCTGCTCTTTGAAAGGCAACCACCTGTAATGAAGGATAATAAGATAGCCGATAAAATCATGAATCTATTTTTTCGATTTTTTAACATCCCTACACCTTATAGCATATATATATTTAGTCTACCACATCCTTTGGAGAAGGTTCACTAAAAATTATGTCTGAGGGATTCGCCCTAAGACGCTCTGCCAGCTCTTCAAGGGCCTCAGAAATCCTTTTAATGTTCTCCATTGTTTGCTCAGCCTCTATTGTGATAGCGTAGGATTTCTTGTTTAGACTATCTATAAGCTGATTGGTTTTTCTCGATGCCCTGGCAATATCCAGGGAATCTACCTCTTTTCCAAGCCTTTCAAGGACCTTACGGGTATTTTGGAGTGCTATTTTAGCCTCTGCAACAATCTCCTTCATGGAATCATCACCCACAACATTCTTAAAATTTTCAGACACCTTAGATAGACTCACTGATGTCTCCTCAAGATTGGCAACTATGTTACTCATCTGTTTGCTATTTACAAACAACTCGATTGTCCTGGTTGTTGATTTTATCTGGTTTGAGATCCCTGCAAAATCAATCTTCTTTATATTCTCGCTTATCTCGTTTACGTTTGTCATAATCCTCTGGATATCAGAAGGGACAGATGGTATTACTGGGTGACTAGGCTCAAAGCTAAGCCTTGGTGTTTTTTTGTAATCCTCGGGTTTTGCATTATCAAGATTAATAAAAACTATCCCGGTTATGCCTGCTGGTTCAAGCTTAGCGATGTTTTTTTTGCTAAGGTCACCCTCAAAGTCAATCTTCATAACCACCTCTATAAGCCTGTTGTCAGGGGCAACGTCTATAGATTTAACCCATCCTACATCTACACCCCTGTATTTTACCTTTGAGTCCACCTGAAGACCCTGGACACTCTCATCAAAGTATGTCACATAGGTAGTGCCCCCTTTAAAATATTTAGATGCCCCTATCCAGACGATAGCGCTTGTGCCAAGTAGTGTCCCGATTATGACAAAAAGCCCCACCAGAAAAGGTGTCTTTTTCTTTAACATCACATCTCCCCTATTAGATGTTCTGCAATATGTCTGTTGAAAAAATTCCTCACCCTTGGGTCTTTAGATTCCTTTCTCAATCTCATGGGGTCTCCCTCTGCTATGATGCCTTTTTCCCCCTTATCAAGCATTATCACCCTGTGGGCAATATTAAATATGGATTCAAGCTCATGGGTAATAATCACCATTGTAGTTCCAATACCATTATTTATGTTTTTTATTAATAAATCAAGTTCTGCTGCTGTAACAGGATCAAGCCCTGCGGAAGGCTCGTCAAAGAATAAGATGGTTGGGTCAAGCGCCATTGCCCTTGCTATCCCCGCCCTTTTTCTCATGCCCCCTGATAATTCAGATGGAAAATGGTTATCATACCCTGAAAGTCCCACCATGGCAAGCTTCATCCTCACCATAAGTCTGATAGCCCTATCAGAAAGTTCTGTATATTCATTAAGGGGAAGGGCAATATTTTCAAATAAAGTCATTGAACCAAGGAGGGCTGATGACTGAAATAACATACCCATATCCCTTCTTATCTTTCTCAGCAGCCTATCATCTGCATTGGTCATATCAATGCCATTTATTATAACCCTGCCCGCAGCAGGCTCATGGAGTCCTATTATATGTTTTAAAAGCGTAGACTTACCACACCCACTACCACCAAGTATCACAAAGACCTCACCCCTATAAACATTCAGGCTTACATTGTCCAGTACAAGATTATCCCCAAAACGGACTGTAAGATTTTCAACTATTATAACAGGCTCTCTATGGTTCAATATGGCACACTTCCAAAACAAACTACCGATAAAGATGTAGTCTGAAGACTTATGGGTCCTTAGCAAAGGGTTTCATTTTAAATAACTCAACACGATTGCAAATATAGAATCAACAACTATTATTATAAAAAGGGAAGACACAACTGCTGATGTGGTTGCGCTTCCCACCTCTTCTGCATTGTTTCTCACCTCAAACCCCCTCTGGCAACCAATACCTGCTATAAGAACCGCAAAGACAATGGCCTTGATCAGGCTCGTGACAATATCAAATATCTTCATTGCCTTCATTGTCTGCTGGACATAGGTGTGTATGGTAAGGTCAAGACCTAAAACACCCACAACAAGACCGCCAATAATTGCAAAAAAATCGGCAAAGATGGTAAGAAAAGGCACCATAACTATTGCTGCGAAAACCTTTGGTATGGCGAGAAATTTTATAGGGTCAAATCCCATTACAATTAAGGCATCTACCTCCTCATTCACCTTCATGGTCCCTATCTCTGCGGCAAAGGCAGAGCCTGACCTGCCTGCAACAATTATGGCTGTCATAATAGGTCCCAGCTCCTTTATCATGGCAATGCTCACAAGAGATGGGACAAACATATTGGCACCGAATTGCTTAAGCTGCAGTGATGACATAAATGCAATTATTAGTCCAAGCAAAAAACTTATTAATCCCACTATAGGAAGCCCATTCACGCCTGTCTTCAACATATATGTAAGGACATCACCCCATCTTACCCTATTTAGATGAAAAATAGAGGAGATCGCCTTAATTATTATTGTTCCTGTAAAAGAAACTACATTTCTCACATCATTTAGAAAATTAATAGATGCAATACCTATCTGCTCTACAAGACTTGAGTCCCTTTTCTCTGTCAAGATATTCGTATCTTTTAGGGATTCCCTATCTACCAGATTAAGTATCCCCCTTATCTTATTCGATACATTAACGATACTGATTGGGACAGAATCCCTCTGTGCCCTTTGTTCTAATTCAAGCAAAAAAATAGCACCAGCACTATCCATATAGGTAATGTCTTTAAGATCTATTGTAATCTCGGAGGGTTTTCTTCCTCTGAAAAAATCCTCGACAAATAGGAGCATGTCGTCTAAATTCTCAACAGATAGCCTCCCTGACAGATAGAGTGTATTACCCCCTCCAGGGACCCCTTCTGCAGAAAAGGATAGGCTGTCTGAAACCATATGTTATCTATAACATAAACGCATAAAGAATAGGAATACTTTAGCGGTGTTCCTTGCTCTATTTTTTAACAATCCCATATTTATTGAGCTTATACCTGAGCACCCTTTCGCTCATACCAAGGGATGCTGCTGCCTTTGTCTGAACCCAGTTGTTTCTGATGAGTGCCTCTGTGATCATATTTTTTTCTATAGAACCTATAACATCCCTGATGGTGCCATCACGTCCTTGAGCCCCTCTTGATGTGGAAATAGATAGGTCCTCTGTTGTCAGGTAATCCCCCCTTGAAAGGATAACCGCCCTCTCGATAATATTCTCCAGCTCCCTGACATTGCCAGGAAAATCATATTTTATCAACATATCCCTTGCCTCCCTTGCGAGACCCTTTATGGCTTTTTTATGCCTCTCATTATATCTCTTCAAAAAAAAGTCTAAAAGAGGGGGGATGTCAGTCTTTCTTTCCCTTAACGGGGGGATTTCTATCTTCACCACATTAAGCCTGTAATAAAGGTCCTCCCTGAAGTTGCCTTTTTTAACCTCTTCCTCAAGATCTCTGTTTGTTGCAGCTATAATCCTTACGTCTATCTTCACAGGGTATAACCCACCCAGCCTCTCTATCTCCCGCTCCTGTATCACCCTTAGGAGCTTTGATTGAAGGATAAGCGGCATATCACCTATCTCATCAAGGAATATGGTTCCCCTGTCTGCTATCTCAAACCTCCCTATCTTTCTCTGGGCTGCCCCTGTAAAGGCACCCTTTTCATAACCAAATAACTCGCTTTCAAGGAGGGTTTCAGGTATGGCAGAGCAATTAACCTTAACAAGGGGCATATCTTTTCTCGGGCTTAAACTGTGTATGAGATTGGCTACCACCTCTTTTCCTGTCCCGCTCTCCCCTGTAATAAGACAGGTGGAATCAGTGCTGGCAACCCTGACTATCAAGCTTGCAACCCCTTGCATACCCTCACTTTCATAGACAAACTCCTCTGATTTGAACCTATCTTTTAATGTCTCTTTAAGAACCATATTCTCCCTTATTAGATGTAGCCTCTCCTCTATCTTTCTTATCTTAAATAACAGGTCATCGAGGTCAACGGGTTTTGTGAGATATTCTGAGGCGCCTGCCTTTAATGCACCCACGGCATTTTCTATGCTTCCAAAGGCTGTAATCATTATAATCTCCACCTCTGGATTCATATCCTTGAAATATTTCACAAGACTCAATCCATCCGTATCAGGGAGCTTAAAATCAAGAAGGATAACATCTATTGCCTTATCAGCAAAAATCCCTCTGGCAGCAACGCCATTCTCAGCACTATAGACCTCATAACCCTCCTTTGCGAGGAATTCGCTTAATAGCGCCCTCTGGATGTGCTCATCCTCTACTACCAGTATATGTGCCTTGTTCATAGACTATCCCCAAACTTTATTGCTTTTATTATTGTCCGTCTGTTGCCTTTCTTCTCTCAGTAGGCATTGTAATAATAAATGTTGTCCCCTCACCTTCTTTGCTCTTCACCTTTATAGAACCACCGTGATCCTTTATTATCAGATAGGATATAGCAAGCCCGAGGCCTATACCCTTATCCTTTGTAGTATAATAATAGTCAAAGATACTCTCTATGTCCTCTTCTTTTATACCAATGCCGGTATCCCTAATTATAATGTCTATCTCGCTTTCCCTCTTTATTGCTTTTATCTCTATTACCCCTCTGGCCTCTATAGCCTGTATACTGTTCAGTATTATATTATGAAATGCCTGTTTTAGCCTCTCCTTCTGACACTCTATATACAGGGAACTGTCTACCTGATTGTGTATCTCAATACCCTTTGAATCAGCCTCCTCCTTCAATATGATAGTAACCTCATCGATGATACTATAGAGATTTTGTCTTGATGACACTGTCTGATTGCGAATAGAGGAAAGAAACTCCTCAACAATCCTATTAACCCTGATAATCTCGTTTCTCATTATATCTATAAATCTTTCATATTCCTCTTTTTTTTCTCCAACCGGTGCAAATTCCCTTTTTAGCCTCTGGATTGAAAGGCTCATGGCATTTAGTGGGTTTCTTATCTCATGTGCCATGCCAGATGCAAGGTTGCCAAGGGATATAAGCCTCTCATTAAGGGCAATCTCTTTCTTGACATCCTCTATATGCCTCTCATATCTTCCCATGAACACAAAGACTACAACCGTGCTTACACCCCCTACAACAATAAGAGATAAAAGAATAAGAAAAAAACTGGTGGTGATCTCGTCCAGAACCCTGTCTGTAATATCTCTTGACAGATATATATCCATCCTGTAACCCTGTATAACTCTTGACTTTATGTTTTTTGACACCAGATATCCATCCTTTATCCTGCTATTTGAATCAATATATACCCTTCCTTGATCATCATATATTGTTATCCTCTTTATATTAAACCTCTCGATTTCCCTGTCTATTATATCCCTTATAATATATATCTTTCTGAGGGCATTGAATTCATCGTTGTCAATACGCAAAAATATAGCCCTGTCATTAACCCTTAACCCCATAGTCAGGGAGTGCATATTTTTCTCAGACATCCTTACAAAGGTATCTTTTTTTTTCTTTAAGAGCATATCTGTGTCTGATCTCTGAATCTTTAGTGAACCTTTCTGGGTGATTATATTCCCCTCACTATCCATAACAAGGATATTTGAGACAGGGATATTCACGAGATCAGGGATATCTGTATTTCTGAGCATATAATATAAATCCCCAATAATAGTCTCATCATAGGTAAGGATATTGGTAAAATCACTTGGCACCAGCGAAGGTGACCTTTCAGCTATACTTAGATATTCAAGACCTTGATCGATCTCAGTATTGAGGTGATTAAATATTATATCGGCCTCCTTCTTCAGGAGCTCATCCATATTCTTTTTAATAACCCTGTATTGAAAAAAGCCTGTTATGGCAATCAAAAAAAAGAATATAACAAACAGTAGCGGAAGAAAAAGGAGCGTCTTTTTGTCTGCTTTTTTGATATCCATAACCCCGATTATATAGATTTTTTACTAAATATTCTATTCATTCCATCTATTTCTCTTGATTTCAAAAAAACCCCTGTCATAATAATCAGACAGGGGTCCAAGAGGAGGGGGTTGAAGAGTATTGGAGGGACAGGTTTCTATCTTTATACCTGCCCTTTTATTGGTCATCAGTAACCCGATGGTCCGGGTCCTCTACCGTGTCCTGGTCTACCATATCCCATTCTGCTGTAACCAGGTCCTGGCATGAACTGATTAAGCTTATTTAACTGCTCGGGGGTAAGGATCTCTCTCTGCTCGACCATCATCTGTGCCCTTCTGTCATCGAGTTTGTTTCTCAGGGCATTTAGTTCCTTTTGTTTGTTCAGTATGGTTGTCTTATCTGCCTTTGGATCTGCATAAAGGGATTTCAGTTCAATGCCCTTTTGAAATATCTCGTATCTTATCTTCTGTGTATCTGTATTATACCTTTCCTTAATCTGCCACAATCTTTCAGATTGCTCTTTACTTAGATTCAACTCTGAGTGCATCCTACAGAAATCTCCATAATTGTATCCACCACCACCCCTTGGTCCAAAGGCAAAAACTGTTGTTGCCAGTCCAAGGAACATAAAAATCATCATGCCTATCAAAATCCTTTTACCTCTCATTTTAAGCCTCCTGATATTTTATTTATTTGTATAATGTTTATGCAAGGTCTATGCCACGTCCATGATATTTATAACACATTGAAATATTTTACTTTTCTAAAAAAATAAAATCTTAAAGGACAATATTGTCGAACAAAAAATTTTGATTAGACAATATTGTCGAAAATTAAAACCTTTTCATTGTTTTAGGACCTTATATTTTTCCATTGTAGTATCAAAATTTTTTTTTTAAAATTATCTATGTAAAGCCACATAAAAAACCAGAAAAATAATATAGCTTAAAAGGCGCAAACATTGTGTTAAAGAGTTATTATTAAAAATTTAAAATCAGGAGGATACCAATGAAAATAAGTGAATATTTTGAAAATACCCAGGGTAGAGGCGTTCTTGCAACAGCAGATTCAAATGGCTTGGTTGATGTGGCAGTATATTCAAGACCGCATTTTATTGATGAAGAGACAATAGCATATATAATGACCGAAAGGCTAACCCATGAAAACTTAAAGACTAATCCCCATGCGGCATATCTTTTCATGGAATCAGGGGAAAAATTTGCTGGCAAAAGGCTCTATCTTACCAAGATAAAAGAGGAAACAGACCCTCAGGCAATAGAGAAGATAAGATGGAGAAAAACATATAAAACCCCCGAGGATCAGAAGGATGAAAAGAGATATCTTGTTTTTTTTCATATTAATAAGGTTCTACCCCTTATCGGTGACAAAGAGTAAACATGCATGACCATAGAAAACCAGGTAGGAGGTCATTTTTTACCAATCTTCATAAAGGATGCCTTTATGGAAAAATGCTAATTCCTATCTTATAAATAATGCAAAAAGACGCTGACAATGAAAGGCTGCTGCGGTCATCCTAAAGAGTTAGGATGTGGACAGGAAAATAAATTCACCGATTGGTAAGTATTTCATGGAATAAAAGAATAAGAAGCCACAGGAGGAAGAGGATATGAAAATACCTTATATGAGAACCCGCGTATCAATTATTACCGCAATTATTTTTTTTATAGCGCTTATCTCGTCCCTTATAGATGCCAAAAAAGTCTATGGGGATGATTTGGCTGAGACAACCCAGCTTGTGGAAAAGGCGCGCTTTACCCTTGAAAATTTTTACAAGGCAAGGGAGATGGAGGGGTTTAGGGGGCTTGCAAAAAAGGCAAGAGGGATATTTATTGCCCCCCAGATATTAAAAGGCGCAATAATTTTTGGTGCATCTGGGGGTAGTGGTGTCCTTGTTGTTCATGATAAAAAAACAGAGACATGGAAAGGCCCTGCTTTCTATACTATAGGTGAGGCGAGCTTCGGGCTTCAGATAGGAGGCGAGGCTGCTGAGATCGTCATGCTTATTATGTCTGAAAGGGGTATATCCGCCATGCTCTCAAGCAGCATAAAGCTTGGTGCTGATATAGGTATAGCCATGGGCCCTGTAGGTGTAGGTATTGATGCCTCTACAGCCAATATAAGCGCCGATATAATAACCTTTGCCATGTCAAAAGGCGTATATGGCGGCATATCGCTTGAGGGAGCCTTTATCAAGGCACGGCATGATTGGAATAAGGCATATTATGGTAAAGATGTATTGCCCTCAGATATAATTATGGAAAATAGCGTAAAGAATCCCCATTCCAATGTCCTGATAAAGATGGTAAAAACTATTGTAGAGGCAAGGTAAAATTTTGTATGTATAACCAGATTAGCGTATAATTAATCATCCAGGGATAATGGGTAATTGCCGCTACTACTGGGAAAAAATAAACACTGTTGTTTCTGGCACCATTATAAAAATACAGATAGAAATAAGCCCAAGGTATATCAAAACTAAATGCTTGAAAACAGGGAATTTAAATTTTATAATAAACACCTATGAAGTTCGAGGAAGGTCTTAAAAAACTTGAGTCAATTGTAAGAACCCTTGATGAGGGGAATATCCCCCTTGATGAGGCCCTTAATATCTTCAGAGAGGGACTTCAATTAACAAAAGAGCTGTCCAAGAGACTTGATGAAATAGAAAAAAAGGTCGAGATATTGATAAAGAAAGAAGATGGGACAATAGAGAAGAGGCCTTTTTCTCAGGAAGAGGGGTAATGGAGCTATTAGGCTTTCTCCATGAAAAAAGAATAGTCATCGAAAATGTATTGAAGGATATATTTGTTTCCTTTAGTTCTACCCCGGGGGTCTTAAGGGATGCTATGGAATACATGCTCTTTTCCAATGGAAAGAGGATAAGGCCTATCCTTGCCATAGCAGCATGCGAGGTAATGGGAAAACAAAGCGATGATCTCCTTCCCATTGCATGCGCTATAGAGATGATCCATACCTATTCCCTTATACACGATGACCTGCCAAGCCTTGATAATGATGACATAAGACGGGGAAGACCTACATGCCATAAGGTGTTTGGCGATGCTGTGGCTATCCTTGCCGGTGATGCCCTTCTCACTGAGGCATTCAGGATAATAACCGATACAAGATATACCTATAGGATAAGGCCTAGGCTACTAAGTCAATCAGTATATGAGATAGCCACTGCAGCAGGTGCTAATGGGATGGTAGGTGGACAGGTAATGGATGTGCTTTATGAGGGGAAAGAGGGGACAAAAAATATACTTAATTATATCCATATGCATAAGACAACAGCACTGATCAGGGCATCTGTGAGGATTGGGGCAATAATGGGAGGCGCCAAGGCACGAGAATTAAAGCATTTTACAAAATATGGGGATTGTATCGGCCTAGCATTCCAGATTATGGATGATATACTCGATGCCGAGGGCGATGAGACGCTAGTAGGTAAAAGGCTTAAGAAAGACACAGGCAAACAGACATATATAAAACACTATGGCATAGCCGCATCAAAGATAAAGCTAGAGCAGCTTATTGAAGAGGCTCTTGAATCAATAGGTTTTCTTGGGGAAAAATCAATTATACTCAAAGAGATTGCAAGGTTTATTGGCAACAGGTCTGTCTAATGTATCTTGAAAAAATCAATCTGCCAGCAGATTTAAGAGAATTTACCATACCTGAGCTGTCTAGTCTCTCAGAGGAGATAAGACAGCTAATAATAGATACTGTTTCAAAGACAGGAGGACATCTGTCTTCAAGTCTTGGGGTGGTAGAGCTTACCATTGCCCTCCATTATGTCTTTAACACGCCGTCAGATAAGATAATATGGGATGTGGGACATCAATGCTATGCCCATAAGATATTGACAGGTAGGAGGGATATGTTCCATACGCTAAGACAGGATTGCGGGATATGTGGATTTCCGTCAAGACAGGAGAGTGAATACGATGTATTCAATACAGGCCATGCTAGTAACTCCATCTCTATTGCCGTAGGTCTTGCAGAGGCAAAAAAGAAAAAAATGGAAAACTATAAGATAATCACCGTCATTGGCGATGGGTCTTTGACAGGGGGCATGGCATTTGAGGCATTAAATCACGCAGGGCATCTTAAAAGCGATATCATTGTCATTCTAAATGATAATGAGATGTCGATATCTAAAAACATTGGTGCCCTTTCATCCTATCTAAACAGGATAATGACAGGCGAATTTGTTACCAGGGCCAGGGAGGAGATAAAAAACATGCTAAAAAACATCCCTGCCTTGGGGGGCAAGGTATATAAGGCAGCAAAACACGTAGAGGAATCTATCAAGGGTTTTGTTACCCCAGGGATATTATTTGAGGAATTGGGCTTTCAATATTTTGGACCTGTAGATGGTCACAATCTTACATATCTCATAGATACCCTGAAAAATATAAAAAAATTGAATGGCCCTATCCTCATCCATATAGTGACAAAAAAAGGTAAGGGTTATGTTTATGCAGAGGATGATCCATCACGCTTTCATGGTATATCCACCTTTGAGATAGATACAGGAAATTCAAAAAAAACAGGCTCCAGCACATACACAGACATATTTGGCGACACTATTATAGAACTCGCTAGAATGGACAATAGGATTGTTGCCATAACCGCTGCCATGGGACTGGGAACAGGCCTTGACAGGTTTTCAAACACTTTTCCTGATAGATTTTATGACATCGGCATTGCCGAGCAGCATGGTGTAACATTTGCCGCTGCCCTTGCCCTGGGGGGCATGAGGCCTTTTGTTGCCATCTACTCCACCTTTCTTCAGAGGGCATATGACCAGATTATCCTTGATGTATGTCTTCAGGGTCTTCCTGTAGTGTTTGCTGTTGACAGAAGCGGCATAGTAGGTCAGGATGGTCCTACCCATCATGGCGCCTTTGACCTCTCTTATTTCCGTCATATACCAAATATAATAATCATGAGCCCTAAGGATGAAAATGAATTCAGACATATGTTATATTCGTCATACAGGTACAGCAGGCCTGTGGCGATCCGTTATCCAAGGGGCGATGCCCAGGGTGTTGCCATAGATAAGGAATTTACGGAGATTCCAATAGGGGTATGGGAGGTCCTCAGAAAAGGAGATGACCTGGCAATAATAGCATCTGGTAATACTGTCTATCCTTCACTTGAGGCAGCCCAGATACTCCATGAAAATTATATAGAATGCACAGTTGTTAATGGAAGATTTATAAAACCTATGGATATGGAACTAATAACAGATGTAGCAAAAAGGACAAAAAAAATAGTCACTGTGGAGGAGAATACCATTGTTGGAGGATTTGGAAGCGGTGTCTTAGAGGTCTTATCCGATATAGGGATAGAGGTGCCGGTAAAAAGGATTGGAATCCCTGACATGTTTTTACCCCATGGCTCACAGAAGACACTGAGAAAAAGTATAGGCGTGGACACCGAGGGTATATCAAGGAGAATCCTGAAGTGGTTAAAGAAAGAATAGATATAGTCCTTGCAAAAAGAGGTATAACAGAGTCAAGGGAAAAGGCAAAGATATTGATTATGGCTGGTGAGGTTTTTATTGATAATAGGAGGATATTGAAATCAGACATAAAGGTCCCTGATGACGCTGATATTGAGATAAAGGGTCACCCAATCCCCTATGTAAGCTATGGGGGCGTTAAGCTTGAAAAGGTTCTTAAGGAATGCAGGATCGATGTATCAGGTAAAAAGGCAGTGGATATAGGCTCATCAACAGGCGGTTTTACAGATTGCCTCCTTCAGTATGGGGCATCCTGTGTATATGCCATAGATGTGGGCACAAACCAGCTCCATGAAAGATTAAGAGGCAATAGAGACGTGATCGTCAAAGAGGGTATTAATGCAAGATATCTAAGGCCCAATGACATAGGTGAAAAGGTTGATCTTGTCACTATCGATGTCTCCTTTATTTCCCTTAAAAAGATACTGCCTGCTGCTATCCCATTGCTCAACAGAGGTGGCGTCATTATTTCCCTTGTAAAGCCTCAGTTCGAGGTAGGGAGATATAAGGTGGGAAAGGGCGGGATCGTAAGAGATGAAAAAAAGCTCTCAGATGTTATAGATGATATAAAAGAATTTGGGTCAAGCCTCGGTATTATACCAGTGGATACTGTTGAGGCACCCAGAGACAGACAGAAAAAAAATAGGGAGTTTTTTATCATATGGGGGACATAAAGATACCCAAACCTGTTATGCTTTTTGCGAGCATAATCTATAATAATGAGCATACACTCAGTAATATCCTAAATATACTCGAAGAAAAAATAGGAAGAATCTCTGAAAAGACCATGAAGATACCATTCAACCATACTGACTATTATTCAGAAGAGATGGGTATGGAACTCTACCGCATCTTTGTCCTCTTTGGCTCCCTCGTAGGAAGGGATTGCCTTATTGAGACAAAATTAAAAACTAATGCCATAGAAAAAGACCTCTCAACAGAAGAAAAAAGACAGGTTAATATTGACCCTGGCTATATCTCTCTTGAGAATATAATCCTTGCCACAACAAAAAACTACACCCATAGGGTATATATGGGTAGTGGTATCTATGGGGATCTAACACTTATATATAAAAAAGGGGGCTATAAACCTCTTGAATGGACATATCCTGATTATGCAGGTTCTGATATTGTATCCATCTTCAATAGATGGAGAGAACACTATAAAAGGATGTTGGCATGATAAAAAGCATGACAGGTTTCTCAAGGATGGAGGAGGAGTATGCAGATGGAAGGTTTTATGGGGAGGCGCGGTCCCTTAACAACCGATACATGGAGATTAATCTCAGACTGCCAAGGACTGATAATGCCTTTGAACAGCGACTCAGGGAGCTTGTAAAAAGATATATTAAAAGAGGAAAGGTGGATATCACAATAAAGTGGGAGAGACAAAACAATGAAATAAATTATCTCAAGATAAATGAAGGTGCTGTCCGACAATATCTTGATATGGCAAGACAACTTAAGGATAGATTCGGGATACCAGGGGAGCTGACAATAGAAAACATAATAGGCCTCAGGGACCTGTTTTCCTATGAGGAGAATAATACCATATCCGGGGATTGTCTTTTTGAACCCTTTGAAGAGCTCTTAAGGCGACTCGATGAAGAGCGAAAAAAAGAGGGTAGATTAATAGAAAAAGATTTTCTATTAAGGCTTAAGACAATCAACACAAAGATAAGGGAGATTGAAAAAAGGGCACCTGTTGCCATAAAGGCCTATGAGATGAGATTAAGGGAGAGGATTCAAGAGATTATAAAGGAGGGCATAGCAGATGAGATGCGTATCCTCCAGGAGATTGCCATCTATATGGAAAAGATGGATATATCTGAAGAGATTACAAGGCTAAGGGGTCATCTAAAAAATTTTAAAGATACCCTATCTGCTGATGACTCCATTGGCAGAAAACTTGATTTTATTATACAGGAGATGGTAAGGGAATCTAATACCATAGGGAGTAAATCCAATGACTTTTATATAAGCGAAAGGGTTGTTCAGATAAAAGTTGAGATAGAAAAGATGCGGGAACAGGTTCAGAACGTAGAGTAAATAGCAGGACAGTCTTGATTTTATAAATACATTAAGAGATAAAATGAAAAAAAGCAGGCTTTTTGTTATTTCAGGGCCCTCAGGCGCCGGAAAAAGCACGTTTATTGAACGTTTTCTACAGGAGGACAACAATAGTACTTTTTCTATATCATATACGACAAGAGAAAAAAGGGACAAGGAGGTAAATGGCAGGGAATATTACTTTGTTGATAAAGAGACCTTTATGGAAATGGTAAAAAATGGTGAGTTCCTCGAATGGGAGAGGGTCCATGAAAACCTCTATGGGACACCTAAAAAAAACATCATTGAAAATCTTGAAAAAGGTATTGATGTCTTTATGGACATAGATGTTAATGGCGCAGTAAACATCAAAAAAAACTATCCCGAGGCATGTCTTATATTTATTGAACCTCCATCAAGAGAGGCACTGGAAAAAAGACTTTCCCTGAGAGGGGAGAAACAGATCGATCTGAGGTTAAAAAGATATGATGAAGAGATTGAAAAAAAACCCATCTTCGATTATACTATTATAAATGACAACCTAGAAAAGGCATACACAGAATTCAAAAAAATTATAGAGCAGATAAGGGGGCATAAAAATGGCAAGGGTAACAGTTGAAGATTGTATGGACAAGGTAGAAAATAGATTCGAGCTTGTCCACCTCTGTGCAAGAAGGGCTAAACAGATCTTAAAAGGTTCAGAACCATTGGTTAATTCTACAAACAGAGAGATTGTTACAGCCCTGAGAGAGATAGCAGACAACCTCGTCTTCTTCAAAAAGAAATCCTCCATTGAAGATAAGAGTACGCCTTATCAGATATCCAACTTTGCACCATAGACAAGGGCCTCTATTGCCTTTTTATCAATAAGTTTTATTTTTCTCCCTTGGACTTCTATCAGACCATTTGTTTTCATCCTATTCAGGATACGTGACATGGTCTCAGGTATTGTCCCTAGGAGGCTCGCAAGTTGTCTTTTGTTTATATTCAATTCAATATATTCAGTCTTTTCTCTGTCACTTAAAAGAAGCATATAGGCGGCAAGCCTCTGAGGAACCTCTTTAAGAGAAAGATTTTCCACAAGTCCAGTAAATTGTCTCAGCCGTTGTGATAAAAGGGCAAGCATATTAAAGGCAAGGGAGGGATCATTTTTTATCGATTGAATGATGGAGTCTCTTGGGAATAAAAGGGTTGTACTGTCTTCGATAGCCTCTGCATGGGCAGGAAACCTCCTGCCTGTAAATGCAGGAACCTCGCCGAATGGCTCTAATGCCTCAATTATATGAAGAATCTGTTCCTTGCCCTCACTTGAAAGCTTAAATATCTTTACCCTGCCTGAGATTAGGATATAAAGACCATCTGCCTCGTCGCCCTCTGAAAAAATCATCTGTTCTTTTAAAAAAGAATGCCTGATGGCAATCCTTGACAGCTCCTCAATCTGACTATTCGGCAATCCCTGAAAAAGCGGTATATATCTTATAGAGTCCTTAACGTCCACTCAGAGGAACCCCCTAATTTTTTAGTCCAATTACATATATGCAACATCTCTTTGTAGTTATCTACCAGGATGCATTTTTATTTTACTCAAAGGCCAATGCCTTTAAATTAAATTGGTTATATAATTTTCTTTCCATTCCAATGGCCTGTCAAGATAAGGCTTGTCCCACCTCTTGCGCCATTTCTCAAAGACGCTGATTTACTTGTTACCGCGGACTGCACACCTGTTGCATATCCTAATTTTCATAGAGATTTCTTAAGAGGCAGGTCATGTCTGATAGGATGTCCAAAATTCGATAATACCGATGGTTATATCAACAAATTTACAGATATCTTCAAGGCTACTAATATAAAAAGTATAACTGTTCTGATTATGGAGGTTCCCTGCTGTTCAAAACTCCCTGCTATTATTCAGGAAGGTATGGGGGCATCAGGTAAAAAAATCCCCTTAGAGGTTGTAACTGTTAGCACAAGGGGTAATATTATTGAAAGAAAAAAGCTATGAGGCCCTTAAAAAAGGTCTCATAGCCCAGAAATAATATACGATGCCTGTCTATTTTAGATCAGCCCCCTGGTATCTTCATCCTAAAATTTCCATGACACCCGAGACAGTAGATAGTGGATGGTTTATGGGCATGATGGCATACAGTGCAGGCAATATCCCCAAGGTGTGACTTATGGGGATTCCTGTCAGGGAAATCCATTGGCTCAGTTTTTTTCTGCAGTGCCTCCAATGGTCCATGACAGTTAAGACAGCGGTTGTCTTCTACGGTATCACCCCTTGTTGGCAGTTCCTTATCGTGACATGCACTGCATAAGATATTAGCCCTGCCGTGGGTAGCATCTATGTTCTTTGATAGCGCCCACGATGAAAAGATGCCCTTTATATACTCCAGGTCATCCCTTTTAATCCTGCCATAGGAAACCTTTGTTCCTAATATGCCAAAAATGCCTGTCTTATATGTGTGGCATACCATACAATCTCCGTTTGAACCCTCACCAACATGCGCCCTATGTAGGATGGATGCATAGGGTTTTGGCTCTGCCTTCCCGGATATATCAGGTTTATGGCATGGATTACATGCGGCTATTGTGTCCCCTGATACAGGCTTATGCTGCTTGGGGAGGATTGTCTGAATATTTTCATGACAGGACAGACATGATGCCTTTTTTGATGCTACCTTTGACGACTGTTTCTTTGTCTGTGCCATAAGAAGGTTTGTTACAATGCCCATTCCTAAAATAAACACAATAAGAGATAATGCTATCTTTTTCATACTCAGACCCCAAAAACAACAAAAAAGGGGTCATGTGACCCCTTTTTATTTTGCTTATGCCTTTTCCTGTGCCGCGTTAATCCCTGCTATACGACCATGGACCACACAGTCTGGTATTGCATTACTCCCCAGCCTGTTGGAGCCATGAACGCCACCTGTTACCTCTCCTGCTGCATACAACCTTGGTATTGTCTTGCCCCATATATCTATTACCTGGGCCCTCTCGTTGATCCTTACCCCGCCCATGGTATGGTGAACTGCAGGCCACTGGGCAATTGCATAAAATGGACCCTTCTCCAATGGTATCATTACATTTGTTATAGGCTTATTAAACTCAGGATCCTTTCCGTCTTTAAGATACTGATTATGCTTTTTTACTGTCTCTATAAGGGCCTGCGCAGGTATTTTGAGTTTATTTGCAAGCCCCTCTATTGTTTCACTCTTGAGGAAACGCCCCTTTGCCATACCACTCTGTATCTCTTCCATGGTTCCGCCCATCTTTACTACCATCTCCTCATTGAAAATAGAATAGGTAGGTTTTTGGCCTAGCTTAATCTGTGCCATAGAGCAGACATCTCTTCTTTCAAGCTCGTTTACAAATCTCTTCCCGTTTTTGTCTACATAGATAAGGCCATACCCCACACCATTAAAAGGATAGACAGCTGGGTTATCAAGGATCCCTGTCTCTGGTTCTGCAAAGGGATATAGCTGGATAAAGGCGAGCTGAAGTGTGTCGGCACCTATTGCCTGTGCGAACCTTATGCACTCTCCTGTTGCTCCTGGATGGTTGGTGCTATTGTATTCAGGGACAATGGATGGGTTGAATGCCTGACGCATCTTTATATCCCTGCTGAACCCGCCTGATGCAAGTACCAACGCCTTTTTTATCTTTATGTTCCTTTTTCCCTTAGGGGTCTTCACCTCAACACCCAGAACAGGACCCTCTGTATCCTTTCTCCATATCCAAGTAATTTCATTGCCGAGTCTTATTTTCGCACCATATTTCTCTGCAATCTTCCTCAACGGTTCTGTAAATCCTCTGCCTACCCCCTCTGCAACTGTATGGGTCCTATAGGCACTATGGCCCCCTGCCCTTGTGATTGCATCGCGGAGCTTGCAACCACCTTCATCAATCATCCAGTTAAGGGCATCAGGGGAACCTTCGGTTAAGTTTTTGACAAGTGCTGGTATATTATAATAATCTCCACCCTTTAATGTATCATCTAAATGTTGTTTAGGGCTATCTTCGCCGAGATTTTTTTTCTGCCTGAGACGAAGCTTGCTGTCCCATGCTGCATATACACCACCGTTAATAATGGAATTGCCGCCATATGTAGGCATCTTTTCAAGTATCACGGCCTTTACGCCCTTTTTCCCTGCCTCAGCAGCAGCAGCAAGACCTGCAAAGCCTGAGCCCACAATAACCACGTCTATCTCCTCATCCCATTTTTTTGGAAGCCTCCTCTCTGCTGCCTCAGCATCCCTTTTGCTCAGGTCAAGGGCAAGTCCTGTTGCAGTTGCCATGACCCCAGCGGTTACCCCTGCCTTTAAAAAGCCTCTTCGGGTAACCTTATTTGTTACGGCCCTGCCATCATCTTTTTTTTCCATAAACGCTTCCTCCTTTTTTTCTCTCAAACACCTAGGTGTTTCAGTTTTAAAAACTGTATTGTCAGGTATTTGATCTTTTTTGAATATTACCTCTTCGACCCATATTGTATAATTTATGAGCCCTATCTTCTGTAAGCCCTCCATTATATAATATGCAAGGGGGCTTCCGTAGCATAGATCAATCTTATCCTTCCAGTAGAATTGTATTATAAAATCTGATAGCACTGTAGTATTCCTGAAAGAATCGAATCTCAAAAGCCCCCTATATTCAACAAGATGATTCGATACCTCATGGAGAAATGCTAAAAACTCCCTCTCTTTATCTCCATGCACCCTGACCTTTATGTTTTCAAGATACATAATAAAATATTAAGCAAAATATATGCCATATCTTTTTTGTATTAATATCAATTAGTTAGAACTTATAGGAACAAAAACTGTCAAATTTATCAGAAAAAACTGTCAAATTTATCAGTTATATTGTATAACTCCCATATGTCTCAGAATCTCAAAGATTTAAACAGGGATATATTTTTCAGGGAGATTACAGTGCGGATCTGCAGCAGCCTTGATATAGGAAAGGCATTACATAGGTGTTTTTTATTCTTAAATGATATTGTCCATATAGAAGAACTGGTACTGGTAACATATGATGAGCAGCTTGGCACAATAAATATAGAGGCAGTTGCCAGCCCTGAGGAAGGATGTAGCAGAGATATTAAGGTTCCCCTTCCAAGTAATCTTCAGGGTGAGATAGAAAAGGCTGCAGGTTTTTCACGAATAAGGTATGTTAAAGATATAACTAAAGACCCTATACTTTCCCTTATAGCAGATATCCTTGGATGGGTTGATGTTCAGGCTATTGTTGTGCGCTTTATACTTGAAAAAAAATATATGGGTGCATTCATAATGATTACCAAGGATGAATCGGCAAGCCAAGATGCCTATTTAGAGTTGCTTGGATTTGTCAATGAGCCTATTGCAATTGCACTAAATAACTGCAGACAATACAAAAATCTTATGGCATTTAAGGATGCCCTTTCTGAGGAAAGGCATTATCTTCAGAATGAACTCAGGGGGAGATATAGCCTGGAGGTAATTGGGGCTGACTTTGGGTTGAAAGATGTTATGGCTAGAGTCAATCAGGTGGCTCCCTTAGCGAGTCCGGTCCTACTCTATGGTGAGACAGGAACTGGGAAGGAGATTATATCGCAGATTATACATAGCTTATCCCCTAAATCCGATGGACCCTTTATCAAACTGAACTGTGGTGCCATACCGGATACGCTCATTGACAGCGAGCTTTTTGGTCATGAGAAGGGCTCATTTACAGGCGCAATCTATCAGAAAAAAGGTAGGTTTGAGAGGGCACATCGTGGAACAATCTTCCTTGACGAGATCAGTGAACTTCCACTAAATGCCCAGGTAAGGCTCCTCAGGGTTCTTCAAGAGAAAGAGTTTGAAAGGGTGGGTGGGGTTACCCCAATAAAAGTTGACGTAAGAATAATATCAGCGACGAACCGCAATCTTGAAGAGCGTGTGAAAAAAGGACTATTCAGAGAAGATCTCTATTTCAGACTCAATGTCTTTCCCATCTATATACCGCCCCTTCGGGAAAGAAAAGGTGACATACCTGCCCTTGTTCAGCATTTTATAATGAAAAAATTTAAGGAGATGGCCCTGCCCGATATACCTATAATTGATAAGGGTGCAATAAATCTATTAATGTCATATGGTTGGCCCGGGAATGTCCGGGAGCTAGAGAATATTGTGGAGAGGGCAATAATACTCTCCAAGGGCAGGCCCCTTGATTTTAGAGATATACTGCAGACTGATTTAGGAAGTGATAGGTTTTATGAGATGGATATGCAGGTATTTTCAACCCTTGATGTGATAGAAAAGGAACATATCCATAATGCACTCAGGATTGCCAGGGGAAAGGTGGAGGGTAAAGGTGGTGCAGCTGAACTCCTGGGTATGAATCCTGGGACACTAAGACACAGAATGAGAAAGCTCCATATCCCCTTTGGTAAAAAGACATTTTAACTCAACTTCACGGTCAAAAGTATAAAAATCTAGTCTTACTTTGTCTCTTTAAAAATTTTGTAATTAACGATATACAAGGAGTTACAACATTAGGACATTTAAAACCATTTTATAGTGTCAGGATAAATATATTTTACCCTTACATATCAATTCTTATGTGATATCAATCATCCATGTATATCTGATAAGGTCACCTATATCAATAAAAATAATGAAAACCTCACAAGAATATAATATTTCCTAATAAATAATTATCTCATCTGTACTGCTGACGATCTTTTTGTTCTTTACAGTGGATATCTCCTTTGCGCTGAGATGGGTTAGATAGGGGCCTATCTCTGATATGATCTCATCACATTAGTGCTGTCGGTAATTTCTTTTTCCCCATGAACCAGACAGATTCAGACAAAATCCATAAGGATTTTGTCTGATAACATAAAAACAGGTCAAAAAGAGGTGTCCGGATAAAATCAGATTTAGTGCTTGGTGTGATCGGAATATACATCATTGTCTTGTCATTATACATGAACCATTAAAGATAGCACCTTTTTCAATTGTTATCCCTGGCGTGGTTATATCCCCTTTGTGTACAGATGTGTTTTTCAGTATGACCATCTCTGTGGCTGTCACATTTCCAGTGACCTCACCGTGAGAGATGAAATCCTTTGTGGTTATGGTGGCAGTTACCTTT